>CAYRJN010000036.1:0-23897 GCA_964424545.1 uncultured Calditrichaceae bacterium
CTGTTATTTTCGCTTATTATGAAAACGGTCAAATTGTCTCAAAACAGGATCTTGGTGATTTCACTTGGGCGAAACCGTTAAATATTTCCGGCAATCGGCGGCTGTCGTTATCTCCGATGCTTTCGTACACTTACCGGAATTTTATAACGATAAAAGATTATTTGGGCGTGCCTTCACAATTTAGTTATAACGGCCCGACCGTAAGCCTCGGGTTTGATTATAATTTGCCCACAACGTTTTATCCGGCTTTGGCGAAACGGCATTTTAATCTAACGGCAAGCTATTTTAATTCGTTTGAAACGGCTTATAAATTCTCGATTACGGAATTTGATATGACCGTTGCTACAAACTTGCTTTCGGAACGTATCGGAATAATGGCGACGGGAACCTATTTGAACCAAAATGGAAATTTTCCCCTTGGAAATGGCGTCGGCGTTGACGGTTATTATGAATTGGATATGCCGAGAGATTATACCTACACCAGAACCGTTAGGGGAATTAGCAGAAATCTTTACGGAAATAAGCTGCTTTGGGCAAGCGGAGAATTGATCTATTATTTAGCTAAAAACAGCCAAATGGCGCTGCTCTTTATACCGATAACCAACCTGACGATTAATGGTTTTTACGATTACGCCCGTGTCGAAAACAGCGTTAGTGACGAAGTATATTCTTACGGCGCGCAGCTTTCATTTGGCGAAGGGCCTGTTCGCTTCGGCGCCGGCTATGTGGAGAGCTTTTATAACGGCGCCAAAGATGATATTCAATTTTATTGGCGCATATCCCTGCTGGCGCCCAAAAGGCTTTTTTGATAGCACTCGCAATCGATATAACTTTTGGATTAATCGTTTCCTTGAATTTACGCCGGCAATATGGTCGGCGATGCAGCTCGCAATCGATATAACTTTTGGATTAATCGTTTCCTTTACGCCAAAAAATCAAGAATATGTCGACGATAATCGAAGGGTATTTAAAGAGGCATTAAAAGAATGACGCAATTTGCGGGGACTTAAACGATAAAGTTCTCCACAGCTTCATGTTCGCACTCGTAGGACTTAATAACCTGGTTAATATGTGTTAATTCCAGGATCTCTCGGATATATTTTTGCGGCGAAGCGAGACGGATATCGCCCTTTTTTTCTCTTAATTTTTCAATGAATGAAATAATAGCTCCGAGACCGCTGGAGTCCATAAATCTTGTAGAGGATAAATTAATAACGATTTTATAATGACCGGCTGTCATATATTCTTTTATAATCTCTTTTAATTCACCGGATACATTTACGGTAAGACGCTGCGGCGCCAATATAACAATAACGCCCTGCTGCGTGTTGTGGTGCGTGATGGTCATTCCGCCCCCCCCCTTCATGAAAATGAAATAAGTTCCGATATCAAAAGTACAATATGCATATTAAAACATAAAATATCAACATATTTTTACTTTGGAGTGGAGCAATCTTGCAAGTGGATCGGCGCAAATTTTCATTATAGCGATGTCATGGCAGTATTTTGGTTTCGGTAAAAAGGGCTTGAACATTGTTTGTAGTCTCCGACCGGGATTAACGCGCTCCTTCATCGCTCGCAATGACAAGTGTGCTACCCTCCGGTACGGCGTTCCAAAGCGCGTCTTACATTTCTATGAATTTCACCCATATACGGCAGATACCTGCTGTAACGATCGTTTTCTACAAAAGTGCGTTTAAATAAGCGGTTTAATTTGCGGCTGGACATAAACAGAGAAAATTCAACTTCTCGTACGGTAGGCGCCACTGTCGATCCCGAATTTATGAAGGCTGTATAAATCTTCACGTTATAAACTGATATTCCAATTAGTCAAGCAATGGATTTAATTCACAAAATTTTGGATTTAACTTAGATGAAATAAGCGTAAACTTTGAAATTCCGATACTATTAATCGAATAAGGGTAAAATCAGATTAAAACGGTCGTAGAAAAACGCAACGCTAAAAAATTGCATCTATGCATATAATTTTTGTATTTTACAAAAATATATACCCGTAAAATCAAAAAGGAATCAACGATGAGAAAAGGATTGCTATTAATCATGATGATGCTTTTAGCTCAGACAATCTCCTGTACAAAAGAGGAACAGAACCCCTTTTTTACGGACTGGAAAACTCCTTTCGGCGCTCCGCCGTTTAACGAAATTAAACCGAAAGATTATCTGCCCGCTTTTAAAGAAGGCATCAGTCGTCAACAGCGGGAAATTGCGGCCATAAGCGATAACAAGGAGGCGCCGACCTTTGAAAATACAATTGAAGCGCTGGAACGCAGCGGTAAATTGCTTGATAAGGTCAGTAGCGTGTTTTATAATCTCAATTCCGCCTTAACGAGCGATACGTTACAGAAAATAGCCAAGGAAGTGTCGCCGCTGCTCTCCAAACACCACGATGATATTAATTTAAACGCTAAATTGTTTGCCCGCATAAAGACGGTTTACGAACAACGAAATAATTTATCGTTATCGGTGGAACAAAATAGATTGCTTGAAAAGTATTACAAAGATTTTGTGCGCGGCGGAGCGAACCTGAATGAAGCGGATAAAAAGAAACTGCGAAAAATCAATAAAGAGCTATCGTTATTGTCGCTTAAATTCGGCGAGAATATATTGAAAGAAAATAATCGCTTCGAAATGATTTTGAATAAAAAGGAAGAATTAAGAGGTTTACCGCGGAATGTGATAATCGCAGCCGCACAAACAGCCAAAGAGCGCGGTTATGATGGTAAATGGGTCTTTACGCTGCACAAACCGAGTTTAATTCCTTTTTTGCAATATTCCGATAAACGGGTTTTGCGGGAAAAAATGTTTAAAGGTTATATAAGCCGCGGAAATCATGATGACGAATTGGATAATAAGGATAATGTCAGAAAAATAGTCAATTTGCGCATTGAAAAGGCGCATTTACTGGGATATAAAAGCCATGCGGATTTTGTCTTGGAAGAAAATATGGCAAAGAATCCGCATAATGTTTATAATTTGCTTGATAAAATTTGGCAGCCGGCCTTGGTTATGGCTAAAAAGGAAGCGGCTGAATTGCAGCGCACGATCAACAAATCCGGCGGCAAATTTAAGTTAATGCCCTGGGACTGGTGGTATTATGCCGAAAAGCTGCGCAAAGAAAAATATGATCTGGACGAAGAAGCGTTGCGCCCTTACTTCAAGCTGGAAAACGTGCGCGCCGGCGCTTTTGAAGTCGCTCATCGTCTTTACGGCATTACCTTTACGGAACGCAAGGATATTCCCGTTTATCACAAAGACGTTAAAGTATTTGAAGTGAAAGAGGCGGACGGCAGGCATATCGGTCTACTATATACGGATTATTTTCCGCGCGCCAGTAAACGAGGCGGCGCCTGGATGGAAGCCTATCGCAAGCAATCGCGTATGGACGGTAAAAAAATTACGCCGATTATTTGCAATGTTTGCAATTTTTCCAAGCCCGCAGGCGATAAACCGGCCTTGTTAAGTTTTGAAGAGGTGCAAACGCTGTTTCATGAATTCGGTCATGCGCTTCACGGTCTGTTATCCGACTGTACCTATCCTTCGCTATCGGGTACGGATGTGGCGCGAGATTTTGTGGAGACTTTTTCGCAAGTTATGGAAAACTGGGCTGCAGAACCGCAAGTTTTGAAGATGTATGCTCATAATTATAAAACGGGTAAACCCATACCCCAAGGGTTAATTGAAAAAATAAGAAACAGCGGTCATTTTAATCAAGGCTTTGCCACGGTTGAATATCTTGCAGCAGCCTATCTCGATATGGATTGGCACACGTTAACGCAAACAAACGATTATGATGTAAATAAGTTTGAAACAAAAGCGATGGATAAAATAGGCCTTATTCCGCAAATCGTAGTGCGTTACCGCAGTCCCTATTTCAGTCACATTTTTGCCGGAGGGTATTCGGCGGGTTACTACAGCTATATTTGGGCCGAGGTTTTGGATGCCGATGCTTTTCAGGCATTTAAAGAGAATGGTATATTTGATAAAAAGACGGCGGAATCCTTTCGCAAAAATATGCTTTCGCGCGGTGGCACGGAAGACGCTATGACGCTGTATAAACGCTTCCGCGGCAGAGAACCGGATATCGAGCCGCTGTTGGAACGACGTGGGTTAAAGGATGAATGAAAAATGAAAAAAGATAATCATAACGGCAAACGGCGGTATTTTGAATGTGGCAACTGGTGATACTAAACTAAAATTATTTTATAAAACATTTTTAAAAAAGAGGGCTCTTATCGATTCGTCTATTGTAGGAAGCTGTACAAAACCGTTTCGTTATTTGGTAAATTTTCGGCATTTGACCAACTATAGCGCGGCGCTCTTTGATGAGAATCCCTTGCTTTATGAAAATGGAGAAGACGCTCCCGTAATGCATCCGCTTTTTCCGTCCAGAATATCCTGGCAAATGGTTGAGCGCCTCGATTTGTTATGGGATGTTCGCTTTCCCGTGGATTTGAGAGACCACTTAATTCATCAAGGAGAGTATCTTGAGATTTTGCAACCGCTAAAGCCGGGGAATGAACTTAAAGTGAAAGCGACGCTGATAAGTCTGCGGCCGCATAAGTTAGGTGTAAAAATTACCATTCGTTTTGAGTATTGTAATAAATCGGGCGTTCAATTGATAAAAGAGTATGTCAGCGCCATTGTCTTGGGCGTTAGGTGCTCGGATGACGGGCGAAGTATTGGGGAAATACCGCAGATGGAACGACGGCAAATAACAGGGGACTATTTTTCGGAAATAATAGAAATCTCAGCGCTGGATTCCTATATTTACGACGGTTGCAGCGATATTGTCAATCCCATACATACGAATCGGGAATATGCCCGTTCAATGGGTTTACCGGGAATCCTTTTACAGGGAACGGCAACGCTGGCGAGAAGCGTCAGCGTCATTAGTAAACATATCCCAGGCGCTCACGCAAAAATAACGGCGTTGGCGGGTAAGTTTACCGGCTATGTTCTGCCGCCGGATCGCTTGACCGTTAATTTTATTAAGAATGCTTCCGGCGATTATTTTTTTGAAACGCTTAACCGAAAGAATGAATATGTTATAAGAGGCGGATATTTAAAAATAGGGTAAAAAAAAGAGGAGACGCTTATGTATGATCCCAAAACAGACGAGCTGTGCAATGCCCGTCTAAAGGAATTAGACCAATATCCCCGTATGTTCGATTGGGTTGACCGCTGGGCCAAAGAAAAACCCAATGAAGTCGCTTTAATCGAATACAACACAGGGGAAAAAGTAACCTGGAAAGATTTTGCTACAAAATCAAAAGCCTTTGCGGCTAAGTTGTTAAAGATTGGCGTTAAAAAAGGCGACGTTGTAGCCACAATGCTGGTTTTATTGAAAGAACATGTCTATTTAATGTATGCTTGTTACCGCATCGGGGCAATCATTGCGCCGCTTGATCCGCGTTTAAAAGAGCATGAAGTGGATGAAAGTTTTAAAAAAATGAAACCTAAGGCTTTCTTCTCGCTCGGCAATACGCCGGTAACCGATTTCCGTCCGATTATCTCATCAATGATCAAAAAACACGGAAAACAAAACGGCGGCAGCGTAGAAACTTTTGTACAGTTTCAAAAAGAAGAAGATCAAATTGTCGAAGGCGCCATCGGTATTACAAAATTTGCCGAAGATATTAAAAAAGTTTTTATTTTGTCAATGCTGACCGGAAAGGTGAACAGGGCGCAAAAGAAAGTGGATAAGCGCGATCCTATTTTAATCATTTTTACGACGGGTTCTACCGGGTATCCCAAACCGGCGCTGCTCTGCTCGGAAAATATTTTGATGCAAAATATTGCGCTCGGTACGGCTTTTGATATGCGCGCCGAAGATACGATGCTGGTAAACCTGCCTCCGAGCCATGTGGGCTGTACTACGGAACAGTTGGCTACCATGATTTGGGGCGGAGGAAAGAGCGTTTTGTTGCATGTGTTTAAACCGGACGAATCTCTTGACGCCATTCAAAAACATAAGGTGACGGTTTTCGGGCAAATACCGGCGCTTTTTTCCATGGAGTGGCGTTTGCCTAATTATAAAGATTATGATTTATCTTCTTTGAAATTTGCACTTTACGGTGGTCAAGCGGTTACACGGCAATTTTTGGAACAGCTTTCCAAAATGGCGCCCAAGTTCGGCAGCGGATTGGGGTTGACGGAAACAGCCGGTTTTTGCACCTATACCTCGCTGGACGGTACGGTGGACGATATCTTATCCAGTATCGGTTTCGATGCGCCTTTCTGTCCCATATCTATCCGCGAACCCATGAAAGAAGACGGCACGGCGGGCGAAGAGAAGAAACCTGGTCAGGTCGGCGAAATCTGTTTTTACGGCCCGCAAATATTTCTCGGTTATCTAAACGATGAGGAGAATACTCGCAAGACGCTTTCCACCGACGGTTATGTTTATACCGGCGATCTTGGAAGTTACGACGACCTGGGTCTCCATTTTGCAGGTCGTTCCAAGCTGTTGATTAAGCCTAAGGGATACAATGTTTTTCCCACTGAGGTAGAAGAGTTTATTTCCGGTAATCTGAAAGAAAAGGCCGGTCATGTCGCCGTTGTCGGCGTGGAGCATGAAGTTTTTTCCGAAGGGATTGTCGCTTTTGTCGAAAAGAAACAGGGCGCTTCATTGAGCGCCGAAGACGTCAATGAAGTCTGTAAAGAGATGGCGTCCTATAAACGTCCCGGCCATGTTGAGATTGTCGAATATGGCGAGATGCCGCTTAATCGCGTAGCTAAAACGGATTATGTGGAACTGAAAAGACGCGCGGCAAAAATTATCGAAGAACTGCGCTCTAAAGGCGGTTGGGATAAAGCCTGATTTTAGAATCCAAGGCGTCGTCTGCGGACGACGCTTTTTTTTATGTGATACTGTTTATATTCAAAAGCGCTATATCTCAAAACGATTTACGGAAAAATTATTTACCACGGCAATCATTAATAGAGTGGACAGCAAAAAAGAACCTCCGTAACTTATAAAAGGCAGCGGCAGACCGGTAACCGGCGCTAATCCCACCGTCATACCCACATTAATTACGATATGAAAAAATAAAACCGTTGTTATACCGATGATAACCATACTGGAAAAACGTGATTTTACGATCGATGCGAGATAGAGCAAATAAAGTAGCAGCATTAGAAAAACAATCAGTGTAAAAATTACCCCGATCAGCCCTTTCTCTTCTCCGATTACAGAGAAAATAAAGTCCGTGTGTTGGGCGGGCAAAAAACGCAGCTGTGTTTGAGAGCCTTCCATATAGCCTTTGCCCCAAATTCCGCCCGAACCGATTGCCACTTTACTTTGTATGATTTGATAACCCGCGCCTTTCGGGTCGGATTCTGGATCGGCAAAAGTCAAAATACGTTTTTGTTGGTAAGGTTTAAGCTGTCCCCAAAGCTGCGGCGTTATCATTCCGATGAAGATATGGGATAAGAATATAAGAATCAGAAAAATGGTTTTGCGTCGCGAAAGATACAAAATAACGGATAGAACAAACATCCATGCGAGTAACGCATAAAAATTGAAAGATAAAAGCATCGTTAAAGCCGGTGAAATAATAACAAATAGAGCAAACCAATTTAAGTCGGCCCAAAAAAGCACGGGAATAAGCAAAGCAAGAAAAACAAGCGACGTGCCTAAATCCGGCTGTTTGGCAATAAGAATAAACGGCAGTAAAATGATTAAAAATGTAATACTCAAGTGTTTGAATCGGTTAATATTAACTTCCCTGCTCGATAAGTATTTTGCCGTCATTAGGATAGTGGATAGTTTGGCAATTTCGGCGGGTTGAATTTTAAGCGGTCCCAAAGCGATCCAGCGCGCAATCCCCTGTCCTTTGGCGCCGATAAAATAGACTGCAATCAACAATAAAACAGATAATATATATAAGGGAGCGGCAAGCCGTTCGAATAGTCGAAAAGGGATA
Organism: uncultured Calditrichaceae bacterium; assembly: GCA_964424545.1. Classification (GTDB taxonomy): domain Bacteria; phylum Calditrichota; class Calditrichia; order Calditrichales; family Calditrichaceae; genus JAUVIB01. Next base: position 7,947 of record CAYRJN010000036.1, read on the forward strand.
TAAGCGGCAAGCAAAATGATAATTATACCGAATAGGGCAAATGATAATTGTTTATTAAACAGGCCGGTTTCCGCGGCGTCGGGCGTGCGGGTGGCGCTGTAGACGGCAAAAAGTCCTATGGTGATTAAAATTAAAACCTGTATAAACAAGCTAATGTCTAATTTAAAGGTAAAAGAACGTCTCATTAATTTTCCTTTTTTTGCGGCGTTATTTTTAACGGTTCGATTTTAAAAATATCCATGGGAACGATCAGCGAATCCAGATCGTCTTCAATTTTAACCGAATCCGGTTTAGGCGCATGACGCGGTATTAAATGACCGAAAAAATATTTTTCCAGAAATTTTCTGGCAATAGGAGCCGCCGCCGCGCCGCCGTGCCCCCCGTTTTCAATAATAACCGAAATGGCCACTTCCGGATCGTCGTAGGGAGCAAAAGCGATAAACCAGGCGTGCGGTTCTCCGTGCGGATTCTGAGCTGTTCCCGTTTTTCCCGCCATATCGATTCCCGGAACCTTTCCGAACCAGCCGGTACCGCCTTCCATAACTTCTTTCATACCGTTTCGAATAACATCAAATGTTTCGGGAGAAATTCCCTTAACAAACTTTTTATGTATGGGATAATTTATAAATGACTGTGTTTTATAATCATAAAAATGTTTTACAAGATGAGGCGTATAATAAACCCCTTTATTGCCGATAATCATGGCATATTGAGCGATTTGTAAAGGCGTGGTAAGTAGTTCGCCCTGACCTATTGCCAGATTGGCCAGATTGCCTTTTGTCCATCCGTTCTTACCGTATCTCTTGTTAAAATAGTCAATCGTCGGCACCAACCCTTTGTTTTCACCGGGCAAATCGATACCCGTTTTATGTCCGAATCCGTAAAGCTGACTGTACTTTGACCATGTTTCCAAACCGATTTTCAAGCCGAGCTGAAAGAAATAGACATTACAGGAGTATTTTATGGCTTGGGTGAGATTTAGGGTGCCGTGTCCTTTTGAATTCCAGCAATGGATAATTTTGCGTCCCAGACGAAAATAACCCGGGCAGAAGGCTTGCCATTGCGGCGTTATAATACCTTCCTGCAAAGCGGCGGTTGCGGCAACCATTTTAAAGGTCGACCCGGGAGGGTAGCCGTTTTGTAAGGCTCTGTCGTAAAGCGGGTGATTTTCATTGTTTAACAGTTCCGCCCAGACATCCGCCTTAATTTTTCCGGATAAATCCCTTGGGTCGTAATCTGGCTTGCTGACGAGAGCCAAAATACCGCCTGTTTTTGTGTCGATAGCAACCAGCGCGCCGTTATATCCCGTCATTAGCGATTCGGCAAAAGCCTGTTGTTCGTAATCAAGGCATAATTGTAAGTCGGTGCCGTGTATAGGAGGAATATCGCGTTTAATATCAAGTTCGCCGAGTTCGCGTCCAGAAGCGTCAACGGTAACAAATTTTACCCCTTTACTGCCGCGTAGCTGCAGATCGTACTCTTTCTCCAATCCTTTTTTGCCAACCAGATCCCCTTGTTCGTATTCCGGATGCAGTTTCTGCTCTCTTGGGGTTACTTCGCCCACATAACCGAAAATGTGCGGAGATTTAACGCCCTGCGTATAATAACGTTTCGGTTCGATTATATTAATTATGCCCGGCAGTTCCAGTCGGTTTTCTTCAAGCCAGATAACCCATTCCTGACTAATATCCCTGGCTACGGTGATTGGACGAAATCCGTAGGATTTTTTAAGCTTTTTTCTTACTTCATCGTAATCAATATTGAAATGCGTGCAAACATCTTTTATTTTTTGCTGATCGGCCACTCTCGGAATAATGGCTAAGGAAAATGAAGGACGGTTATCGACCAAAATTTTACCTTTATTATCGAAAATCAATCCCCGTACGGCATATACCTGCATTTTCCTTATACTGTTGTTGAGTGATTTGAGGACATAGATATCCCGATTCGTTACCTGAAGACGAATAAAACCGATAATCAAAATTATAAACGTTAGAAAAATGACGCCTGCGTATATCCAGCGTTTTATCGAAAGCGATGATTTGCTAAAATCCATTAGTTGTCTTCGTTAAAATATTTACCTATGAAATTTACGGCAAAAAACAGAATTAAAGTTGTATAGAGCGTATTGGGAAATACCCTCGAAAATAAAAGCGTATCAAAAGATAAGGTGGTTTTAAATTGAAAAAAGAAATAGAAAATCAGTTCATTTAAGAAAATAAGAAACAGAAACCACAGATAATATAGAATGCCTTCAAAACGAAACCGTTCGGTTTTACCGGCGGCATATCCGATAATTGATTTTGAAAGGGCGGAGATGCCTAAGGGCAGCGGTGAAAGCGAATCCTGAATTATACCGAGAAAAAAACCGGCGAGAGAGCCGGAAATGGACTCAAATCGTTTACCGAGAAACAGAATGATTACAATCACAAAATCGGGATGCCAACCGTTGATTTCAATAAGCGGCGTAAGGGTGAGTTGCAATATTACGGCGGAAATACCGAAAACGGCCGTTAAAATGACGGCATATTTTGAATCACTGTTCATTTGATTCATGCACCTGTATAATAAAAACTTCTTCCAAACTGTTAAAGTTGACGCTCGGCGACACTTGAATATCCTGAAATAAGCGTTCTTCATTTATCTTAGCCGAAGTAATAACCCCCACTTTAATATTCGGGGGATATATCTGACTAAATCCCGAGGTGAACAAAACATCGCCCTGAACAATCTTTATCGTATTAGGAATGTTTTTTAAATATAACGCATTGTTGCCGTCGGAAGCCAGAATACCGAGTTCCCTGTTTCGTTGAATACGCACGCTCACCCTGCTGTTGGCGTCATACAAAATTTGGCAAACGGCGTATTGTCCGGCCATTTTGACGATTTTGCCGACGAGACCGTCTGTGGTGATTACGGCAGAATTGAGGGATATCTTTTTATAATCTTCCGTTGAAAGCAATACCCCGGTTACCACATCGGTAGGGCTAAATCCGATTACCTTTGCCGGAATAATTTCAGCGTCCAATTCATACTTAAACTGAAGTAATTTTTTAAGGCGGATGTTTTCCAAAAGCGCGTCTTGAAGGGTGTAATTTTCGTATGATAAATAGGTGTTTTCCAGCTTAAGCGCTATATTCTCTTCGTAAAGGCCGAAATAACCGCCGATAGAGGTAATGCTTTTTTGAATGGATGCAATTATGTAGAGGTTGGACGCCTCTAATCCTTTTTTAATGGCGGAATCGCTAGTCGTCATCAAGGCAAAGGAAATAATTACCAGTATAAAAAGAAGAAATGATTCCCTGAAACGGGTTAAATAGTTTATAAATTCCTTCACGAGTCTCTTTTATTTTTGTGGGTTTTGTATTATTAAGCGCTTACGTCCAAAGGTCGATCCAAACTCATTCTCGGGATTAGGAAAGACGCTTTTTTAAATTTGGCTGCAAGCCTTCATTTTTTTGCAGAGACTTGTTTCCGTTAGGGTATTAGCAGAACATTTTCATAAATGCATTTGCAATGATAAAAGGTCAATGCGAGGAGACAGCTTGTTCCGAACAATGCCTAAAGGAAACAATCCGTTTGTTGCCAATCGCTTATAGATTGCTTCGGTAAAACGCGCGATGACATACAAGCAAATTTGTAAGTAAAAAGTTTACCAACTTAAGCGCTTAATTTGTTCGTCTCTGTTTCAATAACACTTTTTCATAGCGATCCGGTTCGTCTAAAATGGCGCCGCAGCCTCTTGCCACGCAGGTCAGAGGATCTTCCGCAACGTGAATGGGCATGGAGGTCTCTTCCCTAATGCGCACATCGAGATTCCTTAACAGCGCACCGCCGCCGGTGAGGATAATACCGCGGTCGAGGATATCGGAAGCCAGTTCGGGCGGCGTGCGTTCCAATGAAAGTTTAACGGCGTCGATTATAGTCATAATGGAGTCGTTTAGAGCGCTGCGAATTTGCTGCGAGGTTACTTCGATTGTTTTGGGAATACCGTCAACCAAATCGCGCCCTTTTACTTCCGTAGACATTTCTTCATCCAAAGGCGCGGCTGAACCGATATCGCATTTTAAATTTTCGGCCGATTTCTCGCCAATCAGTAAATTATAATTTTTCTTGAAATAGTGAATAATAGCCTGATTCATTTCATCCCCGCCAACGCGAATGGAGGTGTGATGAACAATGCCGTTAAGTGAAATTACGGCAATTTCAGCCGTTCCGCCACCGATATCAACAATCATGTTGCCGATTGGTTCCTGTATGTCCAGCCCTACGCCTATAGCCGAGGCCATAGCTTCGGCCACGAGATGCGCTTCGCGGGCGCCTGCGCGTTCGGCTGAATCGCGAACGGCGCGTTTTTCTACCTCGGTAATACCCGAAGGAACGCAAACTACAATCTTGCCGAGCATCATGCGGTTAATGTTCGCTTTCTTGATGAATTCGCGAATCATAATTTCATTGGCTTCGAAATCGGCAATCACACCGTCTTTCAAAGGGCGGATTGTTACGATGTCCTGATGCGTTCTGCCAAGCATCTGCCGCGCTTCGTCGCCTACGGCAATCACCTTGTCGCTGTTCTCTTCCAAGGCAATAATGGATGGTTCGTTTACTACAATTCCTTTGCCTTTTACATATATTAATGTATTGGCCGTGCCAAGATCAATACCAATGTCCGATGAAAAAAAGTTTAAAAATGATAATCCCATTTAGCGCTCCTGCAGAAAAAAATCAAAATTGAAGATTTATGTAACTGAAAATAGTAGGTTTCCTGTGCTAATATCTTAAAAATGATAAAGTTAACAAAATAATCATATATAGTCAATCGGAATACCGTTTAAGGGGAGATTATTTTTAAAGATTTAAGGAAATCGCTGAAAAATGATCGTTTATCCCTTTCTCCTTATTCTAAAAGTCTATTATAATTGTTGATAACAAGAAGCTGTTTCGATGATGTTGTTGGTCGTATCGATTGCGCAAACAGCCCCTATGGGCAGGCTTGTTTTCTTTGCAGAATGGCCGTAGGGGAAATTGAACAAAACAGGGTATTTATAATCGGAAACATATTCCCTGAATAGCGCGCGAAGTTCTTTCTGATCGGCCTCACAATTTATAAAATCACCAATTATTAAAGCGGCAAGATTCCGTAACACGTCGGCATAGCGCAATTGTGCGAGATGACGATCTATTTTATAGAGCGATTCGTTAATATCTTCTATAAATAAAACGCTCCCTCTATAGTCGGGAGAAAAAGGCGTGGCCAACTGCGCCGTGATCATGGAAAGGCAGCCGCCGATTAGGGTGCCTTTTCCTTTACCAGAATAAAGTATGTCAATGCCGTTATCGCTTATGCTCATATTGAAAGATTTTTTGAGGTTTAAAATTTGGCCCCAAAAATGATCTTCCGTAAAAGGATGAATCTTTTCCGCCATCTCAACGGCGGCCATGGGGCCAGAAAGCGAAGGCAGGGCGATCTCTTTCCAAAAGGCAAGCTGTAGAGAAGTGATATCCGAATACCCGATTAGAATTTTTCTGTTTTTATTTAATAAATTATAATCCAGTTTATCCAATAAGCGCAGACTGCCCCAACCGCCGCGCGCGCAGATAACGGCTTCTACACTTGCATCGCTGAACATGGCGTGCAGGTCGTCGACGCGCAAAGCATCGTTTCCGGCTAATTGGCCGGCTTGCGCCGTCAATGATTTACCTCGCCTAACGGTAAATCCGCGTTTTTGGAGATAGCGAATACCGTTTTCGAGCTTTTGTCGGTCGGGATAAAAACCGGGCGCAATTATGCCGATCGTTCCGTTTTTATGTAAAAGTTTCATCCGGCCTCCGTGATTGAGCGTTTTTAATTTACGGAATAAATATTTTTAACGCCAATTTGCAATTTTTCTTTATTATTATGAATAAAAGTATTAAATTGAATGTGATTAAATTAACTAAATAAAATATAAGGAATAGAGCTATGGCAAAAGTATTGGTGGCAACGGAAAAACCGTTTGCTCCGGCGGCGGTGAATGAAATAAAGAAGGTCTTGGATAGGGCCGGATATGAGCTGGATTTATTGGAAAAATATACGGAAAAATCACAGCTGCTAAAAGCCGTCGTCGATGCGGATGCATTGATAATTCGCAGCGACAAAGCCGATAAAGAGGTGATTGAAGCAGGGAAAAACTTAAAAATTATCGTCCGCGCCGGCGCCGGTTATGATAATATCGATTTACAGGCTGCTACGGAGAAAGGCGTTGTGGCTATGAATACGCCGGGGCAGAATTCCAACGCTGTCGCGGAGCTTGCCCTGGGATTAATGGTTTATATGGCGCGCGGTAAGTTTAACGGCAAAGCGGGAACGGAACTTAAAGGCAAAACTTTGGGAATACATGCCTATGGCAACGTCGGCAAATTAGTCGCTAAAATCGCTATGGGCTTTGGTATGCAGGTCGGAGCATTCGATCCGTTTATCGCGGCCGAAAACATTGAAGCGGACGGCGTAACGGTATACACAAGCGCGGAAGATTTATATGCAAACAGTCAATATATTTCATTACATATTCCCGCCAACGACAAAACGAAAAATTCAATCGACTATGAATTGTTAAATAAAATGCCGCAGGGGGCTACATTGGTCAATACGGCTCGCAAAGAAGTGATTGATGAAGACGGTTTGTTGAAATTGATGGCCGAGCGTGGTGATTTTAAATATGTTTCCGATATCGCGCCGCTTAAAGCCGATGAATTTATGGAAACATTCGGCGATCGCTGTTATTTTACGCCCAAAAAGATGGGCGCTCAGACGGCGGAAGCCAATATTAACGCCGGTATCGCCGCCGCGACGCAAATTGTTAATTTCTTGGAAAACGGCGATACGACCTTTCAGGTTAATAAATAGCAAGACACATTAACGCTTTTAATCCCGCCATGTGGAATTACGGCGGGAATTTTTTTTGCCTGTCCCTATTTTCGCATCAACTATTTCCAACCTAATTTAGACGATTCAAAAATTGTCTTCGCGCCTATCCTGCCTTAGCGGGAGACGCGGCGATTCACAAAGGGACATAGCGATGCCGAAGATATTCCGCAAAAATGTCCGGCAGCAAATCCCTTTTACCAAGTCTTATTTATGTTTATGTAACGATGCTTTATACTTTCACTTTCCATCTGTAGGCATTCCTTTCTTCCTACGCCGACCGATCGATGAATGAAATGGTCTTGAAGATTACTTATTAATCAAGAATAAGATCCTACGGCCTTAAATATTGAAATATTTTCCACAAAATTTAGTTTTAATGAACAGAAAATAAAATGAATTATGGGTGGAGATAATAATGGCCGGAAAGAAGATTGTAATGTGTCCTTTGTTTGTAGACGTACCCTGTCCGCAGGGCGAGAATGCGGTCGAACAATGTCGCGTTCGTTTAGACGCAGATTATGATCCTGTCAAAGATTTTAAAGATTACCTTTTTATGGAGTGCGCGGTTCTAAGAGCGCGGCAACAAGACGAATCGCATCGGGAAAAAGATAAGAATTAGAGGGCTTATGTTACATAGCACATTAGATAACGATACAATAATAAGATTATATAAAAATATGGTGTTATCCAGATTTTTAGATGAAAAAATGCTTATATTGCTGAAACAGGGTAAAAGTTTTTTTCATATCGGCGCGCCCGGACATGAAGCGGTGCAGACGGCTGCGGCCTTTTCCATGAATCCGGGCGAAGATTATGCCTATCCCTATTACCGCGATCAGGCTTTTGCTTTGCAATATGGCGTTACCATTACGGATATATTAATGAATTTTTTGGCTAAGAGGGATGATCCGAGCTCCGGCGGCCGACAGCTTCCGCAGCATTACGGACATAAAGCTTTGAATATTGTAAGTCAGTCCAGCCCTACGGGCACCCAATATTTACAGGCTGTAGGGACGGCATTGGCCGTTAAAAAGAAAGGCGCGCGGCAAATTGTCTATGTATCATCAGGCGAAGGCGCTACCAGCCAAGGCGATTTTCACGAATCGCTAAATTGGGCGTCTCGCGAATCGCTGCCCGTACTTTTTATGATTCAAAACAATAAATATGCTATTTCCACTCATATTTCCCAACAGACGGCCGGGCAGTCTGTTTATAAATTTACCGCCGGCTATGAAGGGTTGAATCGCTCCCAGCTTGACGGAACGGATATTTTTGAGTCGTTAACAAAATTGAAGGAAGCAGTAAAAAAGATACGCAAAGGCAATGGTCCCGTATTAATCGAAGCGCATACGGTGCGCCTGATGCCGCATTCATCTTCCGATTCGCATAGTAAATACAGAAAACAAGAAGAACTGCAACGAGACAAAGAGCGTGATCCCATTCTTCGGTTAGAACAAAAAATGGTTGAAGAAGGCATTGCCGAAGAGGAGCTGATTGCTCGGATAAAAAAAGAGATTAAAGCGCGGGTGGACAAAGCGGCGGAAGATGTTCAGCAGGTCGCCGATCCGCAAAGTAAATCGCTTGCGGATTTTGTTTATGCGCCGCATGAAATGTGTACTAATATTAAATATGAAAAATCCGAGCCGAACGGAGAGCGCATCGTTATGGTGGATGCCGTAAATCACGCTTTAAAAGAGGAAATGAGTAAAAATGACGATATTTATCTTTTTGGCGAAGATGTGGCGGATAATAAAGGCGGCGTATTTACAACAACGAGCGGCATATCCACAAAATTTGGAGATGACCGTTGTTTTAACGCGCCTTTAGCCGAATCGAGCATTGTAGGCGTGGCTATCGGAATGGCCGTTTACGGTTTGCGTCCGGTAGTTGAAATTCAGTTCGGCGATTATATCTGGACGGCGATGATGCAGATCCGTAATGAGTTAACTACCATGCGTTGGAGGTCGATGAATAATTGGCAGTCTCCGGTGGTTATCCGCGTGCCTGTGGGAGGTTATATCCATGGTGGGCTCTGTCATTCTCAGAATATTGAATCTATTTTTGCCCATATTCCCGGAATAAAAATAGCCTATCCCTCCAATGCGGCCGATGCCAAAGGATTGCTAAAAACGGCTGTTCGTTGTTATGATCCGGTATTATTTCTTGAACACAAGGCGCTTTATCGTCAAAGTTATGCCGCCGCGCCGGAACCCGATGATGAATATTTGCTGCCCTTTGGAAAAGGCTCGATAAAACGCGAGGGCAGTGATTTAACAATTGTTACTTATGGTTATTTGGTGCAAAAATCCATTGAAGCGGCCAAGACTTTGGAAAAAGAAGGTATAAGCGCGGAAATCGTTGATATTCGCACGATTGTTCCTTTGGATATGGAAATTATTAAATCATCGATAGAAAAAACCGCTAAAGTTCTTGTTATACACGAAGATACGCAATTCGCCGGATTCGGCGCCGAAATCGTTTCGCAAATCAGCGAACAAGCCTTCGAATATCTTGACGGGCCTATTCGCCGCTTAGCCGCTGCCGATACGCCTGTTCCTTATAGCGCTATTCTCGAAAAAACTATGCTCCCGCAAACAGAGGATATTATTACAGCCGCAAGAGATTTGGCGCGGTATTAAGATAAAAAATAAAAGTTATTATTAACGTCTTGTAACGAAAAACAGTTAGGTTTTACGTTGTTTTAGTAGAAAATTGGGGACGAGTTTAGCAGCTTGATGGATAATAGTGATATATTTGTTATTTCGATCAGCGCCGGCGAGAAAAATACACAAATGATCCTAATAAATAATTTTTCCGTCAATTGGGTTGAAAACGGAATGATAGATTGAATATATATTTATGCGGTTTTTTGAAATTCGGATACAGTGAAATATAATAACGTATTGTTTTATTAAAATGAATTCTAAGGTGATTAAATGAAGCATAATATGGTAATGCCGAAATTGGGAGAATCGATAACCGAAGGTACGATATTAAAGTGGCTTAAATCCGTCGGAGATCCTATAGAAAAAGACGAAACCATTTTGGAAATCAGCACCGATAAGGTCGATTCGGAAATCCCGGCCGCTCACTCCGGAATACTGCTGGAAATTCTCGCCGAAGAGGGAGATGTGGTTGATGTGGGGAAAGTTATCGCGGTTATTGAAAGCGCGCAAGAAGAAGGCGATTTACCGATTGAAGCAAAGAGCGTCAAGAGTGAAAATAAGGATGGTTCGATTGCGAAAGATTCACTAAAAGCGAACTTAAAAAGGACGAAAACAGGGCAGTCATCGAGGTTCAAGCGTTTTTATTCGCCCTTAGTGTTGAATATTGCCGCCCAAAATAATATATCGACTGACGAGTTGAACAGAATCGAAGGCAGCGGTCTGGAGGGAAGGGTTCGCAAACAGGATGTATTGAAATATCTTGAAGCACGGCAATCAGGCGCAGGAATCGATAATGTTGCCGGCCGCGACGGCGATGTGGAGATTGTTCCTATGAACCATATTCGTAAATCCATTGCCAAACATATGGTACAATCGCAGCAGATATCGGCGCAAGTACATCTTTATACGGAAGCGGATATGAATAATATTTATAAAATCCGGCAACGGATAAATCCCGAATTTAAAAAAAACAGGGGCTACGGTCTTTCCTATATGCCCTTTATTACGGATGCTGTTGTCAAAGCGCTTAAAAAGTTTCCGTTGTTGAATGCCGTAATTGACGGTGAAAACATATTGATAAAAAAGTATTACAATATAGGAATCGCCGTGGCGGTGGGTGAAGGGTTGATCGTGCCCAATATTTTTAATGCGGATAACTATTCAATTTCTCAGCTTGCCACAATCATTAACGATTTATCATTGCGGGCAAGGACGCGAAAATTAAAAGCGGAAGAAGTTTCCGGCGGCACTTTTTCCATTTCTAATTTCGGCGTTTACGGTACAACCATCGGTTTTCCCATCATAAATCAACCGCAATCGGCCATTCTCGGCGTTGGCGCCGTAAAAAAGCGGGCTGTGGTTATTGATGATGCTATCGCTATCAGACCAACGCTTTACTTGGCGTTAACGATCGATCACCGTTTGATTGACGGAGCAATGGGCGCGCAGTTTCTGGAGCATATTAAACAAATATTGGAAAAATATGATCCTACAATGGAATTGTAATAAGAAAGAAGGGGGCGATGAAGCAATATAAAAAACATATTTTTATTTGTGAAAATATCCGTGAAGGCTGGCCGGCCGTAAAATCCTGCGGACGAGACGAGGGCAAAGAACTGCGCCAAAAGTTAAAAAAAATGGTTAGCGATAGAGGCTTGAAAAAAGAAATTCGCGTTAACGGCTCAGGTTGCCTCGGCGCTTGCGATCACGGGCCGGTTATGGTTATCTATCCCCATGGCCTGTATTACGGCGGCTTTAGCGAACCAGATTTGGACGAAATCTTCCGTAAATCCATCCTGAAAGACGAGATCATCAAACGCTTGCAGATTGACGATTAAACCGTAAATAATCCTGCCGCCAATTTGCCCTATTTGATTCAATTGTGTAAATTCGTATTGTTAAACCGCTTGAAAAACATTAAATCGGTTTATCATAATATTTTTTAACTGTTAAGAAAAAAACGTAAAAAATAGAAATATGGACAAAAAGGGTGAGGGCAATGGAGAATTTAAAAAATAAAAATAATTCGACGGAAAACAGAAAAGATTATGTCAAACAACTTATAGAAGCATTTTATAACGAATTCGATTATGACGAATATGTTAAGGAATATGCTCTTAAGTTGGTGAATACGGTTAGCAAAAAGATGTATTTAGAAAGAGGAAATCCTAAAATTTGGGCGGCGTCAATTATCTGGCTAATTGCGCGAATTAACTTTTTATTTGATAAAAGAGATAAAAATTATCATTCTACCGATCGTATATGTGATTATTTTTCCGCTAAAAAACGTACGATCAGCGCAAAAGCAAGCGCTATTGAAAAAGAATGTCGAATATCACAGTTTGATGAACGATTTTGCCGCCCTGAAATCTATGAAATGATTAATAGCTTTACTATGGTAAATGGATTTATAATGATAGAAAAAGCCGATGAAAAAGACGAAGAAGAATTACGCCGCAATGAAGAGGAGAGGAGACGCAAAAAGGAGCAAGAGAAAAAGGAATTAGCGGAAAAACAACTCATGCTTAAAAGAAAACGCGAGGAAATGAAACGGAAGAAGATGAAAGAGGGCGGCCAGCTGGACTTGTTTGATTAAAAAATGAATGTTTTGTTCGTTGATCATTTAAGAAGTGATAAATAATTAGTTGGGAGCTAATTTTATAATGGAAAAGAAGCCATGGGCAGAACGGGTTAAAGGAGCCAAAACCAGGGATGCCAAATTTATCAGCGCCTCGGGCGAAACGGTAGAAATCCTTGGAACGCCGGATTTGTTGAAGGATTTTGACTATGATCGCGATCTAAACTATCCGGGGGATTATCCCTATACGCGCGGCGTTCATGATAATATGTATCGCGGGCGTTTATGGACGATGCGTCAGTTTGCCGGTTTCGGTACGCCGGAGGATACTAACCGCCGTTTTAAATATTTATTGGAAAAAGGGCAGACCGGTTTATCCGTAGCGTTTGATTTGCCGACGTTGATGGGCAGGGACGCCGATGATCCTTTTAGCGAAGGAGAAGTGGGCGTTTGCGGCGTATCGATCAGCTCCTTAAAAGATTTTGAGATTTTGTTTGACGGTATTCCGTTGGAAGAGGTTTCCACGTCGATGACCATTAACTCACCGGCTATGATTTTGCTGGCTTTCTACATTGCCGTCGCCGAAAAACAGGGTGCGGCGATTGCCAAACTTCGCGGCACTATCCAAAATGATATTTTAAAGGAATATATTGCCCAAAAAGAGTATATTTTTCCTCCGCAGCCGTCCATGCGCATCATTGTCGATATGATTGAATATTGCACTAATGAAATGCCTGCATGGAATACCATCAGCGTTAGCGGTTACCATATCAGGGAAGCGGGCAGTACGGCCGCGCAAGAGCTGGCTTTTACATTAGCGGACGGATTTGCTTATATTGAATCCGCCATGGAGCGCGGTTTGGATATAGACGCTTTTGCCCCTCGCATTTCCTTCTTTTTTAATTCGCATAACGATTTTTTTGAAGAGATTGCCAAAATGCGCGCTGCCCGCCGTATATACGCCAAAAGAATGCGCCACAAATACGGCGCAAAAAAAGAACGTTCATGGATGCTACGCTTTCATACACAAACCGCCGGCTGCACGTTGACCGCCCAGCAACCGGAAAATAATATCGTACGCGTTGCCTATCAGGCGCTGGCCGGAGTGTTGGGAGGCACGCAGTCTTTGCATACCAATTCCATGGACGAAACATTAGCGCTGCCGTCTGAAAAAGCGGTAAAAATAGCTTTGAGAACACAGCAGATTTTAGCCTATGAAACCGGCGTCGCTCATACCATCGATCCCTTTGCCGGTAGTTATTTTATGGAGGATTTAACCAATAAGATGGAAGCAAAGGCCGAGGCATATTTTAAACGGATTGACGATTTGGGGGGCGTTATACCGGCCATTGAAAAAGGATTTTTCCAAAAAGAGATCGGTCGCGCGGCTTATCAATATCAAAATGAAATAGAGAAAAAAGATCGTATTATTGTCGGTGTTAACGACTTTAAAGATCGCGATGAGATTATTGAAATACCTTTGTTACAGATATCCAAAGACGTAGAAAAAAATCAAAAAACGGCGCTAAAAAAATTACGTCATGAACGCGATAATGGGCAGGTGAAGCGAAACTTACAATCTTTAAAAAAAGCTGCGGAAAATAGTGATAATTTAATGCCGATTTTGGTCGATTGCGCCAAAGCGTATGCTACGGTAGGCGAAATGATCAACACCTTAAAGGAAGTTTTTGGGGAGTATGTGGAACCTGCTGAATTTTGACAATTATGACTTGGCGGATTGTGTTTTAATTTGTCTGAGCGGTCTGCAGAATGGAGGTATAATATGGATAAAAAAATTCGCGTTTTGGTGGCCAAATCAGGTCTGGACGGCCATGACAGGGGCGCAAAAGTGGTTGCGTCCACTTTTAGGGACGCCGGTTTTGAGGTGATTTATACCGGTTTGCGGCAGACGCCGGAAATGATTGTACAAGCGGCCATTCAGGAAGATGTGGATGTTATAGCCGTAAGTATTTTATCCGGCGCTCATATGACTATTTTCCCGAAAATTTTAAAATTAATGAAAGAAAATGGGATGGATGATGTGCAGTTAACCGGCGGCGGTATTATATCCGATAAAGATATCGATGCGTTGATGGAGATGGGCGTCGGGCGTTTGTTCGGGCCGGGCGCTTCTTTAAGCGAAGCGGTGCAATATATCAAAAATTGGTATAACGATAAGCGAGCGCGGACCTAATATGCCCAAGGTCAATGAACCGGAGCGGTATGCTTCACGGATTACGGATTGGCCTTTGGAAGAACGTCCGCGTGAACGCTTGATGCGTGAGGGGGCCGAAAATATTTCATCGGCGGAATTGATGGCGATTTTACTCGGTCACGGCACGCGTAAGTATAATGCGGTGGAACTGGCCAAAAAGTTGTTGCGAAAATTCGGTTCGCTCGACGCACTTAGCGATGCCTCTCTTGAGGAGCTGATGTCTGTGGAGGGAATCGGACCGGCGAAGGCGGTAACATTGCTGGCGGCTTTTCAGCTTTATCGCAATATGCAAAAAGATAAAGCGGAAAGGGAGATAAAAAGTTTCCAAAATCCGGATGAGGTTGCCAAAATATATATTCCCTTGCTCGGGCATTTGCAGCAAGAAACCTTTTATGTAATTCTATTAGATACGGCGTTGAAAAAAATTCGCGATTATGAAATTACTCAAGGTTTATTAGACGCCTCTCTTGTTCATCCGCGCGAAGTATTTAAACCGGCCATTCGCTATTCTGCGCGCGGCCTTATCTTATTGCATAATCATCCTTCCGGTCAGTTGCAGCCTAGCGCTCAGGATATAAAAATTACCGAACAATTGGTAAAAAGCGGCAAGATTCTCGATATTCCGATTTTTGATCACTTGATTATTACGGAAAACGGGTTTTTCAGTTTTAAGGATCACGGTTTGCTTAATTAATTCGGATAAATAATGTTTTTACCATCAACTTGAGGCAGTGATTATCTATATGCGGAGCATAAATGAAACGTAAACAACAGTTTGAGAAATTGAAGGAACTGCGCCGCGAAGCGCTGGCCGGCGGGGGGGAAAAGCGCATTGAAGCGCAGCACGCCAAGGGTAAACTTACGGCGCGCGAACGCCTTGATTACCTGTTGGACGAAGATAGTTTTGTGGAAATCGATATGTTTGTGCGTCATCGTTCGCGGGATTTCGGTCTCGATAAACAACGTTATCTCGGGGATGGCGTGATTACCGGTTACGGCAAAATCGACGGTCGTCCGGTTTTTGTCTTCTCACAGGATTTTACGGTTTTCGGGGGTAGTCTTTCCGAAACTTTTGCCGGAAAAATCGTTAAAATTATGGATCAGGCCATGAAAGTCGGCGCGCCGGTAATCGGACTGAATGACTCCGGCGGCGCGCGTATCCAGGAAGGTGTAGTTAGTCTCGGAGGTTATGCGGATATTTTTCTGCGCAATACGCTGGCCTCGGGCGTTATCCCGCAGATTTCGGCGGTAATGGGTCCCTGTGCGGGCGGCGCCGTTTATTCGCCGGCCATAACCGATTTTACATTTATGGTAAAAAACAGCAGCTATATGTTTGTTACCGGTCCCAATGTGGTTAAAACTGTTACCCACGAAGACGTTACGGCGGAAGAATTGGGCGGCGCATCGACGCATGCGGAAAAAAGCGGCGTCAGTCATTTAAGCTGTGAAAATGATGTGGAATGTTTACAGCGCATCCGTGAATTGTTGAGCTTTTTGCCATCCAATAATCTGGAAGACCCGCCTAGAATAGAATGCGAAGACTCTCCCGATCGTCTTGAATATAGTCTGGATGATGTGGTTCCTG
>CAYRJN010000037.1:0-23884 GCA_964424545.1 uncultured Calditrichaceae bacterium
TTTCTTTTAGCACCATATAGGCAATGGATTTATTAGGCAGAGGCAATTGATCGGGTAAGGCCTGATTTCCGAAGAAATTAAAATCGAAATGAATGCCGCCTTCGTCAAGATATGCGATCCGATTCCCGCCGTACAGAAATTCAACCGTACCGGTTTTAACTTTGAATGGTTTAAATTGAAACGTAAAATCGTTAGAGAAATTAGCGCTTAAACTATCTAACTGCTGTCCCGCAAAATTAAGGCCGACGGTTGTGATACCGCTAAGCTGTAATCCGTTTTTATTGATGCTCAAATTAGACGGCAGATTAAGCATCATGGTATTTTCTTCTAATTGACTTAAACCGGCCTGCACGGCGTTCCAACTTAAATTACCGTCGGCTATGCCGAGTTTAAAGGCAAAGCTACTGTTAAAATAAGCGTTTCCTGAAATAACCCTGAACGATTTTAAATCGAGAAGGAGGTGATCGAATACCACGCCAATTTGCGAACCGGCCAAAGCGAGCTGTTGTGTTCCGTTGATTTCCAGCCCCTGTTTGCTAAGTGTTGCGCTTGAAATATGAAACGTAAGAATCGGATTGATATCCGGTATCTTTAAGGCAAAGTTTGAAAAAGTAAGGCTGCCGTTTAAAAGTTTGCCGGAAATTAAATCGATGGAAATATTACCGTTTGCCGTAGATTCGGAATTGGATATTCCGGGCATGGATGCTGTTACTTCGGCGGAAAGAATGGCTTGTTGGGCCGTATCGGAAAAGGCGAACTGTAAAGAGCTTGATGTTACATTAATGGTTAAAAATCCGAACTTTAAAGGACAAGTCGGCGTAAAATTTTCAATTTGTCCGCTGATTTTTCCGAAACCGTCTAATCTAAGAGACGATGTTCCTAGAGATTGCGCTTCTGAACAACCGAATATATCCGGCAGTTTAAGATTGCCGGTCATAGTTAATGTGGATTGGTTGTTAAGGGAATTATTATCCCAGGTTAAGTCAAGAACACCGCCAAGCGTTTGTACAATATAAGCTGCGCCCCCTCCTAAGGGAATGGAACCTTCCTCGCCCGTAAAAGTAACGGGAGAAAACTCATGATAAATATGTGGAGAGCCGATATTTAAATCGTTTAAGTGAAACACTTTATTGCGCAATCCCGATGGAAAATTCATAGGAAGATTGGGTAACTTGATATCAATATCGGCTGAAAAATTCCAATCAGGCCGCGATCCGTTTGCCCAGTTGAACTGCATAGCGCCCACGCGAAAATTTTTCAATTCTACGCTTAGTCCGGCAAGTTCAAACGGAGCAAGCGATAAATTATTAAAATTTTGTTCTTCCAAAGAAATCCCGTTTTGTGTTATATGAATTCCATGAATAACCGGGGTTCCGAGATTACCGATATTATTCAAATCGAATTCGGCGTCCATGGAAAGGTCAAATGTGTATTGACCGCCGCCATAGGAAAAATTGTTTACATTCAATTGGCGTAAAGCAAGTTCCATCCAATCCATATTCAATTTCATATTTTGGCTGAGATTCGGTCGAAAAGATTCAAGTTGTAAACCATTGCTTTTACTTAATCTGAGTGATATTTCAGGATAAGCGCTTAATGTAGTTGTAAAAGGAAACAAAAGGTTGGAGGTTAATCCGATGTCAAAATCAAAAGCGCCGCTTTGAGCATTAAAAGAAATTGTTCCGGCAAGCGAACGAATATCCAACTTAAGAAAATCATTATTGGGAATTATCGATAAATGTTGGTGCCCGGTTAAACCAATGGGAAAAGAGATGTTAGGAAAATCCCATTGGATATTCGGAAACGTCCATGAACTGTCTGACGATAAAAAGCGAATTTCAGCGTCAGTACGTGCCGAAAGGGCGCCAATGTCGATATGTATTTTATTCAGATGCACTTTCAATAGTTCATTATCAAAATGGACAATCGGATTATCCCAATCTCCGTTATAATCCAATTGCCCCGAAATTCCGGCGCTGTTTAACTTGATTTTTCCGTTTAGATCCTGAGGATTGATATAATCGTTTTCCGGTATATCGAATTGAGCGGAAAAGGCCAGACCTTCCGCCGGCGTAAAGGTTAAGTCGGTTAGTTTTATCGGCAAATCTTCCAATCCCGGAAGAGTGGATAAGACGCTCGAAAGCGAGCCGCTTACGTCTCCGCTGACAAATATAGGCGGATATAAAGCACCTTTTTGGAAATGAAGCCCGTTAATACTCACAGGAACTTCAATCGAATCGCTTTGGATATAAGCCACTAAAGTAGCGCCGCCGTCAAGAATATAATCGGTAGCGGTTTCCGTTTTACTGACGGTGGAAAGGTTTTTTAAAAAAGCAACGCCAGGCACCAGTTCAAGCCGGTTTATTTCGGCAAGATCGGCGGATTCTTCGGTACGCTCCTGGTAAAAGAAAGAGGTAATTGCCGACCGCCCTTCATTTTCGCCGAGAACATGATTGAAATTTGGACCGGGATTATTATTAAAAGCCTGCACATACCAAATATATTTTTTCCCGCGTTCAAGACGACCGTAGGCGGAAGCAGGATATATCAACTGCGTATTATTAATAACGTCTTCTTCGAATACGGGGTATGCCGATGTAATTACGCGATAGGGGATTTGGCCGGGTTTAATTTCAAAAACGCCGATATGATATCGAATGTTAAAATTGGATATACCCTGAACCGCCGCCGTCCATTGAAAAATCAAACTGTTTTCGTTTAAAACCGTTTCTCCGTCCATGGGCGATAACAGTTGAATTTGGTCAAAAGAGAGAATATAAAATACCGCGATTTCGGGACCATATACAGGGTCTTGTTCTCCTTCTCTGTAAAGATTTACGGTTAAAGTATAGGAACTTTCCGGAATTTGATTGGTTCTTTTTACCTGGTTTACAATATCATCATTAATCGTCTTGGTATGCGCGTCCATAATATGTGTATTGTCTATCGTATAAGTCCCGCCGCCCAATACGGTAAAGATTTCGCTGGTTCCCTCTAAAATCATTCCATAATCATCGGAGCTGAGTTCAAATTTAATGTAATAGGTTTCCGTCGCCGTGTTGGTATTAAAGACGGTTACCTGAATCACATTTGGCACCGATAACCAATCATTAATATAAGGGGACAGAAACTGTGTATTTGTATTAATTTGCATGGTTTGTGGAAAAAGGAATGAGACAAAGAAAAATATGGAGAAAACAACGCGCTTAAACATTTTATTACTCCTAATATCATTGTTTTGATAAAATTAATAAATTTAGATAGGAACATTCAAATAGTATTTTAAAAAACATTAAAAAAAAATGATATATATCACAAAATTTCGATTCATCATTCAAAGTTTTGAAATTAACAAACCATTGTGTATAGTCATTTAAGTCGTTAAATGATTAATAGACATTTTAGCCGTTTATTTGCCATCTTTTTAAGTCTAAGATAAATATTTTTATTTATCCAATATATCAGGGCGCCGGCCTAAGTGATATTCAAGGATCATTTTATATTCTTTATCTATTATAACATATTGTTATTTCGTTTGTTATACAATTTAAACATACTGCAAAATTTGTATTTCGAGGAATAATTTTATAATATTTTTCCAATAACATTTTTTAAATTCCCGTTTAACGATTGATTAAGTGTAATTATGAATGAACGAGGAATACCAAATCAGCTTATGTGACGAAAATCAAATTTAGCGGATTAAAAAGGGCTGTTGTTTTACAAAAAGAAGTTACTACAATTCCATAGATTAATAGACAACTTAATTTAGCGATAAAGGAAAATGCAGTGGTATAAAACTTATACCACTGCATTTTATATGAAATAGATAAATTTTTTGTATTAAAAAAATATACAATTATCCTTTTTTCATCTCTTCAATCATTCTCGGAACAACATCAAACAAATCGGCGACAATGCCGTAATCGGCAACCTTAAAAATCGGCGCTTCAGGATCTTTATTAATGGCCACAATATATTTGGAAGAAGACATTCCGGCAAGATGCTGGATTGCGCCTGAAATACCCACGGCAATATATAAACTCGGCGATACGGTTTTACCCGTTTGTCCCACTTGCTCGTCATGCGGTCTCCAGCCGGCGTCAACCGCGGCACGAGAAGCTCCGGTAGCCGCGCCGAATAGCGCCGCCAGGTCCTCAATGAGATGCCAATTTTCCGGCCCTTGCATTCCGCGGCCGCCGGATACGATAATGTCCGCTTCGGTAACGTCCAATTTACCTTTTGCGCCGGAGATAATTTCCTTGACGATGGTTTTAAAATCCGCCGTTTCAACGCTTTGTTCTTCCACTTCAGCTTTTGCCGGCGATTCTTGTGCGGAGTAGACATTGGGGCGCACGGTAACCACTTTAACTTCCGACGTTAAACGAATCGTCGCCAAAACCTTGCCGGCATACATGGGACGTACGATTTTCAAATCTTCGTCTTCGATTTCAATTTTGGTACAATCCGTAGCCATGGCGGCATTCAAGCGCGCCGCAACGCGCGGTCCAAGATCTTTACCGAGAGCGGTTGCCCCCATTAACAGTACGTCGGCGCCTTGATTTTTTACGGCATCGGCTAATATTTTGGCGTAACCGTCCGGCGTGTAGGCGTTTAAGGCATCATTTTTATAAAAAACTACTTTTTCGGCGCCGTATTTTCCCAGCTCTTCGCTCATTCCTTTAACATCGGCTCCGATAACGGCAACTTCAAACGGTTGAGCCAGCTCCTTGGCCAAAGAAATATTTTCGAAGGCAATTTTTCTTAATTCACCTTCTCTATGTTCTGCAAAAACTAATATTTTCATAATTTATACTCCTTATTTGTTTTCAAATTCAGGCTGCTTATAATAATCAGATCACTTTAGCTTCTTCGTGAAGCAGACGCAATAATTCCGGCACAGCGTCGGCATCTTTTCCCACGATTTTTCCGGGATTTTTAGCCGGCGGATAATTAAACTCGATAATTTCCAAATGATCATCGGAAAGATCAGCGTTTATCGATTCAATCTGAATCTTTTTGGCAGCCATAATACCTTTTAAAGAAGCATAACGCGGTTCATTCAATCCTCTTTGGGCGCCGATTATAGCGGGTAATTCGCATTCTACGATTTCGTGCGCTCCATCCACTTCACGTTCGGCCTTAACTTTATTGCCATCAATCTCCAATTTGATAACAACGGAAACAGCTGGTAGATCCAATTTTTCGGCAAGTAATGAAGCCATTTGAGCATGGTCATCGTCAATGGCCTGTTTACCGAGCAGAATGATATCATAGTTTCCTTCCTTTAGCACAGCAGCTAAAGCGTCGGCTACAACGCCCGGATCATTCGGCGTTTTATCAACGGGAATGTGAATTGCTTTATTGGCTCCCATAGCGAGTGCGCTGCGTACGGCTGAAGTCACTCTATCCGGACCGAGAGAGATAATGGTTACGTCGCCTCCGTTTTTTTCCTTTATTTGCAGGGCTTCTTCTACGGCGAATTCATCATAGGGATTTAATATAAATTTAATTTCTTCCTCGTTAACCGATTTTTTATCATCGCTTAACTTAATACGGGTTTCCGTATCCGGAACCTGTTTTACACATACTGCGATATTCATAGTGACCTCCGAAAGTTTATGAAAAAATTGATATAATGATTGATTTTGTTTTATTTAAACTATTGTTAACCTAATTTAAATTAACGAAGCTATTCATTTCTCTTTCGTCATTTATTAGTTAAAAAGTTGAACTGTACGGATAAAACCCTTCATCAATCACTGTTTGGGCGATTTCTTTCAGCTCTTTATCGTTATTTTTATCCACCATTAAAATATTGCGCCTTACGCGTCGCCAGGCTTGTTCGCAAAAAGCGTTACAAATGGTAATTTCTCGTTGACACTTATCTTTTCCTTTTTGTTTAATCAACGTATCAACGCGTGAAATATCGGCAATCATGGCGTAAAGGTCTATGGTGGCGTCGGCTATGCGGTGCTGTATCATTTCACGGTAGATAATATCTTTACCATGAGTAATTAAAACACGTTCGCCGGTGATGAATAAATTTTTCGCCCAAGTTTCAAAATTGGTTTTGGATTGCATTAATGAAGAGTCGACTTCGCGAATGCGTTCTGTAACGACGCGGTCTTTCAGCCAATTGGTGGCATAGTCGGTTAATAATCCGAATCCCTTGATGGGATCGCGTAAGGCATGGCCGATTTTTTTTAAATATTCGCCGCGCTGCTGGATGCCTGCCAAAACGGTAAACATACGTAATATTTCATTCGTACCTTCAAATATCATATTAATACGACTATCTCGCAAAAGGCGTTCATAAGGATATTCTTTCATATATCCTAATCCTCCAACCATTTGCATACATTCATTGACGCCCTTCCAAGCGACTTCGGTGGCAAACACTTTACACATTGCCGATTCAAGGGAATAATCAACGTCGCCGCGATCGATAAGATTAGTGGTCAAATAAATCATATTTTCCGCTGTGAACATTTCCATAACGGTTTGCGCTACTTTTTCCTGAATCATTTCAAACTGCGATAATGTTTTGTTAAATTGCTTTCGTTCTTTGATGTGCGCAAGCGTTAATTTAAGCAGAACTTTTAACGCTCCGACAGCGCCGCCGGCCAAACCGAGACGGCCGTTGTTCAATACGCCCATGGCCACTTTAAAACCTTTACCACGTTCGCCGATAAGATTTTCGAAAGGAATTTCAACATTATCGAAATAAATGGCGGCCGTTGACGAACCTTTAATACCCATTTTGGATTCTTCTTTACCGCGGGAAACGCCGGCCATATCGCCGGTTACGATAAATGCGCTAATCTTATCTTTTGTTTTGCCCGTATTGTCGGTTATAGGCTCTTTGGCGAAAACCGTAAAAAAATCGGCAATTCCGCCGTTGGTAATCCACAGTTTGCTGCCGTTTAAGATATAACAGCCCTTTTCTTCATCGCGTACGGCGCGGCTTTTAATTCCGGCAGCGTCTGAACCGGCGCCGGGTTCGGTTAAACAATACGCGGCAATCATTTCGCCCGTAGCGAGTGTGGGTAGATATTTTTTCTTTTGTTCGTCGCTGCCGTAAAGAAGCAGAGCTTTTAATCCGATAGACTGATGAGCCCCGAGCGTCAGAGCAATAGATGGGTCCTTACTGCTGATGGCTTCAAGCATGCGCACATAACCGCTGTTGGAAAGCCCGAATCCTCCGTACTCTTCGGGAATGTTCATTCCAAAAAATCCCAATTCTTTAAGTTGAACGATAATTTCTTCCGGGATTTTAGCCTCTTCGTCAATTTTGGCAGAATCAATATGATCTTCGGCAAATTTGTTGAAGGTATCGATCATCATTTGTACATTTTCAGCTTCTTCTTTATCCAGCTCGGGATAAGGAAATAATAATTCGTCTAATATGGCGCCGCTGAAAAGCGCTTTGGAAAAACTCGGTAATACTTGTTTACTCATAGTATATCCTTAATTAAAATATTAAATATAGGGTAAAAATATTTCTAAAAACGATAATCAATATATGTTATTGATAAATAGCCATACTTCTAAACATATCCTTCGAAATTTAGCGACTATTGATAAAATCTTTTCGTATTTAATAAAGCCCGTGATGGTTTGAATCTACCGCCGTATTTTTTCTCAAAATCGCTTAACTTATTTGTAATTTTATCAAGGCCTTCCATATCGGCAAATTTTAATAAACCGCCACGGAACGGAGCAAATCCGGTGCCGAAAATCATACCCATATCAACGTCTCGCGCCCGCAAAGCCACGCCATCTTCAAGACAACGAGCCGCCTCATTCACCATGGGATAGATCATTCGCTGCGTTAGTTCTTCTTTGCTTATTTCGGTGTGTTTTTTAACGGTGATAAATGAGGCGATCTTCGGATCATCCGTTTTCTTTTTGCCTTCGTAACGATAAAAGCCGGGGCCGTTCTTTTTACCGAGTCGTTTGGCTTGAACCATTTTTTCCAATATATCCGATTCAGCCATCCGGTCGCTCATGGTTTTTTGTAAAATTTTAGCTACTTTGTAGGCCACATCAATACCCACCTCGTCAAAAAGTTCAATGGGACCCATGGGCATACCGAAATCCAACATGACCTTGTCAATCTCTCTGATACCGTGCCCCTCTTCAAGCAGGGAAACCGCTTCGACCATGTAGGGTAATAACAAACGGTTAACTAAAAATCCCGGTCCATCGTTAACGACAATCGGCGTTTTACCGAGACGTAGCGCTAGTTTGAATACGGCGGCCACCGCCTTATCAGCCGAATTTTTACCGCGCACAACTTCTACTAAGGGCATTTTATGGACAGGGTTGAAAAAATGCATGCCCACAAAACGCTCTTTATTTTTTAAAGCCGCCGCCATATCGTCAACCTGTAGCGAAGAGGTATTTGTGGCAATAATCGTTTCCTCGTTAATATGATTTTCCAATTCAGCCAGCGTCGATTTTTTAATCTCAAGGTCTTCTATGATGGCTTCAACCACCACGTCGCTTTGTTTAAAACCGCTATAATCCACCGTACCGGAAATCCGGTGCATTATTTGTAAATATTCATATTTGGTGATGCGCCGTCGTTTTAACTGCTTTTCCAACACCTCTTTAGCCTGACGAAATGCCATGGTTACCGCATCATAATTGATATCCTTAACGCGCGTATCGATTTTTTTAGCGGCAAAAAGCTGGGCGATGCCGCCGCCCATCACGCCCGCTCCGAGAACGCCGGCTTGTTGTACATCTATAATTTTAACGTCGGCCTCGCCAACGCCGTTTTCTTTTTTAATTTCATCCATCCACAGGAAAATTTGTACCAGACTTTTCGATTCCGGTGTAATCAGCAAATCACCAAGGGCGCGCGCTTCAATTTCCAATCCTTTTTCTATGGACATAGAATATGTTTGTTTAATAACATCAAGGGCGCGCAGCGGGGCAGGATAGTGGCCGTGGGTTAATTTCATAACATTCTTTTTAGCCGCGGAAAAGATAATATTTTGCCCAATCGCATTGCTTTCGAGGAGAACATTAAACAAACCCTTAGGTTTACGGCGTTTTTGATATTTATCTCCCTTATCGGCTATGATCTCTTCCGCAAATTCGAGCGCTTTTTCTTTAACCCACTCTTTGGGAATAACTTTATCGATCAAGCCGACTTTCCATGCTTTTTTGGGAATCAAGTTTTTTCCGCTGAGAATGATATCAAGAGAGCGTTGAAGACCGATTAGTTTCGGCAGACGCTGCGTTCCACCCCAGCCGGGTAAAATCCCGAGTTTGATTTCGGGCAGGGCGATTTTTGTTTTTTCACTGTCGCTGGCAAGTCGATAATCCATAGCGAGACTCAGTTCCGTTGCGCCACCCATACAGACGCCGTCAATTACGGAAACCGTAGTATAAGGCAGTTTGGAAAAGCGATGAAAAATCATTTGTCCTTTTCTGCCCGCTTTATAGGCCGTTTCCGCCTTGTCAATATCTTTGATTTCATCGATATTGGCGCCCACGCAAAAAACGCCCTCTTTGGCGCTCATAAAAAGCAGACATTTAATCGTCTTTTTTTCCAATTCGTCAATGGTTTTTTCCAACTCTTCTATTACCGGTGTGGAAAATTTATTAATTTTTTCGCCTTGCAAATCAAACCATAAAATACCGATTTTATCGTTTTCAAGTTCTTCGTATTTAAAGGCTTTTCCCATTTTATTTTCCTTTTAGTTTTTCAAAGAAATATCACATTCGTTCAACAATAAAAGCCGCTCCCTGTCCGCCGCCGACGCATAAGGTTGCCAAGCCGACCGTTTTATCGCGCCGTTTCAGTTCTTTTAATATGGTGAGTAATAAGCGCGTCGCCGATGAGCCGACCGGATGCCCGAGAGCAATTGCGCCGCCGTTTACATTAAGGATATCCTCATCGATTGCCCCGAGCGCTTTATCCATTTCAAGATATTTTTTACTAAGCGCGTCCGATTCAAAAATGCGCAAATTGGCAATGACCTGGGCCGCAAACGCTTCGTTAATTTCAATCAAATCCATATCGCTTATCTTCATAGAGGATTTTTGTAAAACAAGTTTTGTGCTATACGCCGGACCCAGTCCCATACGCGCCGGGTCAAGACCGGCAAAAGCGAACGATTTGATACGACCGATGGGTTGATAGCCGAGTGCTTTGGCTTTCTGTTCTTCCATAATTAACAACATGGCCGAGCCGTCCGTTATTTGGCTGGAATTACCAGCGGTAACCGTACCGTTGCGGCGGTCGAATACCGGACGCAGTTTGGCCAGCGCTTCCATGGATTGACCGTAACGAATACCATCGTCTTTTTGAACCGCTTTTTTATAGTCCGGCGCAACGGCAACAGGCATAATTTCCTCTGTAAAGGTTCCTTCCTCTGTGGCTTTTTCTGCCAAATTATGGCTACGCATAGCAAATTTATCCTGTTCTTCGCGAGTGATATGAAACTCCTTAGCGAGAATTTCGGCGGTTTGACCCATATTAAGTCCGTTATAACCGTCGGTTAAACCGAGCATCAAACCGATAACCGGCTTAAAAAATCCGAATCTGAATTTCGTGAGCAGAGCCAATTTCTGGCCCGTCGTTTTAGCTTTAAATAATTCACCCATCCAGCGCGTCGCATTCTCATTCCATAACAAGGGAATACGCGACATGTTTTCCACGCCTCCGGTCATATAAACGGAACCCTCGCCCATCTGAATTTTATACCACGCTTCGGCCGCCGCCTGCATACCGCTGGAACAGTTACGTTGAACGGAGTAAGCGGGAACATTTTCGGGCACGCCGGCCAGCAGGGCGATATTTCGGGCTATATTGGTCGCTTCGGGCGGCTGCGCCACATTACCGATAATAACTTCATCGAGATCGGCGGGATTGAAATTAAGCCGTTTGAGCAGTTCTTTTAAATTAACGGCACCCAGCTCGTGAGCGGACATACCATGAAAATCGGAGCCCATTTTCAAATAAGGCGTACGCAACCCTTCGACGATTACAACATTCTTCATAATCATACCTCTTTTTATCGCGTTAACATTCCGCCGATTAATAGTTCAAATACCTGACCGGCGGCTTCATTTATGGAAAATTTCTTTTCCGCGCCCAATATCCATTGACGGGCGATTTCGTCTATACTGCCGAAAATCATCAGTTTTATCATAGGTGTATTAATATCCTGACGAAAAAAGCCCTCTTCTTTTCCCTGATCTATAATGTCGCTAATGATATTTAAATATTCGGTGAATTTTTCATTATGATAATTTTTTAAGAATTTGGTTGATTGACGCAATTCAACCTGAAAAACCTCGGCTAGCCTTTTATCGCTTTTTATGATATTAAAATGTAAATCGACAAAAGTTTTCAGTTTTTCCACAGGATCGCCGATAACGGAAATGTTTTTACGGAATTTCTCCAAAATATCTTCCATTTTTACTTCAAAAAGATTGATCAGAAGATCGTCTTTATTATGGAAATAATTGTATATGGTACCGTCAGCTACTTTTGCTTTTTTTGCCACATCGGCAACCTTGGCGTTAAAAAAACCTTTCTCGGCAAAAACCTCCACCGCAGCTTCTATTATCTGTGCTTTTTTTGTTTTCTGTCCGGCCATAATAAAACCTCAAATTAGAATAATGAATGAACGTTCATTCAATATAATAATAAATGAATGCGAATGAAAGTAAATTTTTCTAATATTTTTGACGTTAAGAAGATTTTTATCAATTCTTAGGAAAAGAATTGGCTTTATAACATAAAGCGCCGATTCTAAAAAAATTTACTAACGCGCTTTTTATGTGTTATTTGATATTTCGATATAAAAAAATAGTTCACAGGGATTTCCCAAGATAAATAAATAGAGCGACATCTTCCGAATTATTTGAATAAAGATGGAGAAATAACAAATATATTTTCGGATTTTCTACTTATTATTTCACTTTATTTATAATTTATATTGATCTTGACAGCCATATTTTAAATTAGGCCAAATAGATAATTATTGGAAACAGGCTTACCGTATTAATATAAAATTTTTATCTTCTTAAAAAGATCAAAGCGCGTTTTTCCGACCAATATAGCTCCTCTCGATTAAAATCTACAAAACCCACATGACCGCCGTGTTTCGGTGTTTCAAGGTTGACGTATTTACTTTTTCGTGTCTCTTTAAAGGGGTAGCAGCCGCCGGCAAGAAAGGGGTCGTTTTGTGCGTTCACAATTAAAGTCGGGACGGCGATTTTATCAATAAATTGATCGCCGCTGCATTGCTGCCAATAATCCTCCGCATTTTTAAATCCGTGTAACGGCGCCGTATAGCAGTCATCGTAGTCTTTAAAATTTTTTATGGATTCGTAATGCATATCGTCAATCAAATCGGGAAAAAGCGCTTTTTTTGCTTTTATTTTTTTATGCAACATGCGCAAAAAACGTTTCATATATACTTTATTTTGCGGTTTTGCCAGCTGCTCGGAACTGTCTTTAAGATTGCAGGGTACGGAAAAGGTAACGGCCGCCGTAATTTCTGAATTAATATTTCTTCCCTGTTGCCCAAGATAGACCAAGGTTAAATTGCCGCCCATACTAAAACCGATTAAAGCGATTTGTTCGTAATAATTTGTATTTAAGGCGTGATCGATTACCAAACCCAGGTCATCCGTTGCGCCGCTATGGTAGAAACGCGGTCTTCTGTTTATTTCGCCCGAACAGGAGCGAAAATTCCAAGCCAAAACATCCCAGCCGTTATTCAAAAGGGCGCGCGCCATACCGGCAACGTAAGAACGTCGAGAGCTGCCTTCCAATCCGTGAGAAATAACGGCAAGTTTTTTAAAACCCCTTTGCGCCCAGTCAAGGTCTAAAAAATCGCCGTCATTGGTTTCAATACGCTCTCTTTGATAAAAATCTATGTCAATTTTTCTAAACAAGGACGGATAGACGGTTTGCAGATGGCCGCTGCGCATTAAAATCGGCGGTTTATAGTCAGAATGTTTAATAAACGTCATATCGTCTTTTTAGTAAAATGATTCAACTGTCAAATGATCGTCAATTTGCCCAAAAGGCAACAATATTGCAAAATTATTATAACTTTTTTATCCTGCAGATATTAATCGCGGGTTTAAAAGATAAAAAATTGCGTTAAATCGAACCATGCTTGCATTTTTATTTTTCTTTAGTCCGTATACGATCCTAATTATCACGATCTTCAATTCGTAGTCGCAGGTAATATTCCTGTATACTTTGGCCGATATTGCCATTTAGGCAATTGATGAGATATAGTTTCCTATACGGAATTGGGAATGACAGGTTGTGGGGGATTAAACGCAAAAGTTTTTCATTTCTTCGAAAGAAGGAAACTAAAATTGTGTGTTTACGAGAAATATTCTAAAAATAATATTGAAAATGTCCGAAATATGTTGTTTTTGAAATTCCGATACTATGACACTATAATATAGTGACGGTAAATTTTTTATTTATATGTTGCATTTTAACCAAAACCTGTCGATATTTATTTAAACCGACGATTCTCAAATCAATCCGTTTTATTTATTGCACATATTTGAAAAAGAGGTAAAGCCTGATATTTTCAAAAATTTTACTCTTTTTGGAGGAATAAATTATTCCATTATCAGGAGATTTTTTATGAGTCTTGTATATCGTTTTGATAAGAGCAAGGGAATTTTATATATAACCGTAAATTATTTTTTTACCGAAAAAGATATGGAAAAAGCGAGTAAGTATATTACAAATTCCAGAGATTTTCCAGCTGATGTTGATACGATATGGGATATACGTGCAGTTAATTTTGACAATATAAAGTTAACCTATCAGGAAAAATTGATAAGCATTAGGAAACGATATCCTCAAAGGGGTAACGCTAAGATAGCTATCGTAGCCGAGAGTGATCTTGCCTTCGGGCTGTCGAGAAGATATGAACAAATGTCCGCAGAATTACCACAAGAAACAATGGTTTTTAAAAGTATTAAAGAAGCGGAAAAATGGATTTTATCGGATATTTAAGCGAAAAACTTATTTTATGAGTTAGAAAAATTCTTATATAAAAAGGAGGTAAAATGAGATATTTTTACCTGAAAGAAATCACCGTATTTTTATTGATTGCCTGTTCTTTGGGGGTTTCGCAGGAATTTAATGTTTCCCCCTTAATCTCATTGCCCGGTTGGAACGGTAATTTTGAGGTTAAAAAAAATCCGGATTCAACGGGTTTCGGCGGTGACGTCGCTATATCATTCGAAAATTATAGCGACAGCCTCTATTCTATCTGTTTGCAACGCATTGAACCCTATTCGGATGAAATAATTATTATCACGTCGGATTCCATTCCAAAAAACAATCCGGATTTAACTTGGTTAGATAATGAGCAAATTAGAATTGTATGGCAGCAATTGATCGCCGATAAATGGCAGATTTTTTCGAGAATAGTAATCGGCGATTCATTAACGCCTTCACGCCAGTTGACCAATAGCGCGCAAAACAACACCAATCCCCAGGTTTGGGGCGATAATCTTATCTGGATAAACGATTTATATTTAACCTATGCGCAGATTTCCGACTCTTTGGTCAATATAAAAAAAATAGACGGCAGCGATTGTTCCGATCCCAATATGCAGTCACAACAATTAAATGTTTTATACGAACAGCAGGTAGACAGCTTGAACAATATTATCAAAGAGGCGCGTTATATTAACAATGAAAACCACTGGGCGCTTAAAAAATTGGTAAGCCGCGGCAGTAATAAAAATCCGCGTTATAGCTCATGGCCGCAGCCGCCCATTTATACTTATCAAAAACTGGATACCGTATGGAAATCCTTTAGCGCCGATCTTTATGAAAATTCAAAAATGTGGGAATCTTCCAATCATAATTATAATGTTAGCAATCCTTTTTATTTTTATTATCCCATACCGACTAAAAAATATATCAGGGATTGGTTTGTGGTTTATGAGTCCGATTCTCTTGATAATAATAAAGAAATAATGATTGAACTTCCCATTTATCTTGGGTCGGCCGGAGGAAAAAACAATCTTTCTAATATGATCGGCGATGATATAAAGCCCTATGTGGCGCTTTTAGGGGATACTGTTGCGGTAATCTGGGAACATATTGAAGACGGAGAATCACAAATTTATTGGGCAAGAGCGCCATTCAAAGCCCATACCGGTATTGACGAAAATTTCATATCATCGCCGGCCGAGTTTGCATTAAGGCAAAATTATCCCAATCCTTTCAACCCGTCCACAACAATCGAATTTTATGCGCCCCGCGCTGCAAAAGCGACCTTAAGGGTTTTCGATATAAACGGTCGTAACATTAAAACATTAATTTCGTCCGAAATTCACAGAGGGCTGAATCGCATTGTTTGGAACGGCAAAAATGAAAACGGAACGGAATCCGCTACGGGCATTTATTTTTATGTGTTAAAATACGGCCATAAGAGTTTATCGAAAAAAATGCTGCTGCTCAGGTAAGGCGGGATTCCATAAATTGTTTGTGATTGGATTAATCAAAAAAAATTGTGGCGTCTTAATCAAAGGCATTATTAATCTATTAAAATAAACAGAAACAAATTGTAGAAGGGGGAACTATGAATTGTATCTCAATTGTCTTAAAGGCTCAAATCGTAATTTTTGTCTTGGTATTAACAAATTTTTTGCGGGCTCAATACGTCATCGAACAAAGCGAATTGGACATTCCCGTAAGTCAGGAACTTTTTCCGTAAAACAAAGATTTCTCAGACATTTAGGATGCGCAATGATAATATTTACAATTTAATAGATTAATAATCGCGCAATTTACGTCAAAAAAATTTCACAATTAATTATACAACGTATAACACAAAGGGGGAATTATTATGCAAAAAGGAGTATAATTTTATTTATTCCGGCGCTATTTGCAGGTTGTTTAATGAGTTGTAAAAGTACAACGGAAGCGCTTGATAATCCACAACCATCAAAATATGTATTTGTTACTTGTAATGACGCCAATAGCGTTTCAATGATAAGCGTCGATGATTTAAAAACCGTAAAATATTTAACGGGAAGTGATATTGGCGTTGAAACGTATGAACCGTGAAATCTTTCCATCAGCCGCGAAGGTAAGGAACTGTTTGTTCCTTTTCGTCACAGTAATAATATTTTGGTTATTGATGCAACTGAAGGTAAGGTGGATAGAGCCATAACGGACAGCGGTTTTAATGAACCGTATGCCTTAACTTATTCTGACGATGGAAAAGAAGTTTGGGTTGTAAATAAACAGGTTGATGGAAGCAATAGCGGTTCCATAACCATCATCAGTGTATCTGATTATTCTGTAACAATAACGCTAAACGATGAAAACTTATCCACGCCGGAGGGAATATCTATTGCAGATGGGAAAGCTTATGTAGCCAATAGAGGGAATGGTACAATCTCGGTTTTTGATTTACAAACGCGCGACTTTTTAAAGGGAATAGACGTAGGAGGTGAGCCGCGCTATGTCGTTTCGGCAATAGATGGAAAATTTGTTTATGTAACAGGGGTTAATTACGGTTTAGTAAAAATAAGCACCTCTCTTGACTCGGTAGTAAATAAAATTTCGGCTTATGGAAGAAACGCCGCAATAGCTCCTGACGGCTCTAAACTTTTTGTTGCCTCTCATGGTAGTTCGATATACTCTGTTGATACAAAACAGATGTAGTCAATGAAATAAAAATTCCACAGGCCGGTTCAATTTATGCAGTTACAATTTTAAGGGATGGCAGCAAAGGATTTGCGAGCGACGAAAACATGGATATGATCTATGTTTTTAATCCGGTTTTATCGTCAGTTAAAAAGGGTTTAAGGTTGATACTTTAAACCCTTTGTTCATTAATAAGAGGTATAATAATTTTTACAACTGATATAAAAGGCAGAAAGGCAAATGCGCTGCTTAAAACGCATTAATTTGTTAATAACAACGCGTTTTATTAAATTTTTACCAACATGTAAAAATTATTTAATTGGGCAGAAAAGAATAATTTTCCGTTTATCGTTAAGAGAGATAGGATATAGCGTCTTTTAATTTTTGTTACTGTTTCCATTAAGTAAATATAACACTGATTTTTCTGGTGGTATATGATTGCAGCACTGAGTTTTTATAGGTTAATAGTCTTTTGATAGACAATGCGCTATTGGTAAAAGATTAATTATGAACAATATTACGAAGAATATTTTATTAATGATTTTCATATATATGCTAAGTAATGTAAATCTTTTTGCTCGCAACAACGCCGTTATTAATAAAATCGAGTTTAAAGGCGTATTCGATTTATCGCAAAAGGAATTATTAAAAACGATTAAAATGGCTCCGCATCAGCGTTATTACCGCGCTCGGTTTCCTAAAGCTGCCGAGAAAATCGAAGATTATTTTACTTCTCGGGGCTATATATTCAGTCGCGTTGATTCGGTGCAAACAATTTTTACATCCGACTCATCATTGGTCGATATTGTTTTTTGGATCAATGCAGGTCGGCAGATATGGTGGGGTAAAATTAACGTCGGCAGTGATTCGCTCAATCCGGAATATTATAAAAAATATATTACGGATTTGCAGGGAACTTATTATTCTCAAACCCGTTTGGAAGCGGCTGTTAATCAAATGCTTGAAGCGGCAGCCGATTCCGCTTATCCTTTTGCTGAAGTAAAAATAGGCGATATTATTTTACGTAAGGGAAAGAAGAAAGATTATGCCGATATTAATATTCACGTGCATGAAAATCATAAAACCTATCTAAGCAATATCCTTTTTGAGGGCAATAAGAACACTAAAGATTATGTGATGCTGCGGGAATTGGGCGTTAAAAACGGAGCGTTGTATAACAAGAAAGAACTTGACGAAGCCGTTAAAGTTTTAAGGAAAATGACGATTCTGCGCAGCGTTGAGCCCCCGCAACTTTTTAAGGCTGAAGGCGATAGCGTAGATGTTTTAATTAAAGTGGAAGAGAGCAATGCAACCAATTTTGACGGCGTTATCGGTTATATGCCAGCCAATCCCGCCGATAAAAACAGCGCGGGTTATTTTACGGGCGCCGTGGATATTTCATTTAACAATTTATTTGGTACGGCGCGCGCTTTTTCCGTCAATTGGAAAAAAGCGGATACCTTATCGGAAGAATTTCATGTACGTTATCTCGAGCCGTGGATTTTCAATTGGCCCCTTAATTTATCGCTCGGCTTAGACCGTACGGTGCGCGATACGCTATATATTGAATGGGATTATAATTTTAATTTATATATGCGTTTGCTGCAAAACCTAAACATTTTTTTACAAATTAAACAACGTTCGGTTACGCCCGATTCCGCAGCGAGCTTTAATAACCGACTCACCAGTAACGATATCACCGATTTACAAATAGGTTTGCAATATGATACGCGCGATTATCGTTTTAATCCGAGAAGCGGATTATTTTACAAAGCGAGTTTTACGTATAGTCAAAAAATGATAAAAGGCCCCGCTTACATAGTTGAAGAGGACGGTCTGAAAACCAATAATGAAATGCAAAGTTATGAGATGATTTTCGAATGGTATCGGAATATTTGGAAAAATCAGGTCTTTGCCCTTAAATTAACGGGGATGCATATTTCGGGTAGCGCCATTCAGGCAAGCGATTATTTTTGGTTCGGCGGTTTTAAAACCATCCGCGGTTATCGTGAAAATCAATTTGCCGGCGAAATGGTTGCCTGGACAAATTTGGAATATCGTTTCCTTATGGGGCGCAATTCGCGCATTTTCCTATTTAATGACTGGGGTTATTTTAATAATACGCAAACAGAGGGAACGGTGCTTACGGGATATGGCATGGGCATACGTTTCGAAACCGGCTTGGGTATGCTTGAAGTAGCTTATGGGTTGAATAAAAACGATAGTTTCAGCGAAGGGAAAATTCATTTCGGCGTAATTAATAATTTTTAGAAGTTGCCGACAGACAGGCGTTTTTTGCGTGAAGAATATTAAAGAATATATAGGAGTATACAGTGAGCCGGTGGCGTGAGCTGGTATTAAAAACAGCGGATTACCTACTTATTATAGCGGGCATAACGGCGCTGGCCGGGCTGATTGCCGAATACGGGTTTTATCTCTCCTATGCCGACGAGGCGCGCTTGCAACGTTTTGATTTGTTGATACTCTTCGTATTTGTATTACATTATTTTCTAAAAATCGCTTTGGTAAAAGATCGTCTTTTATATCTGAAACAACATTGGTTTCAGGCCGTTTTGGTCGTCGTCATCCTTTCCGAGACCGCATTTATAATTAACACCTTGGGTTTTAGTCTTGTTAAACGTTTTTTCTTTGATATTAACGTGCGAGCTATTGCCAAAATAACCATTATCTGGGCGCAAATCTTAATTGTGTTATCTCTAATTCACGGCAGCGTGGCTTATAATCGTAAAATCGTTTCTCTTAAATTTCATCCCGCGCAGCTTCTATTATTCAGTTTTGTTTTTGTTATCTTAACGGGAAGCGCTCTGCTTTCATTGCCGCGCGCTATTTCGCCGGGAGAATCGCTTAGTTATTTGGACGCTCTTTTCACCTCTACCAGCGCCACTTGCGTTACCGGTCTGGTTGTAGTGGATACGGGAACGCATTTCACTTTTATCGGACAGTTAATCATTCTGGCTCTCATACAGATCGGCGCTTTGGGCATTATGACGCTGGCCAGTTTTTTCGCGCTATTTTTCCGTCAGGGTATAAGCATACGCGAACGCGCCGTCCTTGGTGAAATGATGAATATTGACAGTCTGAGTATGATCAACCGCACGCTGAAACAAATTGTAACGATCACCTTTTCCGTGGAAGCGGTCGGCGCCCTGCTACTGTTCCTTTTCTGGAATAAAGCCGAGTGGAATTTTAATGAACGTCTTTATCAATCCGTTTTTCATTCCGTCTCGGCATTTTGTAACGCCGGATTCTCTTTAAACAAGGATTCCCTCGTCTCTTTTAATGATAATTATCCCGTATTATTGACGATTGCCGCCTTAATTATTATCGGCGGTCTCGGTTTTGTTGTTATCGCCGAATTGACGGGTTTAAAACTGTCTAATCGTTATAAAGAAAAAACCGTTAAGCGCTGGAGCGTACAAACAAAATTGGTTTTACTTATTTCTTCTATCCTGATTTTCGGGGGAACCATTCTTTTTTATTTAGTCGAACCGGGCAACGGTAGGCCTGTTCATGATCTAATACAGGCATTTTTCTCTTCGGTTACGGCC
This sequence comes from uncultured Calditrichaceae bacterium, assembly GCA_964424545.1. Lineage (GTDB taxonomy): Bacteria > Calditrichota > Calditrichia > Calditrichales > Calditrichaceae > JAUVIB01. Next base: position 20,245 of record CAYRJN010000037.1, read on the forward strand.
AGAACGGCCGGATTTAATTCGGTTGATTTTGTATCTATTTCCGTACCGGCGAGTATGTTGATTATGATGTTGATGTTTATCGGAGCATCGCCGGGTTCGGCCGGCGGGGGCATTAAAACGACAACCATCGGTGTGCTTTTCGGCAGTTTATTGATGACCATTTCCGGACGTAATAGAATTGTGATGTTTAAGAAAAACATTACCTTTACCGTTCTAAACAGGGCTTTAGTAGTCTTTGCTTTTTCCATAACCATTATTTTATTTTCTACTTTTATTCTAACAATCACCGAGCCCTTTCCCTTTTTGGACCTGTTGTTTGAGGAGATTTCGGCTTTTGCTACGGTAGGGCTATCGCGCGGCATTACAGCGAGTTTAAGTGAAGCGGGTAAAATGGTGTTGATTTTGTCCATGCTGATCGGAAGAATAGGCGCCATGACCATGGCTTTTGCCATTACCGCGCCAAAAGAGCAGGTAAAAGTGGAATATCCTACGGAAAAAAGTATTATGATCGGATAATGATCAACCCGAAAATATCAGCCTTTAAAATAAAATTTTTCGGCATGCTATAAAATTACGGTAAGGATTTTTTCCTTCTTATTAATAATATTCTATCGCCTCGCTCTGCATTGCTGGGCGGCGAAAGAGTCAGCTTTCCTAAACCGCCTATGATATCATGCCCTTTTTGCCATGTTCCCAAGGCGGGATCATACCAAGATACGGAATATTTCCCTTTAAGCAGACGGATGTTTACTTTCGGTATTAAATTGGCGGGGTTGTCTTTTTGCGGATCAGAGCCGCTCGGATTAGCAATATAAATTATATAATTGTTCATATCATGAGAACATTTCCATTTTTGCGGTTTGCCGCCGACTAATTTATCATCCGGATGCATATTGATAAGCGTCAACCCGCTCTCCTTAAAAAATTTATGAATATATTTAAAATCATGCGCGCCTTGAAATAGGAGCCCTTTCCTATTTAGTGTATAATAACCCTGTACACCGTTTGCCGTTCCTTCACGGTAAGGCAGCCATGTATTGCCTCCCCCGTATGTCGCCGCACCGCTCGAAAGAAGCGATGCCCACATTAAACGTCTAAAAAAGTAACGTCTATTTTCAGGACTTCTATAAAGAGCGTAACGGTCTTCATCATTAAGTATGGGTTGTATCGTTCTTTTTCTATATTCCAATATTTTTTTACCGTTAATACCGTCAAGTTCTTCTAATGTAACAATATCCGACCATGGCTCATTAATAAAATCATATCCTGTGAACCGCGCCTGATGATTAGTTATCAATGACCCCCAAGGTTCGCGCATATAAAAATCGTTTCCTATTTTATTAATCATATCATAATGGACGTTTCGTTCGTCTCGTTTATTAGCGCTGGTTATTATAGAATCCTCTTTATAGATAACTCTGTCATTAGTTAAACACCAATAGATATTGGGGAAAGACGACCAGCGCGCTTGAGCATATTGGCCGATATACTTAATCATAAAATCGCCTTTATCGTACTTTTTTATTGCTTCCGAATCCTCGCCGTAAGGAATAAGCTGGAGTATAATATTCGGATGGTTGTTGAGCGCATAAGATAATCTTTTATCTATTTCCCGCCATACTTTTAAATTTAGCTTTTTGCCGTTATCAGATAAAAGGTCTTCTATGGAATGCCTTGATTGGCAAAACCAAACCCTTATTTTTGTTGCGCCCATTGCTACGGATTGGTCAATATACTCTTTCCAAAACGGTTCGGTAACAGCAGCATATCGGTATCCGGTATCGCCAATATGTAAAAACCAGTCGCCGTTATCATAGACAAATTGTCTTGAATCTTTGTAGCAAATTCTAAGTTTCCCCTTTAATTTAGAATGTTTTTTCGGTACAGTAACCTTAAATTCACCCTTAAGATTGTTTAATTCTTTTATATTTGATTTTGTTTTATAATACCAATTACCCGTTAATGAACAGTAAGCTCTAACTTTAAATAGATTTTCACCGACATAAAAACCGTCAACCGTAATCGATTCTCCATCGGGATTTGTAAACTCAACTTTTAAAACAATATCTATATAAGGATTGTTCACAGGCGTCGAAAAAGGAAATGCCGTTTCATAGACGGCATACAGCGGCACATCGACAGCGCTATTAAAAAGGTATGGCTGGGCTATGGTTTTTGAGATAAGTAAAATAAATAGAAAATATTTAAACATTAGGACTTTTCCGTTTAAGTAATTGTCTTGAAATATAGTGGAAAAAAGAGTTAATGTTTAATACTTAACGCTAATGGTTTCCTTGTTAATTATTTGTAAATATTTCCATTAAAAGAATCTTATCGGTTCTCCGAAAATTTTGTAGTTTGACGCGCTGTAAATACTCACCGCGGTGCATCCTGACACGTCCTGCCAATGACATTCAAAGGACGGTTTGGTTTCGATAATATAGTATCAATAAACAAGAGAGTTTTCCGATAAATAAAAAAGGCCGCGTTGAGAATTTAACGGGGCCTTTACAAACAATAGTTTGATAACGACTAAGTGAGTAAAACCGACAACTCCAAGAGCTTTTTTTCAATTGTTTTTCTTTTTTCCCATGAATCTTCCAATTTTGTAAAGACGACCTTTTTATTAACCTCGCCAGCCATAACGTCTTTTTTACCGTCCAACAGTCCGAATACGGCTTGACTACCCAACAAACTAGCCAGAGTACGATCCTTAGATGTGGGCGAACCGCCGCGTTGAATATGGCCAAGCACAACCACACGATATTCCATTCCACTTAATCGTTTGATTTTATTGGCAATAGTGTAAGCGTTGCCCTCTTCGGCGCCTTCGGCTACAACAATAATACTGCTGCGTTTACCCCTTTTGCGCCCGTCGAAGATTCTTTGTGTTACATCTTCGAGATTGGATTTCTGCTCCGGAATTAAAATTTCTTCTGCGCCTCCTCCTATACCCACTTCAAGAGCGATAAATCCGGAATGTCTTCCCATAACCTCCACAATAAACATTAATTCGTGAGAATCGGCCGTATCGCGGATTTTATCGATGGCGTCAAGCGCAATATTAACGGCAGTATCATAACCAATGGTATAATCCGTGCCGTAAATGTCGTTGTCAATGGTAGCCGGAACGCCGATCACCGGAATTTCGTTTTCTTCATAAAAATAGTGCGCGCCGTGAAAAGAACCGTCGCCGCCGATCACAACCAGTCCTTCAACGTTCAAGCGGCGCAGTAAATCGGCTCCTTTTTCTCTGCCCTGCGGATTATTCCATTCGGAACATCGAGATGTTTTAAGAATTGTTCCACCTCGTTGAATGGTATTTGAGACCATTTGCCGGGTCAATTCCGCGTACTCTTCATATATCAATCCGGAATAGCCTCGTTCGATTCCGTAAACTTTTATATCTTTGCTGTTGGCCGTCCGCACTACCGCGCGAATGGCCGCATTCATCCCAGGGGCGTCTCCCCCGCTTGTAAGGACAGCAATGGTTTTCATTTGTATCCTCTTCCCTTAAGCCCGTTTAAACACCATTATTTTAAGATTCTAAAGATAAATCTAATAATTAATTTTGTCAATTTTAAATTGGCTCTACTGGGTTTCTTGTGGGTAAAGTTCCAATTTACCAAGGAAAAACAGT
>CAYRJN010000038.1:0-23702 GCA_964424545.1 uncultured Calditrichaceae bacterium
GGACAACCCCTATAGTCCTCTTTTTTAAGGGGACGGTTTTAATCTGTTTTTCTATCTGCGTAATTCAACATTAATCATTTTGCGAAGCTATGTTCTTGTATAAGAATCTCTAAAAAATAACAAATTTCAGAAATTTTTATTTATTTTTGTATTATTCTTATTTTCGTAATTTTATAAATTAAACACGTTCACATCGACAATATTTTATCGAAGGAATGACAAACGCCGGCGATTATTCCTCCACAACCCGTCATTTCCCGATAAATCGGAGAATCTAAGCTTTGCCATTTGTCGCATTCAGATTGTCGTATTAAATCGGCCAAAGGAGCCTCCGTGACATTCGCTATTATCTTCATTAATTAATGTACAAAGCTATGATTTTGTATTAGGAGAAAAATTGGAAATAGAAAACAAAACCGTTTTAATAAGCGGCGGCGCAACACGGCTCGGAAGAGCCGTAACGCTTCATCTTGCCAAACGCGGCGCAAAAATATTCTGTCATTATCATCAAAGTGAAAAAGAAGCCCGTTTGTTAAAAGAAGAGATTGAATCTTTCGGTGGCGCAATCACGCTGTTTCAATATGATTTAATGAAAGAGGATGCTCCGCAAAATATCGTAAAAGCGGCCGTTGACCGCTTTTACACGGTAGATATACTCATCAACAATGCGGCGCTTTTTTATAAAACGCCCTTCGGCCAAATAAAAACGCGGGATTGGGATGTTTTTCATACCTTAAACTTAAAAAGCGCTTTCTTCCTTTCGCAGGCAGCAAGCCGCATCATGCTGCAACAGAAATCGGGTAAAATCATTAATATTGCCGATTCCGCAGCGGAAAGACCATTTCCATCCTACTTACCGTATTCTATCAGCAAAGCCGGAATAATAACCATGACCGCAGGTTTGGCCAAGGCTTTGGCGCCGCATATTCAGGTTAACTGTATTGCTCCGGGGCCGGTTCTTTTCCCCGCCGATTACGACGAGAAAGAAAAAGCATTTGCCATTAATCAAACCTTATTGAAACGCGAAGGTTCGCCACGGGATATCGTTACAGCCATTGAGTTTTTAATAGAAAACGGTGACTATATCACCGGCGCGGTGATACCCGTTGACGGCGGCCGGCATATTACCTGATTTTATTCGTCATTATCGCAGGCCATGCACTTTTCTTTATGCGACAGACCAAAATAGTCGTGGATAAAGGCTTTACGGCAATTTTCCGTTTTTACGTACATCATCATTTTATACAGTTTCATCTGTTCGTTTTTTATTTTTTTTTCAAGATAATCCTGCGAGAACAACTGTTCCGGGAAATCCGACACGACACGGATATTGCCTTCATCTACGGAGCCTTCCGTAACACTCCAGCGGTCGAATAAAGCGAGAACGGTTTCCGCGCGGAAATCATTCCGATTTTTATAAGATAAGTTTTCCTTTACAAAAGCCATTCCCTCTGCGTTTACCCGTTCCTCTTCGCTTAACAGCAAGCCGTATGCGCGACTGTAAAAATCAGCGGATGGATTATTCCATTTTATAAACTCCATATGGACATTCAAGTCGCTTTCGTCATAAAGAAGCGTGCAAACGGATTTTTTGCCGTCTCGCCCGGCGCGTCCGATTTCCTGATAGTACGCTTCAAGCGAGCCGGGAATTTGCGCATGAATAACAAAACGAATATCTTTTTTATCGATGCCCATGCCGAATGCGTTGGTTGCCAAAACGAGTTGATCCGTATTATCCATAAATTTTTCCTGTACCCGTTTACGGGTTTTAGCGTCAAGCCGGCCATGATATATTTGATGCGCCACATGATGCCTGTCTAATAAATCGCTCATTTTCATCAACTCTTTAATCAGCGTAAAATAGATAATACCGCTGCCTGTTTGCATTTTAAGCTTTTTTAAAAGCGCCTCCGATTTTTCGCTTTCGCCGTAAACCTTAATCACTTCAAGGAAAAGGTTAGCCCGTTCTATGCCCTCGTGGTAAAGACGCACATCGTCTTCGGCCAAACCGAGTTGGATGATTATATCGTTTTGTACTTGCGGCGTGGCCGTAGCGGTTAAAGCAATTGTCGGAGGATTTCCCGTTATGCTACGGAACGCTTTTAAACGGGTATAATCGGGACGAAAATCATGTCCCCATTGACTAATACAATGCGCCTCATCTACTGCAAAAAGACTGATGCCGCGTTTGGCGATCAAATCGACAAACTCTTCTTTTCTGAAACGCTCGGGCGTAATATATAGAATTTTATACCTTCCTTCGGCCAAACCTTTATAGCGCTTTTCACGCTCCTTTTTGCTTAACGACGAATTGATAAAGGCGGCTTCGATACCTCGTTCGGTTAACGAATCCACCTGATCTTTCATTAGAGATATTAGCGGCGAAATGACCAAAGTTAAGCCGGGTAAAAGCAAAGCAGGCAATTGATATAAAACGGATTTACCCGAACCGGTAGGCATAATCGTTAAAACATGACGGCCTTCTAACAAATCTTCTATAATTTGCCGCTGCCTGCCGCGAAAAGCGGAATATCCGAAATAGTTTTGCAGTTTTTCATTAATATTGATATTATTCATAAATCTACCTTGCAAAAAACAAAATAATATTGAATTTCCGAAAAATAAATTTAAAGGAATATCCGTTGAAATCAAAGAAAGAGAAATTATTTTTTGCTCTCGGCGCTTTTTTTATTACCAACGCTATCGTTGCGGAAATCATCGGGGGTAAATTATTGGTGCTGGGCTCGCCCGATTTCAGTTTTACGCTTAATCTCGGCTTTACCGCCACACAGATCGGCCCTTTTATTTTAAGCGTCGGTGTTATCCCATGGCCCATCGTTTTTCTTTCCACCGATTTAATCAACGAGTATTACGGCAAGGCGGGCGTGCGCCGTATAACCAACACCGGCGTTATTATGATTGTTTACGCTTTCTTTATCATCTTTTTAACCATGCTGCCTAAAGCCGCCGAAGGCATATCGCCGGTGAGCGACGCCGCTTATCATCAGGTGCTCTATCAATCATTATGGATCATCGTCGGTTCCATCGCCGCTTTTATCGTCAGTCAAATCGTAGATGTTTTGGTCTTTCATCTTTTTCGTAAAAAAACAGGGGGACGGCATTTATGGCTGCGCGCAACCGGATCAACCATTGTTTCGCAGCTTATAGACAGCGTTATTATTCTCGGTATCGCCTTTTACCTGCCGGGTAAAATCACGCTGCCGCAATTTCTCGGCTTTGCCCTGACCAATTACAGCTATAAAGTGCTTATTGCCATAATTATCACGCCGCTTATTTATCTAGGTCACGGATTAATTAACCGCTATCTCGGAGAGGAATTGGCCGAGCAGATGATGGAAGAGGCCGCTAAGGACAAGAATAGCGTATCTTAAAAGACTATGCCTTTTTATTTTCCAATCGAAACACGAAAGAAGCAAATTTTTTAAATCAATAAAAGAGACCTGTTAAATTTATCGGAAAGAGTAAAATTTTGAAAAAATCCATCGCATTTAAAATCATAGCGCTTATTTTCATATTTTATTTATCATTATTGCAATCGGCCGAGATATTTTATGAAAAAGACTGGTACAGAATAGTTTCAGGGGATTATGCCGCTCGCTTAACCCGCCAGTTTGCACAAAATCCGACGCCTCATGATATTACCATTCAAACCTTAGATAAAATACTTAGCGCTTTACATCTTCCCGCCGTTCAGATAGAAATTGAGGCATGGCGGCAGGCATTGCGGCAATACGGCTGGGCCCAATCGGAGAACGAACCGGAACGCTCCGTTTATCGATCTGCGCGTTTGTTTATCAAAACGGGCAAGAAGCTCGAAATCCATGCTGCGCTTTTTAATATATGGGGAATATATTTATCCGCTCGTTTTACATTAAACGGCGAGCTTATTGAAATTAAAAACATAAAACAACAGGAAATTATTGATCAATCGGTTTTTTTCACTATCCGCACCGCGCCGCTGTTTGTAATGAATCAGGAGCATTTTCAAAAACAGTTCTTCGAGCAGATGTTGAACCTTAATAAATCGGATTTGATTAAAGTAAAGCAAGCTTATGGCAGCGGGAAAACACTATTGGCCGCTTATGAAATCAGCGAGTATTTTCGTCGCTTAAAACATCCCATCTGGCAAAACAGGCCGCCTGCAAAAATAAAAGAAAATGATCCGGCCGCCGATATGGTTGTACGGCACGAGTTCGCCTATAAAGACAGCATAATACATTTCGGCAAACGAATCGATTATCGCAACAACCCGACGCCGAATTCGGAATGGCTTTGGAGATTAAACGATATGCATCATTGGATAACGCTGTTAAACGGCTATGAGAACACCGCAAATGAAGTATATGCGCGCGAGTTTAATCGCGATGTGATGGATTGGACGGTGCGTAATCCGGCGCCGCTTTTTCGATTGACGCGCGTGCCATCCTGGCGCAATCTCGAAGCGGGCGATCGCATGGCTTACACTTGGCCGCATGCTTTTTTCGGTTTTCTCGCCTCGCCCTCTTTTCAACCCCAAGCTGTGCAGTTAATGCTGGCGGCAATGTGGAGCCACGGCCGGCATATCATCCGTTTTCCCTCAGGACTGCACTTTGCCAGCAATTGGAGTATTGTCGAGTCAAACGGATTGGCCGATCTCGGTATGTATTTTCCCGAATTCAGCGACGCAAAGACATGGATTAACACGGGATTCAAGCGACTCTCCAATCAAATGAAGTTGCAAATTTACCCTGACGGCGTACAGCATGAACTTAGTCCCGGATACCATTATTACTGTCTGCGCAGCTTTTATAAAGCCTATGATACGGCAAAGAAAACCGATAATTCTGTGCCTGCCGATTATACAAAAATTCTAAATAAAATGTTTGAATATCTGATGTATATAAGCGCTCCGGATCGCATGACGCCGCCAAGCAACGACGCCGACCGTTTTAGCGTAAAGGCGGCGATGAAACTCGGCGCAAAAATATTTAAACGGCAGGATATGCTGTTTATCGCAAGCGACGGCGCAAAGGGAACGGCGCCGCAAAAAACATCATTTCAATTTCCATGGGCGGGACAATGCGTGATGCGCAGCGACTGGAGTCCCCAAGCCTATTATCTCTTTTTTGACGCCGGCCCGACGGGCGTCAATCATCAACACGAAGATAAACTGCATTTCGATATTTCCGCATTCGGCCGTCTGTTTTTCGTCGACGGCGGACGGGGCAGCTATGTTCCCGATAAATGGCGTCGTTATCTAATCAGTACGCAAGCGCATAATACTATTGTTATCGACGGAAAAGGACAACACAGGATCCCTCAAAAACAGACCCATAGAGCAAAGGCGCCGATGAAAAATCAATGGATAAGCGATAAAAATATTGATTTATCCGCGGGAACATACAATGACGGATACGGAGAGGAATTAATAAAGGTCAGCCACTCCCGTTATATTATTTTCAAAAAAAGCGAATATTGGTTGATTATTGACATTCTAAAAGGAGAGGGTAGGCACAAATTTGAATCGTTTTATCATTTTGTCCCCTGCGAGCTGAAAATCGATCGCCGAAACAATACGGTAGAAACACAATTCTCGGATGGGAAAAATATCAAAATTGCACTAAGCTCTACTGTGGCGACGCAAATCAATATTGTTGAAGGAAGTGAAAATCCCGAACAAGGCTGGACCGCCTATTTACGTAAACGGGAAGCGGCGCCTGCGGTTGTACTTTCCGGACGCTCTTCACTGCCGCAGGTCTTGACCGCCGTAATTTTTCCGTTTGAAAATAATTCATCCCCAAAACTTAGCATTAAAATTAATGAATATGTGGATAATCAGATAAATATCGTTGTAACAATCAATAAAAATACCGACCATTGGCTCGTAAATCTTAACGGTAAAAACAATATTTTACTTGACGATGTTACTATAAAAGAGGCCGTCCGTTTTAAACGTACCATAAACGGTTCGGAAACAGAACGCTTTACGGCGCGTTACGGCGATTAACTTTTAGGCAAAAATTAATAGTACCGATTTCACGATTTTATTTTGTATAATAGACCAAACTAAACCATTGATTATCGTCGCTTAATATTTTATCAACATTAAGTCCCGCCCAGCGAGCGAAAAGTTCGATATCGGATTGATCGAATTTATGAGAATTTTCGGTGTGAATCGTTTCGCCGGCATAAAGCGTTATAAACGGTTTATCGGTTTTTTGGACGGCAATATCTTTTAGCGTTTTGAGATGCATTTCGATACGCTTTTTGGCAGGATTATAAAAAGCAAGGTGATCAAAATCATTTGCCCTAAAATCGGTTTCAATAAAGTTGTTTACAACATGTAAAATATTTTTATTAAAGGCCGCCGTAATCCCTCGAGTATCGTTATAGGCTTTTTCCAATATGTAAATATCTTTCACCATATCCAAACCGAGTAATAAGCCGTCACCCAGGCGCATTTGTTCTCCAAGAGAGCGCAGAAATTCTTTTATTTCCTCCCGTTGAAAATTACCGATTGTGCTGCCGAAAAAACAGAACAATTTTTTTCTATCGCCCGGCATTAAATGAAGCTGATGTATGAAATCGGCTACAATGCCCTCTATTTTTAAAGCGGGAAATTCATTTAACAGTTTTTCCCCAGCCCTTTCAAGGGTTGATTGACTGATATCGACGGGAAAATATTTCATTCCGGCAAAATCTTTTGTCGACAGCCGCCGGAACAACAGACGAATTTTGGAATAATCGCCGCTGCCAAGATCGATTAAATTAAGTTGTGAAAAATCGATATCTAAATTTTTTTCTATTGCAGATATTATCGCTTTTTCCGTCCTTGTGGGATAATATTCGTCAAGGGTCGTAATTTCTTCAAATAAACGCGAACCTTTTTCATCATAGAAGAATTTACTGGATATATATTTCGGATCCGCTTTTAGCCCCTCAATTATTTCTTCTTTTGCCGTATTAATGCCGATATTCGGTAAGTAATTGACCAATTTTATTGAACTTTTGCTCAAATCGGAATTTTCTTTTTTATACTTCATCAGTATCCCTTTATCCTTCTAAAATCTCCACGCCTCTCCAAAAAGCGATATAATCCTTTATTTTTTCCGCTGCGGATTTCGGCCGGGCATAATACCAGGCGGCATCGTTATTTCTCTTACCATCCACCGTTAAATGATAATAAGAAGCCTCCCCTTTCCACGGACAAATCGTATGAGATGCGCTGCGTTCAAGATACGTTTTATTTACCGATGCGGGCGGAAAATAATGATTATTCTCCACAAGTATCGTTTCGTCGCTCTTGGCAATAACTTTCCCGTTCCATATTGCTTTCATTGTAGCTTACCCCCTTATTTATGAGTATCGGAATTTCAGAAAAACAACATATTTCGGACATCTTCGTTATACTTTTATAACGCTCTTAATCTTGTCATTTTATAAATTGTAAATATTTTACTTAAGCTGCATTAAGATTATCCGACTAAATCGGACAATGAAAATTCAATAACGGTCGCTGTTTTTTCAGTAAACTGGCGAAACGGCGTTCATTGAAAGCCCCTATTCAGGGATACCCGTTTCATAGGGATTGTTCGGATCGTTACTCCATTCAAACCAGCCGCCGTCAAACACGGATACCCGCGGCCATCCCATCAGCCATGCATTAAAGAAAGCCTCGCTGCCCCTCCATCCGGTGCCGCAATAAAAAGCAAGATGTTTATCCGGCGTAAGACCGACTTTTTGCCACTGCTCGGCAATCTCATGATATTCTCGGGTTGTATGATCCCAATTTCTATAATTTTCCATGTGGTAGGCATCGCTGCCGCAGTTACCGAAAACAGCCCCGGGAATACGCCCTTTCTTTTTTATATAGTTGTATCCGCTTACTTCTCCGATATACTCCGCCCAGCTGCGCACGCAAACCAGCTCGGCGTCTTCCGATTTTAACATTTCCTTTGCCTCTTCAATATCAACGGCCAATTCGGGACGGGCGGGAATGTGCGCACCGAAATCGACGACGCGTTGTTTTTTAACGTCTTCCGCGCTAATGGCGTATCCCGCGTCTTCCCACGATGTATAACCGCCGTTAAGTACCCGCACATCTTTAACGCCCGCATACATCATAATAAAAGCGCAGCGGATGGCGCCGATATGACCGGCGGCGCTGCCGGGAAATTCATCGGCATTATCGGGCTCCATATATTTACCGTACAAAACAACTAAAGTATCGGCCGTAATTCCATGAGCTTCCAAGGCAGCTTTTAGTTCTTGCGGCGAACGGCGGTTCCAGGTCTCCGGCGCTTCAAGCGCCAAGGTATCCATATCAACGGCGCCCGGAATATGACCGCTAAGATAAGCATTGCGATTTCGATAATGGGCATGAACTACCACATATTTTTTCTTGGATTCAGGCAGTTTATTATTAATTAAATCATTTACCCATACGGGCGGAACAAGATTTTTATACCTTGCTAAATGTTCCATGGGTAAATCCCCGTCGGCTGCCCACTGCTCAAATCGATTATACAGCCGAATTTTAGCGTAACCCGTATCCGCAAATTTTTGCGCCGCCGATTCAATTTCATCATTATTATAACCGTAAATAACAATATTATGCTGAGGCAAAATCGCTTTTGCTTCCACAATATCCGCCCAATCAATATCTTCAATCCATTTGACCGGCAACGACTTGGCGCCCGTGATATGGCCGCCGCGCGCTTCACCGCATAGTTTCCAGCCGTTATAAGCGTCAATCGGGCGCACATCTATTATCTTTGCATTTTTATCGCCTATGACGGCTTTCATTTCTTCCGTTGATATTGGTTTAAATTCATTCACCATTATTCCTTTCCCCCTTAGATATGTTGAATATCCGTAAAATTAGCAACGACAAGACTATCGGTAACAACATCATCCAAAGAAAGTTTATGAATATCGTCTACGCCGTTAGAACGGGCAAACACCTTAAGTTCTTTATTTACGCCATTATAAAAATTTACAAACCGACGCAGCCCCTTATCCTGATCAAACAGTTGGCGCAGTTCCTCATTTTGCGTTGCAATTCCCGCGGGACAAGTTCCCGTATGGCATACCCGCGCCTGAACGCAGCCGATGGCAATTAAAGAAGCCGTAGCCAGCGCTACGGCATCGGCGCCGAGAGCTATGGCTTTGGCAATATCGGCGCTGTTGCGAAAACCGCCAGTTATGCAAAGGGTAACATCGCTGTTCATTTTATCAAGATATCTTCTTGCGCGACGGATTACGAAAATCGGCGGAATGCCTACATTATCTTTTAGAAATTTCGGAGCCGAACCGGTCGCCCCGCCGCGGCAGTCTATTGTTATAAAGTCGGGGTCGGCCTTTAAGGCAAAAGCGATATCCTCTTCAATGTGACCGGAAGCGAATTTAATTCCCACCGGCTTGCCGTTGGTGATTTTTCTTATATGAGCGACCGTTTCTTGTAAGTCTTCCAAACTGTTTAGGCCCGTAAATCTTCCGGGCGAAACGGAATCCTCTCCAGGTTTCAATCGTCTGATTTCGGCAATTTCTTTGGTTACTTTAAATGCCGGTAAATGGCCGCCCAAACCGGGTTTTACCCCCTGCCCGATTTTTATTTCCACGGCATCGGCTTGTTGGATAACGCTGTCGATATGAGAGAACTCGGCCGTTCCCAACTCATAAATATATTTCTCGGCCGCTTTTCGCTCATCGGGCAGCATACCGCCTTCCCCTGAACACATGGCTGTGCCCACCGCGCTGCAACCTTTTGCAAGCGTAATTTTAGCTTCTCGGGAGAGTGCGCCGAAAGACATGTGCGAAACATAAAACGGCATTTCAATTTCCAACGGCTGTTTGGCCGTTTTGCCGATCACCGTTTTGGTATTGACGGGAACATCCTCATTTAAAGGCATTTTAAATAACTGTGCACCTTTAAATACCAACGTATCAAAGTTCGGAAAGGCCTTTTGCGTATTCATAGCGGAATTTTCGCTTTTGCCTGTTTCGGCTAATTTCTGAATTTCGGCTATTTTTTCATCGACATGATACTCCCCGCCGTTTTCCTCTTTTTCTTCCTTTTCATCCGCGGGCGTATCGTACCAATGTTGTCCGTCGCAAAACGGCTTATTTTTAGACTTACCACAACGGCATAAGGCAAAATGATCATCCGCATCGGGATTATCGTCGCCGTTCAATTCCACCTCTCCTTTTACGACATAGGGACCGTTTTCATTTATCTTAATCGCCGTATCTTTCGAAAATGCGTTATACAATACGCCGTCAATGGAATAACTTAAAGCGCCGGACGGACATTTTTTTATCGTTTCGATTATTTTTTCAAGCGTCTCCGCATCGGGATCAATCCAAGGTTCGCTGTCCATTTTGAATACTTTGGGCAGCCCCGATGTACAAAAGCCGGCATGCGAACAAATTCCCCGGTCATCATGAATAGTAATCTTTTTTCCTTTATAAGAATCAACTCTGCGAGGTTGACGACCGTCTAACTTTTCGTCGCTCCAACCTTTTTTACCATGGGCGCCGTCACAAAAGGGTTTGTTGGCCGAATGACCGCAACGGCATAAAGCGACCATTTTCTTTTCAATTACGATTTCAGCGCCTTTTTCATCAAGGAGTTTTTTTAAATTCCTTACAATCAAGGGTCCGTTTTTTGACGGCGTGATTGATATTTTTTCAGACATATTTTACCCCTATTTTTATATTTGCGTATCGATTTTTCAAAAAAAACCTATTTCAGATTTTTTAGATGCCTGCTTTTGCGAGTATGACAACTCGACAATGAACATTCTTCCTGTCGTTAATCTATTTGTACAGCCGTGTTCTTAAATTACTTTTTTGCACCAACGATTCGTCAAGGATTTATTGAATAGGTTAACAAATAGGAAATTTGTAACCGGATTCCATATAGAATTACAACAGAAATCACCCCTTATTTAATCCGACCAATCGTTTTTTATCCGCTTAGACGTAAAAAGAAAAAATGCCTTACATTTTTTTGATGAGTTCCGGTTCTAATAAAACATTAGGAGGAGGTTCAAGTAAGTTGATACATGAATAGCATCATTCTTTCGCAGTTTGAGCGAGTAAATAGAAACGCTGCTGACACTATTAATGTTTTCGTAGTAAAACTATTAACTTTTCTTGCGAATAGGCCCGTGACCGACAGACAAAACATCGAGACGCGCAGCGTAATTGTTATTTCAACTGTAGTTTCGATGTTTTATATCGGCTTCCACGCTCTATTACCCTTGATCCGAAATTAACGTAAATCCATAGCAATAAAAAAACATACTGCTTTTTAATCTCTTGCCAAACAGGTCGTAACTTTTTTCTTTGTTTAAAATTTCTATGTTAATAATAAAAAAACCGTATTGACTAATCGAGCGTAACCGTTTTTACCAGACGATATGCGCCTCCGTTGGCGTCGTCTCGATAGATTTGCACTTTACACATCTTTTTGCCCACAAGAAATTTGAGAAAAGAACTGGGCGCGCCCCTATCGCCGATACCGCGGCTGTGTCCGGCGTCAAGCTGCCACAAGCCGTTTATTTTGGTATAGGACACATTATGCGTATGGCCGCAAATATAAGCCGTCACGCCGTATTTTTTTAATAGTTGCTGAAAACGATGGTTATTTTTCGGATGGTTATCAAGATTATCGCCTTTATGGCGATGGCGTCCGTTTTCATAGTCGGGGATGGAAATAAGCGGTTCATGACCGAAAACAAAAATAAACGGTTTATTATTTTGCTTTAGATCATTTTGCAGCCAATTGTATAACGAATCGTCCACGTCTCCGTTTGTTCCGATATCGGATATGCCATTGTAATATTCATTCAACGCTACGATATGAGTATTTTTATAATCGGCGGAATAGGTGGTTTCCTCGCCGTTTTTCGGACCGAATCGCAAAATATTCGGTAAATCTTTACGGCTCAATTCGCGTAAAAAAGCCATATCTTCCGTCGTTTCCGCTTCATGATTGCCGACGATGGGATACCACGGATAATTCTTTCCCAAAACCTTTTTAACGGTAGTATATATGGGTTCGGGAGGATCAATATCGCCCACGCTGACCATAAAAGCGCCTTTACCCGCTTTTTTAACCGCTTCGCAATTGCCGAGAAAATATTGCAATGAATCATAACGTCCGCCGGCATATTTTCGGGTATCGGCATTTACGATAAAAGTCAATACGGCATTTTGAGCGTTTAAATTTTCTTGTTTATCAACGGAACAAGCGCCTATAACCAGCAGTAAAATCATAAACAGCATTGATATAATTCTGAATCTTGCCTTCATAAAACATCCTTTTTTTTTATAGTCTTCGGAATATTAAAATAATAACATGAATATATATTTAACTTATTATTCTTATCAATTCATTTAATGCAAGTGGAATTTTTCTTTAACTTGGTAATTACTGTCAACCAAATTATTATTTTTCAAAGCCGATAGAATTTCAGCCACCGTACCCGAGGCGCCGCGAATAACATTGATCCCCAAGCGATTAAAAAAATCTATCGCCCGACCGCCAATTCCTCGCGCCACCAGCAAATCGACTTTTTGCTGCGCCATATATTGAGGAATATCGCCCGGACCGTGATCGGCCAAGGGGTTTTCAATTACATTGATCGTATCGTCTTGGATAAAGGCAAAAAACGGCGCATGTCCGAAATGCTCGCTTATAGGCGAATCCGCGCCTTTGTTTTCTAATACCGGAATGGCTATTTTCATTGCAACCTCGCTGATTTATATTTTAAAAGCTTTTTTATACTTCACTTGTCGTTCCAAATCTATGATTTATTTTAATGAACGTCAAATTAATAAACACTTGATATTAATCGGATTTCTTATTAAATAATGCCGGTGCAAAAATAATCGGTCAGTTTAAATGAAAAAACATATTTTATTTGTTATTTTTATTCTTTTTCCGCTCTATCTTACTTCGGGAGATAAACATTTTTACAACATGAGCAATAAACAAATCGATTCCTTGTTAAATAAGGTCAGTCGGGAGGCTTACACCATAACGGAACGGATGAGCATATTTTCCGCCTATTTTCTCGGAACACCTTATAATTTTAAATGCGTAGGCGACGGCCCTTATGCTTTATTGGAAGATTATCCGCTGGTCAACTTTAAAGAGACCAATTGCATGGCCTTATGCGAGCATGTGTTGGCTCTATCCATTTCCGACAGCTGGGATATCTTTTTTAATAACTTAATGCATATTCGCTATAAAGACGGGCTTATCGGTATGAAAACCCGCAATCACTACACGATGGCGGATTGGGTTCCGCAAAACAACTGGCTGTTGAACGACGTCAGCGCCAAGGTGGGCGGAAAATATACAAAAAAAATGACGCGTACAATTTCTCATCGCAAATTTTTTGCCGCTAAAGGCATGACCAGTATGGATTACGTGCTTGACGATCGAACCATTACAATCAATTATATACCTCTGCAATATCTCGACAAAATCGAATCAAATCTGAAACAAGGCGATATTCTTACGCTTCTGTTTGCCCATAAAAAGGATATTTTTGCAGCCCACATGGTAATGTTTTTCATTAGCGACGGAAATAATATAATTCGTGAGGCAACAACGCGAGGCATGACGACAATTGATACGCCTTATGCGGAATGGATAAAGGTTAAGCAGGGAAAAAATGCAGACCGCTATGCCGGTATCTCGGTTGTGCGCGTTAAAAAAGAGTTGAACTACGATGGACAGGTTATATACCCCGGCGATATTTGTAATATGAAAACCAAATAATATATAGAAAGGTGGAATTATGTATAAAGTTGTATTATTAAGACACGGCGAAAGCGAATGGAATAAAGAAAACCGCTTTACCGGATGGAAAGATGTGGGCCTGAGCGAAAAAGGCGTGCAGGAAGCGCACGAGGCGGGCAAAACTTTAAAAGCCGAAGGCTATGCTTTCGATATGGCTTTTACTTCCGTATTGAAAAGAGCTATTAAAACCTTGTGGATTACTCTTGAAGAACTTGATCTGATGTGGATACCCGTAACGCGCAGCTGGCGTCTTAACGAACGGCACTACGGCGCCTTGCAAGGTTTGAACAAAGCGGAAACGGCGGAAAAATACGGCGACGAGCAGGTTTTGATTTGGCGCAGAAGCTATGATACACCGCCGCCCGCTTTGACTAAAGACGACGAGCGCTGGCCGGGACACGATCCGCGTTACAAAGACTTGGACGAAAAAGACGTTCCGTTGACCGAATGTTTAAAAGATACGGTAGCGCGTTTTTTACCCTATTGGAACGATGTTATTTCACCGGAAATTAAAAAAGGTAAAAAGGTTATCATTGCCGCGCACGGCAACAGCCTGCGCGCCTTGGTAAAATATCTTGACAATATCTCCGATGAAGAAATAACAAAATTAAACATCCCGACCGGTATCCCGTTGGTTTATGAGTTGGACGAAAATTTAAAGCCGATCAAAAATTATTATCTCGGCGATCAGGAAAAAATCAAAGCGGCGGCGGAAGCGGTTGCCAATCAGGCCAAGAAAAAATAATTTCTTGCCGCAAAAGCTCTTTAAAAGGTGAATACAATTTGTATTCGCCTTTTTTTATCCCAAAATTGTCGGGAATAATACGGCGCATACAATCCTTATACAAAAAAAATGGTAAATCACGAAAAACAAATCATGAAAAAACGGAGGTCCCATGAAAAAACAAGCCATAATAACCGCTCTATTGACGCTTTTTGTAATTAGCGCCGTCTCTTTTGCGCAAAACAATGAAAGTTACGATATCAGCGCCGATATCGAACTGTTAAAAACCGATCTTAAAGCGCAAAAAATTATCCTCATTAGAGAAGGTATGGAATTAAACAAGGAAGAAGGCAAAAAATTCTGGCCTATTTATAATGACTATCAGGAAGAAGCGGGTAAGCTCATTGATTTAAAAGTTAAATTGGTTAAAGACTACGCCGAACATTACGAACAAATGAGCGACAAAAAAGCCGAAGATCTGCTGAATGAAGCAATAAATATCGATGAAAAATCGGCCAAACTGCAACGCAAATACGTTAAAAAATTGAAGAAGGTTTTGCCGATGGTTAAAGTCGTTCGTTTTTACCAACTGGATAACAGAATTAACATGTTGCTGCAATTGCAAACGTCGGCAAATATCCCTTTGATTAAATAGATCTCAAATTGATGAAAGGCAGATACAAATCAATGTATCTGCCTTTTTTTATTTTGATTAGCCTCTTTATATCTTCTCTAGCCGCCTTTAAACTTATCAAAACAATATTCTTTTCTTGACCGAATATTTTTATTATTGTAGATTCATAAAAAATAAAGATTGGAGGAACGATGCGAAGAATTTATCTGTTTCTATTGATATTATTGCCCGTACTGTCACAGGCCGGCAACCTCAAAACCATTCGCTTTCCGTCGCTGGATAAGCTGTTAATCACGGCCGATTTATATGCAACCCACAAGAGCAATACCCCTTTTATCATTCTCTTTCACCGCGCCGGCTGGTCGCGGGGTGAATATCGGGAAATTGCGCCCAAGTTAAACACTCTGGGATTTAATTGTCTCGCCGTAGATCAACGCTCCGGCAATGAAATCAACGGCGTGGTCAATGAAACGGCTGCAAGAGCGAGAAAACAAAAAAAAGGCACAACCTATTTGGACGCCGTCCAAGATTTAAAAGCCGCTATTTTATATGTAAAAAAGAATTTGGCCAAGGGAAAAATCATCGTCTGGGGTAGTTCCTATTCCGCTTCTTTGGTTCTCGTTATCGGCGGCGATTTTAAGGGAACGATATCGGCTGTTGTTTCTTTTTCGCCAGGCGAATATTTCAAAAAATTCGGCAAAAGTGCGACTTTCGTACAAAAAGCCGTAAATAATTTAAACTGTCCCGTATTTATCACATCGGCAAAAAACGAGCATGATTACTGGAAGGATATTTACAAAGCCATCCCGTCAAAACAAAAACGCTATTTTCTACCTACAAGCGGAGGCGTTCACGGCTCGGAAACGCTTTGGAGTTCCACCAAAGAGAACCAAGAATATTGGAGGGCTTTAAAAGACTTTCTCGGGCAATTTTTAATCAAATGATGAATATCGATTATTATTATACCGACTGCCCTGCTTAATTGAGCGCAATGGTTTTTTAATGCAACAAATACTGCTCAAAATTAAACTTCCGCCAAACAGAGCGGGCTTTAGCATTGCCATTGTCCATAGCCTTTTTTATCCAAATCGCCGCCTGTTTATTGTCGGCGCTTACACCTTCGCCTTTATAATACATCCAGCCGACATTGTACTGCGCATCGCCGCTGCCTTTTTCGGCGCTTTTTTTATACCAATAAAAAGCCTTCTCCAAGTCCTTGGTGATGCCGTCGCCGGCATAATAGATCCAACCGAGCGAATATTGAGCGTTAGCGTTACCCTGTTGCGCGCTCTCTTTAAACCAATGAACGGCTTTTTTCATATCTCTTCCAACGCCGTCGCCCCTATAATACATTTGTGCAAGAGCATTTTGAGCGTCGGAATTTCCGTTTTCAGCGCTCTTTTCAAACCAAAAAGCGGCCTGTTTCTTATCAACCTTAACGCCGTTACCGATATAATACAACAATCCGTAATTTAATTGCGCCGGCGCATAGCCGTTCTCCGCGCTTTTTTCAATCCAATGAATTCCCTTTTGCAGATCGGCTTTCACGCCTTTGCCGTTGGCGTACATCATACCGAGTTCCAATTGCGCCTTTTTATCGCCGTTCTCGGCGGCTTTTTTTAGCGCGTTAAAATCCTGTGCAAAACTGTTGATAGCGATAAAAAACAGCGTCATAATAATTATTTTCATTTTACCTCTCCTTTACTATTATGAAAGTACAAAAGTTCTTTCCCGCTTTTAGCGAACAGTCGATTTTTACCGTAGTAAAATATTGGGAATCGGCGGCTCATTTTCAAATTATACAAGAATCGTTTGGTAAAAATCAGGGCCCTATTAAATTCATGTAAATTTTAAGCCACAAACGTGCGTCTAAAAGCGGAGAGAATCGCTACTTATAAGCTAAATTGTGCGATTACCGCTTTATTCCGCTGTAAATATTGTCAGCGCGAGCCTACTGCAATCTTGTACAGAATAAAAGAGATAAACTGTCATTTTGAACCCGCTTGTTAGAATGTTTTTAAATCGGGATTTATCCCTTGTATCAACGGCGCCAATCCTTCGAATTTTTAAGACCTTTGCGCTCTTCTCCGTTCCAACTCGTCCAAAATGACTTTTCTAATTCTAATGGACTTCGGTGTGACCTCCACCAACTCATCTTCGGCAATAAACTCTAAATTTTCTTCCAGGCTCATAATCACCGGCGGAACAACCTTTAAGGCTTTATCGCTGCCGGAAGCGCGCATATTGGATAATTTTTTGGATTTCTGTAAATTGACCACAATATCGCCTTCTTTATTATATTCGCCGACCACCTGTCCGGTATAAATATTTTCGCCCTGTTTAACAAAAAATGTACCGCGGTCATGCAGATTATCCAGCGCGTAAGCATTCACCGGCCCCGTTCCCATGGAAATCATCACTCCGTTTTGACGATGCGGTATGGAACCTTTGAAAAATTCGTATTGATAAAAGCGATGATACATCGTCGCCTCGCCCGTCGTTATGGTCAGCAGTTTATTGCGTAAACCCATTAAGCCTCGGGAAGGAATATGATAAACCAATTTTTTATAATTCCCTTTCTCCTCCATACTGACCATAGTTGCTTTGCGTTTGCCGACCAGCTCAATCGCCTTTCCAGCCCATTCGGACGGTACGTCGATTACCAACTCTTCTACCGGCTCCGCCTTACGGCCGTCTATTTCCTTATAAATTACACGCGGCTGTCCCACGGCAAATTCATAGCCTTCGCGGCGCATATTCTCGATTAAAATGGAAAGATGTAGAATACCGCGTCCGGAAACCTTATAAACGTCCGGGGTGCTGCCCACTTCCACCCGTAAAGCCACATCCGATTCCAATTCTCTGAACAGACGGTCGCGCAATTGACGACTGGTAACGTATTTACCCTCTTTGCCGTAAAAAGGAGAAGTATTAATCGTAAAAGTCATACTGATGGTCGGTTCGTCAATAGCAATAATGGGCATCGGTTCGGGATTTTCGTAATCGGCTATCGTATCGCCGATATTGATATCTTCAACTCCGACGATAGCGCATATCTCGCCCGCAGAAACGGCGGAGGCTTCTTCTCTGCCCAATCCTTCAAAAGTAAAAATTTGTTTAATTCGGGCGTCCACCACCTCGCCGCTTCTCCTTACCAGTTTATAGGGCGTAGCCGGTTTAACCGTTCCTCTAAAAACGCGCCCGATACCAATTCGTCCCACATAGGAGGAATAATCGATGCTGGTAATTTGTATCTGAGTTGTTCCTTTAGCCACCTGCGGCTGCGGAATATTATCGATGATCGATTCCATTAAAGGATAAAGGTCATTGCCTTGCTCGGCGGCGCTTAACGAAGCCCAGCCGTTCCGGCCGGAAGCGTAAACCACGGGAAATTCCAACTGCTCGTCGTCCGCGCCAAGATCGATAAACAGATCATATATTTCATCAAGCACTTCATCGGGACGTATTTGCGGACGATCCATTTTATTGATGACTACGATCGGTTTCAAATGCAGGGCCAGCGCTTTCTGCAGCACAAAACGGGTTTGAGGCATAGCGCCTTCAAAAGCGTCAACCAAAAGCAGCACGCCGTCGGCCATTTTCAATACACGCTCCACTTCACCCCCAAAATCGGAGTGACCCGGAGTATCAATAATATTTATTTTATAGTCGTTATAACGTATGGAAATATTTTTTGAGAGAATGGTAATACCGCGCTCTCGTTCCAGATCATTAGAATCAAGAAAGCGCTCCTGAAACTCCTGATTTTCCCTGAAAATATGATTTTGTTTGAGCATTTCATCCACAAGCGTCGTTTTGCCATGATCAACATGAGCGATAATAGCTATATTTCTTAATTTTTCAACATTCATCTTTGTCTTCCTGCTTTACAATTTCAATCGTAAAAAACAAACCCGCCCTCGTGTTTAAGGCGGGTTATAAAATAATCCGTTAATTTTTATACATAAAAGCGTTTATACTGTCTATTTTACTCTTTCTTATGTTCCCATTTCCCATGAAGCCAAATATTCTTTCTGCTCCTCCGTAAGCTCGTCAATAGCAATGCCCATACTTTTCAGCTTGGCAAGAGCAATCCAGTTTTCAATCTCTTCCGGAACGTCATGAACGCCGGCAGGTAGTTTTTCTTTAATGGCCAATTCGGTAGTGAGCGCCTGCGTGGCAAAGCTCATATCCATAACCGAAGCGGGATGTCCTTCTGCCGCGGCAAGATTAATCAGACGACCTTCCGCAAGCAGATATAGTTTGCGGCCGTCGGGCATGACATATTCGTCAACATTATTCCGCACCTGCATATTTTTCGTTTCGGCAAGGGCTTCAAGGTCTTCGATATTAATTTCTACATTAAAATGGCCGCTGTTAGCAATAATTGCCCCGTTTTTCATTAATTCGAAATGCTCTTTACGCAAAACATGAATATCTCCGGTAATCGTAACGAACAGATCGCCAACCGCCGCCGCTTCAATCATGGGCATAACCATAAATCCGTCCATTGCCGCCTCGATGGCTTTAATCGGCTCCACTTCGGTAACGATTACATTGGCGCCCATACCTTTCATACGCATGGCAAAACCTTTACCGCACCAACCGTAACCGGCCACAACCACTTTTTTCCCGGCAATCAAAAAATCCGTAGCGCGGATAATTCCGTCAACCGTAGATTGCCCCGTGCCGTAACGGTTATCAAAAAGATATTTTGTTTGCGCATCGTTTACGGCAAAGACCGGCATTTTAAGAGCGCCGTCTTTATGCATGGCCCGCAGACGAATTATCCCGGTCGTCGTTTCCTCCATTGAGCCAACTACCTGAGCGGTTTTTTCGGGATAATCCGAATGGATAGTGGAAACCAAGTCGGCGCCGTCGTCCATAGTAACGACGGGATCGTGTTCAATGGCCGCTTTAATGTGATCGTAATAGGTTTCATTATCTTCCGCTCTAACGGCAAAAACGGATATACCGTAATCGGCCACCAAAGAAGCCGCTACATCGTCCTGCGTGCTCAACGGATTGGAAGCGACCAGCACTAAATCGGCGCCTCCGGCTTTTAACGTTCTGGCCAGATTAGCCGTTTCCGCCGTAACGTGCAAACAAGCGGACATTTTTTTACCGGCAAGCGGCTTTTCCTGTTCAAAGCGTCTGCGGATTTCCCGCAAAACGGGCATATCGGCGTCGGCCCATTCAATACGTTTTTTCCCTTGAGGCGCCAGCCCCAAATCTTTTACATGATGTTTTACCAAAACTTACTCCTTCTTATAACAATTTTTTCATCTCTGTTTTTAAAACCGTTGGAAATTACCAAACTTTAATTAAAAAGCAATTTTTTAACAACCCTATTTATAAAATTTATCCTGATTTGGATGATTTCTTTTTTAAAACGCCTTTGAATTTAGAGCGGCGTTTACTTTAAGATATCCTCTATTCGCTCTAATTCATCCCCGCTGAATTCAAGGTTATCCAATGCGCCAACGATCTCTTCAATTTGTTCTACCCTGCTGGCGCCGATTAGCGCGGAAGTAACAACCGGCTTTCTTAAAACCCAGGCTACGGCCATTTGCGCCAAAGACTGTCCGCGTTCTTTAGCCGCAAGGTTAAGCGCTTTTACTTTATCGATCTTTGTTTGCGAAATATCTTCACGCTGCAAAAATCCGCTTGCTTTGGCCGCTCTCGAATCTTCGGGAATACCGTTTATATATTTATCGGTTAACAATCCCTGCGCCAACGGTGAAAAGGGAATGGCGCCAACGCCTTCATCCTGCAAAACATCCAATAATTTCGCTTCCGACCAACGCTCGAACATGCTGTATTTCGGTTGATGAATCAGCAGCGGCGTACCCAATTTACGCAAAATTTTAACGGCCTGCCGCGTCTGTTCATGATTATATTGCGATATCCCTACATAAAGCGCTTTGCCGCTGCGTACAATATGATCAAGCGCCGCCATGGTTTCATATAACGGCGTTTCGGGATCGGGACGATGATGATAGAAAATATCCACATAATCCAACCCCATTCTGTGCAAACTTTGATCCAAACTGGCGATTAAATATTTTCGCGAGCCGTAATTGCCGTAAGGCCCCGGCCACATATCCCACCCCGCTTTTGTAGAGATGATCAGTTCGTCCCGGTAACCTTTTAAATCTTTTTGCAAAATGCGTCCGAAATTTTCCTCGGCCGAACCGGGCGGCGGTCCGTAATTATTAGCCAAATCAAAATGCGTAATCCCGAGATCAAAGGCGCGCCAAATCATTTTACGGCCGTTTTCAAAAACGTCAACGCCGCCCCAATTATGCCATAATCCCAAAGAGACCGCCGGCAGTTTGAGTCCGCTTAAACCGCAGCGATTATATTTCATCTTATCATAACGCGCTTGGTCAGCTTTATAATTTATCATAAATTCCGCCTTTTTAAAATTATTGATTTCCTCTATTTCTTGAATAGATTACAAACTGCGTAAGTAATACCGTCATAAAAATCAATCCGGGAATATTAGCGACAATCAGGAAAAAATCGGGTTGGTTTTTTACAATGGCATAGGTAAACCAACACCAGCCGTTAACATAGGCCAAAACCCAAAAAATCAACGACAGCCCTTCAACCGATTTTCGTTTGTAATTTTTTAACAGTTGAATCGGCAAACCGACGCTGGCCACGATGATGCCGGTTGCCGTCGCCACAAATCCCAATATTGTTTCCGCTTCCATTTATAACCCTTCTTTTTTCGAAATAATTTCCAATGAATGGCAAACTTATGAGATTTTTTTCCCAATGGCAAATTTAGAAAAAAAGAGGCGAGTCTATGGCAGCCTCTTTAACTTTGCGCGTCAATAATGTTAGCAATATTTGACTATTAACAGCCCAATAAACCCTTACCCCGCAGATCTATTTAAGAAGCATCATTTTTCTTATCGCTCTAAATGTAACTTGCCCATGATTTTTAACGGTTATTCTATAAAAGTAAATACCGGAACTGTAACGCAAGCCGTTAAATTTTACCGTCTGATGCCCGGCCGGCCGTTTCTCATTAAGCAGCCTCCCAATTTCTTCTCCGAGAATATTATAAATCGTCAACGCGACCTGGCCCGATCGAGGTAGAGAAAAGGAGATCGTTGTTTGCGGATTAAAGGGATTAGGATAATTTTGCTTTAATTCGAAATGAGAAGGCTGCAATTCGGACGCCGCAGATTCTCCAACTTCCGTTGGCGCATAAGCGTAATGTCCTCCGTAATAACCCATATCGGCGCGTACTTTGCCAAGACCCGCGCTGCAATCGAGATAGGTATCTATGGAATCGGGATGACCGGCGTCGATAGCCGGAGAGACCACATTACTGCCATCGCTGAAACTGCAGCTATTGTTTGCCAAACGATATTCAACACCTGCTACAAACCAGGGGTCTATATCCAGACAACCTTCGCCGATATAGGATTCGTTTGAAGCGGAATCAATAATGGAATAGGTAACCGTAACGGTCGCGCCATCGAGATATATTTCGGGCTTGCTGTTATCATACATAATACTATTTATTATTGTTGGATTGGAATCAACATTCAGATATAGCGTTCCGCCGGCTGTTTTAGCAATATTATTCGTAGATGTCATATTTACGATTTCGGGAGAAGAGCCGTTAATGCACTGAATTCCCCCCGCGATGCCGTCCGCGATATTTTCCGCAATTAAAATGTTGGCAATATGCGGCGAAGAATTATCGAGAACCATAGCGGCGCCACCCTGCGCCTGATTATTTATGAAGGTTAATTTATGTAAATAGGGATTGGCATTCTTAATGTACATAGCGCCGCCGCCGTTTGTCAGCGTTTCGCCGTTTTGTCCCAGATCCTTACCATTGGACTGAAAATAACAATTTTCAATACGGATATCGGAATTCTCCACATACAAAGCGCCGCCAAGTTCGGCATTATTGGCGTAAAAAACCGAGCTTTTTATCGTCACCATATCAGAATTATAAACGGCAACGGCGCCGCCTCCTTGATAGGTCATATCCGTTTTATCGGCATAATCGAAACGGCAATTTTCAATAATTGAAGCGCCGACTCCGCTATCATTCAAATTGTTGAAAAATATTCCATGCCATCTGTTTCCGGGAGCGGCTGCGCCCTGAAATTCAATATAGTTGCCATTAACGCTTGTACGATCGTTTTCCGGTCCAATGGCAAGCAGGACGCCTTTAACTTTTATTTGATAGGGGCCGGTTATGTGCACCCATTCCACAGAAGAAGTGATTTGCAGGGTATCGCCGGCCGGGATGGTAATATCCCCGTCAATATAAATCTCTTCGCATTCCCAAACGCCCGAAACGTCTCCCGCAAAGTGACAAGCCGGCAGGATATCCTCGTCCCATCGGTTATCCGCTCCGCCGTAAGCGCCAATATCCGAACGCTTTGTTCCGAGACCGGCAGAAGCGCAATCCGTAACATAATCACGGATAGAAGGATTCCCCGCATCAATGGCCGGAGAAGTACCATTGTCTCCGCAATCCGCGCTTTGTAAAT
>CAYRJN010000039.1:0-23440 GCA_964424545.1 uncultured Calditrichaceae bacterium
ATCGCTTATGTAAATTTTAACATAATTACCAAAATTATAGGCAAACAAGCGGTTATTAAATTCGCAAATACCATGAAAAGTCCATGCAAATTGATAAGGGTCTACCCTGACCCAGGAATTTCCCATATCAACGCTCCGAAAAATTCCGGAACCGGACGCTCCACATGCCGCAGCGAGAATTACACCGGATTGCGTTGCAAATATTTTTTCAATATCATAATTATTAATTCCTTGTTTGGCTTCCTGCCAACTATTTCCGTGATCAACGCTTTTATATATGCCCGGATACCAGTCGGTTCCAATTAAAATAAGCGAATCTACTACACAGAGAGTTTGAGTGGTTTCATTAAATATATTTTTAAAACTATTTGTTTTAATGTCATATCGATAACACCCCTGATATCCGGCAAGATATAAATACCTGTCGTCTTGTGCCATCTCTCCTATTTGTAAATCGCCAAGCCCCATAAATTCCCAGCTCTCGGCATTATCCGTACTTCTAAATAAACCGCCGGAACCCGCGCAATACACCGTATCGTTACGAAAAATGATATCCCGCACTAACCCGCTGGCCGGGCCCTCGCATCTAATCCAAAAACCCGACGACGCAGGAAAGACGGTTGCTATAAATCCGAAAACGATGCTAAGGGGAAAAAACCATTTTCTAATCAATGGAATCAACGCTTTCTTCCTATATATTTAGCTGTGAACCGACTAATATTATAATCTATAACGGAGCGACTGCGCTCAATTGTAAAACAAATTACTTAATCAATTGTTCCAATAAAAGGGATAACAATTTCTCCCACAGAGCATAGCCTTTTTTATTCAAATGCAGACCGTCGCCGATAAATACATCTTTTTTCGGATTGCCCGAAGCGTCAAGCAACGGTGTAGCCAAATCAATATAATAAAGATTTTCATCTTTATCGTTATATTCTTTTATTTTCAAATTGACGCGATTCATTTTTTCCCAATAACGCCAACGATTAATACTCGGTTTAATTGGAATATATATTAATTTTACTTCAAAATCATCTTTTTTAATCATTTTTACAAATTTTACATAATCTTCATAGACCTGCACAACCGTTTTTCCTCCGGCAATATCGTTATCTCCTGCATAAAAAACGATAATCGGCGCTCTATATTTTTTGACGATATCATTATAGTAATAAAGCACATCGGAAATATGCGCGCCGCCGAATCCCCTGTTAATAACCGGGAAATCGGGAAAGGCCTCATGTGTTTTCCACATTCTAATGCTGGAGCTACCCACAAACAGAACGGCCTCTTTCGGCCAGCTGTTTTTAGCGTCCCATTTATTAAAGGCGTCGATTTCATTTTGAAAACGCTTTGGATCGGGATCGGCAACTCTGTTTTCACCGCTTACGTTTAGCGAAAATAAAATAGTTAAAATAATTGTAATCCTCAATGTATTAAATATTCTCATCATCGCCTTACCTTCCTAAAAATTTAACTATGTCACGGAGATTATACTTATTATTTTCAGCAATTTTAATTATTTCCACCGAATCTTTAATCTTCCGGTAGAACTATTTATTCATTCGCCGATTTTTTTATATCGCATTGTTGATGGAAACGCTCTTTTACCTTTAGTGCCCAATGATTTAGATAATAACGTTGTAAATGCCATAAGGGCCAACGCATATTCTTATCCTTTGTTTTATTGCTTGATGGGATTATAAATATTACAATTTATTGCCCGCTATTTTCAAGTTATTTCGAATAAGTTGTGTACGCTGTTTTACGCTTTCGCCACTGCGCAGTTTATCTGGAGGTGTGTTTATGCAATAATCGACCAGTTTATCAACCGTTGTTTTTAACACATGCAGACGTGTATCGGATGAAGCGTAATAGATATACAAATCACCGTTTTCATCGGCAATCCAGCCGTTTGAAAAAACGACGTTGGAAACATCGCCGACGCGTTCTCCATTTTTCGGCGCTAAAAAATAACCGCCGGGTGTGTATGTGCTTTTCCATGGTTTTTGCAGATCGGTCATAAAAACATAGAGTACATAGCGCAGACCGGCCGCCGTGTTTCTCACGCCGTGAGCAAGCTGCAACCAGCCTTTGTCCGTCTTAATGGGCGCCGGTCCCAAACCGTTTTTAGATTCTTTTATAGTATGATAGAGACGATCATCGACTATCACTTCATCGTCGATTTTTGCATTGGTAATATCGTCGCAAAGTCCCCAACCGATGCCGCCGCCACTGCCCGCTTCTATAAAACCGTCTTGCGGCCGCGTATAAAAAGCATATTTTCCGTCAACAAATTCCGCATGTAAAACCACATTGCGCTGTTGCGGCGAATTGGTTTTAAGATCCGGCAAGCGTTCCCAACTTTTTAAATCCTTCGTACGGGCAATGCCGGCCAGTGCGATAGCGGACGACGTATCCTCCCGCGGGGTTTGCGGATCCTTGCGCTCCGTACAAAATACACCGTAAATCCAGCCGTCTTCATGTTGCGTTAAACGAATATCGTAAACGTTAATATCGGGATTATCGGTTTCGGGCATGGTTATGGGATAATCCCAAAATCTGAAATTATCCACACCGCTATCACTTTCGGCAACGGCAAAAAATGATTTACGATCGAGACCTTCAACACGGGGCACGAGATAATACTTACCGTTTAGTTTAATGGCGCCGCTGTTGAAAACCGCGTTAACGCCAATACGTTCCAATAAATTCGGATTACTCTCATAATTCAAATCGAAACGCCAAAAAAGCGGCGTATGTTCGGCTGTTAAAACGGGATGCTTAAAACGGTTAAATAACCCGTTTTTCGTAGGCAATTCTATATTTCTTCTGCTTATTAATTCTTCATACTCATTTTCATACTTTTTCAGTTGTTCGTCAAATTCCTGTTTATTCATTTTATATCACCCTTCTTTTTAAAGTTAATAACCTAATCGTTTCATTATTTCCATACAGGCTCTTGAATTATGATACGGTCCTTTCCATTCCGACACCTTATAATATGTTTCCGTCGGCCGTTTCTCTTCATTGACCTCATAAAACCACTCGCCGCGTTTACGATCCACAAAATATTTTTCGATAAAACGCCAAGCCCTAAAAGCCCGATTAAAATACTTCTCATCTCCGCTAATCTCAAAAGCATTTAATAATCCCACAACAGCTTCCGCCTGCTGCCACCATTGAATATTTTTAAAAGGCTCGCCTTTTCCGTTCATTTCGATATAGATGGCGTTTCCATCGCTAAAACCATCCTCTATAACGGCATCAACCAACTTAACAGCCGCATCCCGCACCGATGATAACAGATCTTTATCACCCAATAACTCGGCGCTTTCACACAACAACCAGCTCGCTTCTATATCATGGCCAAACGAGATAATATCCGATTTAACACCCCAAACTTCATCGAAAAAAAGCTGCAAATGGCGTTTTTTCTTGTCAATTATATGATTGATAAAGATGCTTATTAATTCTCTTATTGCCGATTTAAGTCTTGCGTCCGCCCAAACCCGATATAAATTGGTATAGGCTTCCATCAAATGCAGATGCGTATTCATGGATTTTACTTCATTCATATCCACTTCGCTTAAGCGCATCTCTTCCGTCGCCGACCAATCACGATTGGCTGCTTCAAAATAACCGCCATTTTCAGTATCATGATTATTATTTTCAATCAAATTGAAAATATTTACGGCTTGTTTTAAAGCCTCTTCATCCTTGGTCGCCAAAAAATATTCCACCAAAGCATAAATGGAAAAGGCTTGTCCGTAAATTTTTTTCTTTGTTTCCAGCACGTTGCCTTCGTAATCAACCAACCAAAAGGAACCGCCATATTTGCGGTCAATTAATTTATCATTTAAAAACCGGTAGCCATGTTCGGCTATTTTTAAATAATCATTATTCTTTTCGATTCTATATAGAGCGGAAAAAGTCCACAATACGCGGGCCGTTAAAATAAGGCTTTTTCTCGCCTTTTTGAATATCTTTAAATCATTGTCAATACGGCCGTAAAAACCGCCGAAGCTTTCATCCACGGAATAGTTAATCCAAAAAGGAATAATATTCTTATTTAATTCTCTATGAACGCTTTCTCTAAAATCGTTAATTCTGTCATTTTTCATAATCTATCTCAACCTTACCAACCTGCAACGGCTGTTGAAAACTTAACTTAATAAAACGATAGTTCCCCGACAGACCCTCTGATTTTATTTGTATGGGTTGCCAATATTGATAATCGCTTTTACCGCTATAATAATTAACGGAATTTACTTCCAAATCATCGTAATTACAGCCGTCATTAGATGCGGAAAGTTTAATCGTCGCCGCGTTTGTTTTACTAAACACATTCACTCTGCAATTTTTTATTTTTCCATCAACATAATAAATGATTTCGCTGCCTTTCTCGCCGTTTACACGCGTAAAATCTTCTTTGAAATCACGGGAGTTATCCGAAGTCAACAACAATTTACCCTTAATACTAAAAATCTTTCCGTAATTTTCCATATTATCAATCAGCGTGTGGCCTCTTATCAGAACGGGACCCGCAATGTTAGACGGAGGCGACTCCCCTGATGCATTAAACGCAAACAAACGATAATAATATGATTGTCCGACGGTTACATTTCGATCGTTATACAGAGATTCGTAAGAGAGCGAAGCATCAGACACTCTGTCCGCGACGATCTCCCAAGGGCCTGTTTTACTTAATGCTCTTTCCAAACGGTAATGGGTTGCTCCGGCGCTTCCCTGCCAGCGAATATGCGCCGCATCTTTAATAGGCAATAACCGCGGAGCCTGCGGGATATTTAAAGGGATGAACTCCTTTTTATTGATTTTGAAAGCCGCTCGTCTTAATAGTTTCAGTAAATTAATCTCGTCATAACGTATACCGGAATGAAAACCGGGCACATGGTAGGCCTTATACAATCCGGCGCCCATTGGTTCGGAATGCCAATAAAATCCCCCGTCGCGATTATGAAAACGTAAACTCCAAATCAAAGCCCCGCTGATACTTTTTTGTTGTTGCACATAATCGAGAATCATTTCAATCCCTGCCGTACTGATAAAGCCGAATTCGCCGATATAATACGGTTTTTTGCCCTTAGTCGTCGCGATATTTTTTTTAATATGTCGCAACATTTCCAAAGGCGTTTTTTCGTAATGATGGGAGGATAAAATATCAATATAGGGGCTTTCAACTGTCTTATCGTCCAACAGCGATTTCTGAATACCGTCGTTCACAAGATGATTTTTGTCGATCTTTTTAATATATCGCGCCATTTCATTTACCCATTCCGGCGGCGCGTTTTGCAATTCGTTACCCAGCTCCCAGGCAAAAATCGCCTTGTCATCTTTATACGGCACGCCGCTAACGGTATTAATTCTGTTTAAAATAAATGAAAGGGTTTTTTTATAATCTTCTTTTATTTGTTTATCATAATAAAACTCATCCGCGTTTTTCCCTCTGAATGCCGCATATTGCGGTCTGCCGCCCATCCATTTCCAATTGTCTACAAAAGGAATAATTATACGCACGCCGATACGATTCGCTTCGGCCAAAACCCGGTCCAAAACTTTGAAGGCTTCTTCATTAAATTCGCCCGATTGCAATACATGCCTAGGAATTTCAACATTGTCGTTTTTTCGATGAACCGTGATCACGTATGTTCTTGCCACGTGTCCGCCCATTATTTTTATACTCTTCAGAGCGTCTTTAATTTCGAACGAATCGGGCAGTCGCCAGGCGTTTTTTTCCGTAAAAGGCATATTATCTTCAATACTCAACAAATTGGGGATATTAAAAGAGATAAATCGAAACGGTTTACTCCCTTCGTAAAGAATATCTCTCTTTGCGGAAATAAAGTCTTTAAAAACCGATTGCTTATCCGCTCCCCGAATATTTATCGTACACATCAAGATAATAAAGGCTAAGGCGGTTATATACTTATTCATTTTTAGCGTAAATTATTCCTTTTAAAAAATATTCTTTTTAATTGTCCGATTAAATCAACAATGACAAATATTAGTGTATCGTGTAATTATTCCAACATATGCGCCCGTATTGTCATTCCGAATATTCCTATCAAGAAGCTTAATCTTCCTATTCAGGATTCAGATTCTCCGACTCATCGGACAATGACACATTGATATCCTTATTGAACTTTTTTATAAATTAATCTGCGAAGCTATGTTCTTAACTATTTTTAATTACGCTAATTTTTCGTAAGAACAAACCGAATCACGCTCGATTAAGCGAATGGGAACCAAAATCTTTACTGCTTTATTATCTTCTTCGCCTTTTACGATATTTAATAAATTCCTTACGGCAATTGACCCTAATTCTTCTTTATAAACACGAATAGTTGTTAAAGGCGGCGAAGCCATTTTTGCCAGATCAATATCGTCAAATCCAATAAAACTGATATCTTCAGGTATTTTTAAATGTGCTTCTTTTACCGCTTTATAACCGTAAATTGCGTTGATATCATTAGTGGCAAAAATTGCCGTAGGTTTGGATTCAAGTGTTAACAAATGTTTGGTATGTTCATATCCGGCTTCCAAATCGCCGGCCCTTATTAAATCTTCATCATAAGGGATATTATAAAGTTTCAAGGCTTTTTTATATCCTATAAGCCGTTGATGAAAACTTTCTCTTTTTAAGTCGCCGGAAATAAAACCGATTCGTTTATGGCCGTATTCTATCAAATATTTTATAGCCATAAAAGCACCATACTCATTATCGATCAATATTTGGCTGATATTTTCCCGCGACGTTTTGGGATCAACCAAAACCATCGGAATATCCCGTTGCTCTAATTCAACAATAAATTCCTGTTGAATAGTGCCGACAAGAATCACCCCGTCAACCTGATGTTCTTTGATCATTTTGGGTAAATTATTGTTTGCATTATTGGCCAACAAGTGCAAAACCAGATTATAATTATTCAAGGCCAATTCTCCTTCTATCCCCTCAAGTACGCGGGAATAAAAAGGATTTCCGGAAAGCGGTTTTGATTCGCGGCAAAATATAACGCCGATACTTTCGGTTGTTTTGTTTTTCAGATTGCGACCGTACGCGCTCGGCATAAAATTATATTCTTGGGCAATTTGCATTATCTTTCGCTGTGTATCGGCGCTGACGTCATTGCGGGCGTTTAACGCCTTGGAAACAGTGCTCGGCGAAACGTTAGCGATACGGGCAATATCTTTAATAGTAATCATAACCATTCCAGTCTATCAATATTCCCTTACTTAATACAAGAGTTATTTACGAAATCGTTTTCGAATATATAAAACTTTCACGGTAATATCAAGCTACTTTAGGCATATTTTATTCTAAAAAACTAATAATTTTCTTGTATTGTACATTTTATTACTAAATCGATTTCGTACTTTATTGTATAGGAATTTTAAGAAAACAGCATATTTCGGACATTTTCAATATTCTTATTAAAATGTTTTTTGTATGCGCATGATTTTAGATTCCTTCTTCCCAAGGAATAACAAAACGTGACGTTTATTCTCCTCCGACCTGTCATTCCGATCCCGTATATATGGGAAGGGAATCAAAATCTTGCCATTTGCTGTATTTAAATTCTCCGGTTTAAATGACCTGAAGGAGTTCTGAAATATAAAAATTTTATAAAAAAATAAAAAATATTGCTTTTCGATAATAATTGTATTAAATTAAACTTTCTCAATAAAGGATAATTCTTATTTAATAATAAATATATATGAAAACCAGCGATTATAAAAAAAAAATAAAAGAAGCGGGACTGCGCATAACGCCTCAACGCATCGCGGTAATGGAAGCGCTCTTACGGAACAGCCATCCGACGGCAGAAAAAATTATTGAAAATGTGCAAAAAGAGCATCCTAATATTGCGATAGGAACCATCTACAACATATTGGATACTTTCGTACGTTTAAATATTATTACAAGAGTCAATACGGAAAACAGCGTTACGCGTTTTGATCCCGTCACCGAACGGCATCACCATTTATACGCCGTTGATATTAAAGAGATAGAAGATTATTACGATGACAAATTAACGAAGTTGATACTTGATCATCTTAAGAAATGTAATATTCCCGATTTTAAAGTAAAAGACTTCAAATTACAATTGATCGGTGAATTTATCGGCAAAAAGGAAAAATAGATTGAATATTGAGGCTTTTTTTAATTTAACTTACGGTCTTTACATTGTAAGTGCTGGTAACAGTGATAATAAAAACGGCTATATTGCCAATACAGTATTTCAGGTAACGGCGGAACCGCCGCAGATCACCGCGGCCTGCAACAAGAATAACTTAACAGCTGAAATTATCCAAAAAAGTCACTTTTTTTCTATTTCGGTATTACAAAAATATGTTGATACCGAACTTTTCGGGCGCTTCGGATATCAATCCGGGCGAGATATTAATAAATTTGATAATATTGATTATATTTACGGAAACAGCGGTACGCCGATTGTAATCGGAGACACGATTGCTTGGTTCGAATGTGAATTAACGCAAACATTCGATGTGGGCACGCACTATTTGTTCGTAGGCAGGATAATGGATAGCGATTTGATTATGATTGACGCGGAACCGCTAACGTATGATTATTATCGTAATGTTAAAAATGGAAAAGCGCCGAAAAACGCGCCCACTTATATAAAAATCGAACAAAAAAAGGAGGAACAGTTCATGGAAAAGAAAAAGTATGAATGCGCCGTATGTAAATATATATACGATCCTGAAATAGGCGATCCGGACGGCGGCATAACGCCGGGGACGGCATTTGATGATATTCCGGAGGATTGGGTATGTCCCGTTTGCGGTGCGTCAAAAGAAGATTTTGAAGTTGTTTAATTGAAAAAAGAAAAGGAGTTAAAATTATGAGTTCAATAAAAGGAACAAAAACCGAGCAAAACCTGCTTAAAGCTTTTGCCGGCGAATCTCAGGCGAGAATGCGTTATGATTATTTTGCAAAACAAGCTAAAAAAGACGGATTGGAACAAATTTCCGCTATTTTTACCGAAACGGCCTTAAACGAAAAAGAACATGCCAAACGATTTTTTAAATTTCTTGAAGGCGGGCCTGTAGAAATTACGGCAACTTATCCGGCGGGTAAAATCGGCTCCACTTTGGAAAATCTAAAAGCCGCGGCCGAAGGGGAAAATGAAGAGTGGACGGAACTATATCCTGAATTTGCCCGCATTGCCGAAGAAGAGGGATTTAAAGAGGTTGCCGCCGCGTTTCGCAATATTGCGATTGTTGAAAAAGCGCACGAAGAGCGTTACAAAACATTATATGGCAACCTTGATGCCGGCCGAGTGTTTGAACGGGAAGGTAAAATCATATGGAAATGCCGTAACTGCGGATATATCCATGAGGGCGAGAAGGCGCCGGATGTTTGCCCGGCCTGTTTACATCCTCAATCCTATTTTGAGATAAAAGAGACTAATTATTAAAATCAGAATCCCATAGATTAAGCCAACGAAACAGGCGGTTCTTCACTTTTATGTGCGGGGGCCGCCTGTTTTTTTATGCAAACGCTCGTCCCTTTCGCAACCGATATCTATTTCGAAATATTCGAAACAACAGCGCAATATTAACATTCAACCCGCTGTTAAAAACAACGCATCTCCTTTTCCAGACGACTTGTGGTCTATGCCCTAAACGATTATTAAATAATCCATAACGATGTAAAATTTATATTGATATCGATTATTTTTAAAACTAATCAATCTTTTTAATATTTATTTCTTAAATGACTAATATTTTGTATATTTTATGTATACTAAATTTCATTCCGCCAAAGGTGATTTCGGATAATAATAGACAAGAGGAGGGTAAATGCGAAACTCGGCAATGTTCATTATATTCTATCTTCTTAACGAAGCGCATTATGCCCTAAAAAAAGACAGACTGAACAATCTCGTTACGGTTTTTAAATTTTCCATCGTACCGACAGTGATGCCAACGGGAAAACAGAGCGCCTTGGCCCGACAGTATTTTCGGTATATTTACACGATTGCCATATATAACAAATTCGCTAAAGAAAATCTTTACTCTCCCTATTTATAATCGGTGGGATATAACGCATCGGTGCCAGCATTTCGGTATAAATGGAAATGGCGGGTATTTAAAATATATATAGCGAATTGATTAATACAGACAAAGAAAAAGAAAACAGGAAATCCCTTTAATATGATTTCAAATAAAAATGGATTGCTTGGCAAATTGATTCATAAGACTGATAATTTAAGAACATAGCTTCGCAAAATGATTAATGAAAAAAGTACGGGTAGAATCGTCAACGTTTCATTCCTTCGAAAGAAGGAATCTGAATGTGGACAATGGCAAGATTAAGATTCCCGATAGAAACATTCGGGAATGACAAGGAGCAGGAGAATGTAGAAACGGAAACAAAAAAGTCCAACATTGTCATTCTCGGATAAATTGGAGAATCTAAAATACGGCCTATGTGAACGATGTATAATTTCAAAATTGAGAATAATACAAAAATAAATGAAAATGTCCGAAATAGGTTATTTTTTGAAATTCCGATACAAATATATATTCATGGCATTTTTTAATATATCGAGTATATAATTTACGAAAAAGATCTATTGTTTCGGCTAAACCCATTACAACAGTAAGGAGGCAATACATGCAGAAATTATTCGCAAAAATCTCTATCTTTACAATAACTTTTTTATTACTATTTTCTTGCGACGGACAGGAAAAATATTGGACATTAAGGCAGTTGACTAAAAATGAAAAAGTCAACCATGACTTGGACAACAATTTGAATTTCTCGCCGGATAACCAATGGCTTTGCTATGATACGCGACCGCCGTCTGGGATTGGCGAAACACGCTTTATTCAACGGGTTAATGTATTAAACGGTGAAATTAAAACCATCTATGAGTCGCCGCAAGCGGATAAAATTAGGCCTGGCGTAGGCGCCGTAAGCTATTTCCCTAATGCCAATCGCGTTGTATTTATTCATGGGTTTCCAAATCTGCCTTATGAAAAATACCGCCGTTTCGGGGCAATTGTAGATATTACGAACGGTAAAATGACCGTCGCCGACGCCAGAGACGTAACCTTTCCTTTTACTCCGGGCGCTCTGCGCGGCGGAACTCACCGTCACGAGCCGGGCGGATTTAACGGAGAATGGCTCGGTTTCACCTATAATGATATGATTATGCGTGATCAGGGAAAAGATTTGCGCACTATCGGCGTTACGCATCTTAATATGCCGGTGAATGTGGATAAAGACGGCAAAGGAGAGAACCAAAGCGGCAGCGGTTTTTCCGCATTGGTTGTTCGGGTTACCGATAATCCCAAACCAGGGAGCGATGAGATAAGCCACGCGGCGAGCGATAGCTGGGTCGGCGGCGATCAAGGATATCGTAAAAAGGATGGTACGCGTCAAATGGCCAGAGCGTTTATCGGAAAACTTGCCGACGGTAAAGAGGAAGTCTATATTGTCGATATCCCGCAAGATATTACAAAACCGGGGCAATGGGGACCCTTAGAAGGAACGCAAACAAGTTTTCCCATGCCGCCGGAAGGCGCCGTTCAAAGACGTTTGACCCACACTGAATCGGGTTGCGGGGGAACGGTTCGTTCCGCGCCGGACGGTAAATGGATATCGTTTTTGACGAATGACAGACAAGGAATAAGGCAGATATTCATTATTTCGCCTAACGGAGGTGACCCGATTCAGATTACCGCTTTCGAAAAAGGCGTTTTTTCGGCGCCCTTTTGGCATTTTTCAGGTAAATATATTGTTTTTCCCAACAGGAAAGGAATCTACATCGTTAATGCCGATCCCGACAGTCCGGAATTTAAGCAGTTATTTAAAATCCCTATAAATCTTAACGGCGAACCGAATAATGTGTTATGGTCGAGCGACGGAAAATATATCGGCTTTAATCTCGGTAAAAATGACGCTAAACAGATTTATATCGTTAAAACGGATGCCGTGTTCTGGAAAAAATAATTACCCATGCAGTTGGGGCAATCGGTATAACTTATTTTTAACTAATGGGAATAGTTTTTTTTATAAATGCCAAGCAATTATGAAATTGCCAAAAAATCTTTGTATATTTAATATATCTTATTATATTTATAAAGTTTTATAAATTACGGACGGATTCATTAATCAGGAAGAGGAGAGCATTATGGATTGGTATTTAAAGGTTTTAAAAGAACATTATGCGGATTTTGACGGAAGGGCGCGTCGGACTGAATTTTGGATGTTTGCCCTTATTAACTTTATTGTCGCTATTGTTTTGGCGTTTATCGGCAATATGATTCATTTTACTTGGATTAGCACTATTTATTCGCTAGCTGTGTTAGTTCCCTCTATTGCCGTTACGGTTCGACGCCTTCATGATATCGGTAAAAGCGGCTGGTGGTGGTTAATAGTTCTTGTCCCATTCGTTGGTTTTATTGTTTTACTTGTTTTTGCCGTAATGGACAGCCAGCCCGGCAGTAACCAATACGGCGCTAATCCTAAAGGCGCATAATAATTATATTTTTCCCATTATAAAAAAACCCCTTTCATTTTGAAGGGGGGTTTTTTCTATCTAAATATTATTTATCATATGTTAAATATATTCTTTCCAGCTCTTTACTTTTAGATCTTCCGATTGTTTGTCAACCAAAGCTTCCACAAGACGCATGGAAAGCTGGCGGTTGGTAACCAGCATTACATTAAAATCAACGGCTGCTCTTCGGATTAGATAACCGTTAGTCAATTCGTCTTTCTGAAAATTTTTCGGAATGTTAATAACCAAATCGATTTTACCGGATTTAATATAATCAATCACATTCGGTTCTTTTTCATCAAGAGGCCAATAAAGCTTTTTAACGCTTATACCGTTTTGCTTTAAAAATTTAGCCGTTCCGTGCGTAGCGTAGAATTTGATGCCCAGCGATTGTAAATTTTTCATTGGTTCAAGCAGCTCGGCTTTAGACTCAATAGGCCCTGTGGAAACAAGGACGTTTTTAAAGGGGAAGCGATACCCTACCGACATCAACGCTTTTAAATAAGCCTCGTTAAAATCATCGCCGAAGCAGGCTACTTCTCCGGTTGAAGCCATTTCAACGCCGAGAATCGGATCGGCGCCTTCGAGACGCGTAAAAGAAAATTGCGGCGCCTTAACGCCCACATAATACAGTTCAAATAAGGATTTCGGCGGTTGCGGAAAGGGAGCGTCCATAGCCACTTTAACCGCGGCTTTAATGAAATTGAAATTCAATATTTTAGATACAAAAGGGAAACTGCGCGAAGCCCGTAAATTACATTCGATAACTTTAACTTCATTTTTACGGGCGATATATTGGATATTGAAAGGACCGTTAATATGCAAACCGGCGGCAATCTTATCGGCGATCATGCGCACGCGACGAATGGTTTCGAGATAAAGACGCTGCGGCGGAAAAACAAGCGTGGCGTCGCCGGAATGCACGCCGGCGTTTTCCACGTGTTCGGAAATGGCGTATAACACAACTTTACCGTCTTTGGCTATAGCGTCCATTTCGATCTCTTTGGAATTGAGTAAAAATTTACTGATAACCGTGGGATGTTCGGGCGATATATCCACCGCTTTATTCAAATAACGTTCCAGCTCTTCGTCATTGGAGGCTACAGCCATTGCCGCGCCGCTCAAAACGTACGAAGGGCGTACCAAAACGGGATAACCGACCTCTTTGGCAAAAGCGAAAGCGTCTTTCATGGATGTCAGTTCGCGCCATAGGGGTTGATCGATACCCATTTCATCGAGCATGCTGGAAAATTTATGACGATTTTCCGCCATATCAATATATTCGGCCTGCGTTCCGAAAATTTTTATACCCGCATCGGCGATGGGGATGGCAATATTGTTGGGAATCTGTCCGCCCATGGAAACAATCACACCGAGCGGATTCATTTTATCGTTGATTTCCACCACCGATTCCAAAGTTATTTCATCAAAAATAAGCATTCCGAATTGGTCATAATCGGTGCTTACCGTTTCGGGGTTGTAATTAAGCATAATGGTATCGTATTCAAGCTCTTTTAAAGCAATACCGGCGTTAACCGCGCACCAGTCAAACTCTACCGAACTGCCGATACGATAAGACCCCGAACCGAGAATGAGGACGGATTTTTTACTTTTCGCATGAATATCGTCCTCATGGCTGTTATAAGTAAGATACAGATAATTTGTAACGGCCGGATATTCCGCGGCGAGAGTGTCAATCTGCCGTATATAGGGACGCAGTCCGAGTAGATGACGTTTATCCCGAATGATTTGTTCTTTGCTTTTACATAAAATGGCGATTTGTTTGTCGGAAAATCCCGCCTTTTTAGCGTCAAGCAGCAATGCTTTGGGTGGAAGCTGCTCGTTAAACAGCGCCAGTTTGTCTTCAACCTCCGCGACTTTTTTTAATTTATATAGAAACCATTTATCAATATGGGATAAATTATGAATTTCATCCACCGTATAACCTTGCCGGAAGGCCTGCATAATAGCAAATACGCGTTCTTCGGTAGGCGCTTGCAGTTCATCGGTAAGATTTTCAAAATGATAATCGGGATTAGCAGCAAGGCCATGCGCGCCCACTTCCAACATTCTTAGGCCTTTTTGTAAGGCTTCTTCAAAACGGCGACCGATGGCCATAATTTCGCCGACAGATTTCATTCCGGAGCCGATTTTTCGGGATACAAGTCGGAATTTTTTTAAATCCCAACGGGGGATTTTTACAACGATATAATCAAGCGCCGGTTCAAAAAAAGCGGGCGTTGATTTGGTGATGCTATTTTTCAATTCGGGCAGCAAATAACCGAGACCGAGTTTAGCGGCTACAAAAGCCAGCGGATAACCGGTGGCTTTGGAAGCGAGCGCCGAACTGCGCGAAAGACGCGCGTTGACTTCAATAACACGATAATCTTCCGATTGAGGATGCAAGGCGTATTGAATATTACATTCACCGACAATACCAAGATGGCGGATTACGCGAATGGCTATCTCCCTCAATTTATGATATTCACGATTTGTAATGGTTTGGCTAGGCGCCACGACAATACTTTCCCCCGTATGTATACCCATCGGATCAAAATTTTCCATATTACATACGGTGATGCAATTATCCGCATTATCGCGCACCACTTCATATTCAATCTCCTTCCAACCGAGAAGATATTCTTCAACAAGAATCTGAGGGGCAAGCGCTAAGGCTTTAGCGGCTAATTTTTTTAATTCCTTTTTATTGCGACATAAACCGGAGCCGAGCCCGCCAAGAGCGTAAGCCACGCGAACCATCACCGGATAGCCGATACGGTCGGCTACCTCTGCTGCCTCTTCAAGCGTTACGGCAACATCGCTACGCGAAGTTTTTACGTCGATTTCGTTCAAACGCTTGATAAACCGTTCGCGGTCTTCGGTGTCTTCAATAGTTTGCGGCTGCGTTCCGAGAACATCCACGTTATATTTTTTCAATATACCGCGTTTTACCAATTCCAGACCGGTATTAAGGGCCGTTTGACCGCCAAAACTGAGTAATATACCGTCGGGCCGCTCTTTCTTTATCACTTTTTCAATAAAATCGGCGGTGACCGGTAAAAAATAAACCTCGTCGGCAAGACTGCGCGAGGTTTGAATTGTAGCAATATTCGGATTGACCAAAACGGTCTTAATATTCTCCTCTTTTAAAGCCTTAATGGCTTGACTGCCTGAATAATCAAATTCCCCGGCTTCGCCTATTTTTAAAGCGGCGCTGCCGAGAACAAGAATTTTTTTGTATTTTTTGGGCATATTTTCAATTTCTTTATATTGGGTTACCGGCTAATTTCAATTATATGTTTATTAATCGGGAAAAACGTCCTAAAACAACAGCGTTATAATAATGCAACAAAACGATCAAACAAAAAGGAGGTATCAGCCGGTCCGGGCGACGCTTCCGGATGGAATTGTACGCTAAAAAATCGGCCGGATTTATGTACCATTCCTTCGCAAGTACCATCGTTCAGGTTAGTGAAAAGATTATTCCAGTCTTTAGGTAATTTTTCAGTGGCTACCGCATAACCGTGATTTTGCGATGTGATATAACAATGCTGATTTTCATCATTTATTACCGGCTGGTTTTGGCTGCGATGGCCGTATTTGAGTTTGTAGGTATCGGAACCGACGGCTAATGCCATAACCTGATGCCCGAGGCAAATTCCGAAAGTCGGTATATCTTTACGCAAGGCGGCTTCCACTTGCGCAACGGTATTTTCAGCCGTTTTTGGGTCGCCCGGGCCGCTGGATATTAACAGTCCGTCAATTTTTTCATCGTTAATCGGATAGTTCCATGGTACGCGGATAATTTCAACGTTACGATCGAGCATATCGGTAATAATGCTGGTTTTGCAGCCGCAATCCACC
Source organism: uncultured Calditrichaceae bacterium (assembly GCA_964424545.1). Classification (GTDB taxonomy): domain Bacteria; phylum Calditrichota; class Calditrichia; order Calditrichales; family Calditrichaceae; genus JAUVIB01. Next base: position 16,422 of record CAYRJN010000039.1, read on the forward strand.
AACATAACGCGTTTTTTACCCTCGCCGTAAAGTTGTGGTTCATTAATACTCACTTTTTCAATTAAATTGCTTTGGTTCGGATCGTAAAATTCCACGTCGTTATCGCCGATAATAACTTTACCAAGCATAACGCCTTTTTCACGGATTTTTTTGGTAAGAGCGCGCGTGTCAATACCGCTGATGGCGGGGATTTTCTGATTATAAAGCCATTGGGCCAAACTGAGCTGCGCATTCCAATGAGAGTATTCTTCCGAGTAATCATCAACAATCAAGGCGCTGATCATTCCCCGTCCCGATTCGTAATGCTGTGGAAGTTTATTGATTTCATTTGATGCAGGCATCCCATAATTACCGATTAACGGGAACGTAAGCGTTAATATCTGACCGAAATATGAAGGGTCGGTTAAGGCTTCGGGATAGCCGACCATACCGGTATTAAAAACAACTTCGCCGGCAATGGATACGGGATATCCGAATGAATGGCCGGTATAAACGGCGCCGTCTTCTAAGATGAGTTTTGCTGTTTGATTTTCTATAATTCACTCCATTCATTTGTGGGTTTGGCAAGTTTATTAAATTATAGGCTTTACTGCAAATTTTTTAAACGGAAAAAAGAGGATTTATAGAAGCAAAAAACGGATAATTTTAGCGAAAAGAGGGCTTCAGGATTTTTGCCTGCGTGCTAATTGTTTTTTTAGCTGAAGCTTACCGCAATGAGCGCAATTTTCTCCGGGTTCGCCCTCAATAAGGTTTTTTTTGATACGTATAAACAGATACACAAGGGTAATTAATAAAATAGAAATTAATAAAATGTTTTCCATAATAAACTCAACTCATTAAAATTGATCCGACCTGATAGACAAAAAGCGATCCGAGATAAGCTAAAACGGTCATATAAGCCACCATTAAAAACGGCCAGCGCCAGGAATTGGTTTCTCTGTGCACGATGGCAAAAGTGGCCATGCATTGAGCGGCATAAGCAAAAAATACCATCAATGAAATAGCCGTTAATAAGGTAAACACCGGTTTACCATCCGGCCCTTTATCCCGTTTCATAGCGTCAATCAAACTATGGTTTACGCTGTCATCTTCCAGATTATACAAGGTAGAAAGGGTACTGACAATAACTTCTCTTGCGGCAAAAGAGGTAATCAGTCCGATGCCGATTTTCCAATCAAAGCCCAAAGGCCGAATTAACGGTTCAATAGCATGTCCGAGCTTACCGGCATAGCTCTGCTCGATTTTTTGTTGTTTGGTCATTTGATCAAAATTTTGCGGACGCGGAAAAGTGGCAAGGAACCAAAGTATAATGGAAACGGCAAGAATAATACTGCCGGCATTTGTTAAAAATAACTTGCCGCGTTCATATAACTGCCACCAAAGAGAACGTAACAAGGGCATGCGATAAGGAGGCAGTTCCATCAACATCGTTGAAATTGTTTTTCTTTTAAAAACTTTTTTAAAGATTAACGCTACGATAATGGCCGTAAACATACCGAGAAAATAGATACCCATTAAAACTAACGATTGCAGCGACAATACGCCGAGAATAGTGCGATGCGGGATAAATGCGGCAATTAATAAAGTATATATCGGCAGGCGGGCGCTGCAACTCATCAGCGGAATGATCATAATAGTCACGAGACGATCGCGCCAGGAATCAATAGTTCTTGCCGACATTATGGCGGGAATGGCGCAGGCAAATCCGCTTAACAAGGGTAGAACGGAACGTCCGTGCAAACCGATCTTATTTAACATTTTATCCAGCATAAAGGCCATGCGCGACATATATCCGCTATCTTCAAGGATACTGAGAAACAACACCAATAATATAATTTGGGGGAAAAAAACCAGCACACTGCCTACGCCGCCGATAATGCCGTCAATAATTAGACTTTTTAGCGTTGATTCGGGTAGATTGTACTGAGCTACTTGCGTCAGCCAAGCCATTACATGGGAAATCCATTCCATAGGAGCCTGCGCCCAACTGAATATGGCGTTAAAAATAAATGCGAGAACGCCGATTAAAATAATCGGTCCGAAAATCCGATGAGTTATAATTTTATCTACTTTTTCGCTGTTTGATTGAACTTCGATTTTTTGTTCTTGTACGGCCTTTTTTAAATGAGTATCGATAAAAGCAAAACGGGATGCCTGTTCAAGCGCTTGATAGGGAATATTCCTTCTGTTGAAATCCTCTTTTACCTCTTTAAGAATTTTTTTTAAGCGGCTAATCTCTTCATCGGGTAAACGAGGGATAATATATTTAATGAAATTTTTTTCGTTAAGCAGCCGCAGAGACTCAATTAAGGCGTTGTGATTTAAGTCCTTTTCATATTGTTTTAAAAAGTTATGCAGCGGACGCAACGGTTCCAAATATCGCTCGACTTCAAATACACGGGGTTTACTAACAGGCGTCTGATAATCTTCGGGTATGGATGCGATCGTTTCTATTAATTTGTCAACGCCTTCGCCCGTTTTAGCCGATGTCGAGATAACAGCATACGCTTCTAATTTACGTTTTATTAGTTTATTGTTAATTTTTATGCCCTTTTTGCGGGCTTCATCTATCATATTCAAAACGATAATGGTGGGAACATTCCAATCAAGGATTTGCAGAGCGAGATAGATATTTCTTTGTATATTGGTGGCATCGATAATTACTACCGCCGCGAGCGGACGCTTTTCAGGATCGCGCCAGCTTTGCACCATATCTTCGACGATCTTTTCATCTATACTTTTGGCGCTGAGACTGTATGTTCCGGGAAAATCTTCGACAATAATTTTATGACCTTTAAGATAACCGGCTTTTTTTTCAACGGTAACGCCCGGATAGTTTCCAACCTTATGATGAAGACCGGTAAGACGGTTAAAAAGAGCGGTCTTCCCGCAATTGGGATTCCCGAGAATGGCAATCCATGGGTGTTTTCTTTCCTGTTTTATCTTTTCTTTATCTTTGCTAACCATAATATTTAAAACAAACGCCGCCGCCTGTATCGTTTTCTATGCTGCTGATGCTTTTTACGAATGAATATTTTTTCAGCCATTGATTTCCTGATAGAAAGATACGTCCCCCTCACCTTAACCTCAATAGGGTCCCCGAGCGGCGCCAACTTAACGATGCGTATCGGCGTACCGTCGCTTAAGCCCATCTCTCGAATACGCTCAAATTCCGATGTCTCGTCCTCAATACGACAAATAATTCCCTCGTCGCCGGGTTCTAAATCTATTAATCTCATTTGAATTGGCGGCATATCTATCCTCATAACGACCTTAATTATACGTACTATACAATTGTTATACGCATAAAACTTATTGAAGTTAAGACAAAAATATAAATATGTCAACTTTAATAAAAATAAGCAATCTCATTTATTCGGTATAAAATTTAAAAAATATAATTTTAAATGTTGTTATTTGTTTTTCCCCCGATTGATTATGACGACCGTTACGACAATTTACAATTTAAATCAATGTAATATTTATGGTAAATAGGTCATTTAGATAATTTTTATTATAATATCGTATGGTATACTTCCATTTTTAAAGAATAATAATAAAAGGTGAAATAAATATTTTTTTATTCTGTATTATAATCATATAAATATAGATTCAATGCAAATATTATTATAATATTATGATTTTATTACTGATTAATACTTGATATTTTCAAATATCTGTCTTAATTTAAACGAACATATGTTCTTTTAATCTACCTTATACGAAAGGCAAAATATGAAGGAATTTAGACGGTTTATCATTATTAACGGCGGAATTCTATTTTTTATCCCGCTATTGCTTTTTGCGGCGCCCAAAGACCAAACGGAAAGCAGCTCCTACAAAGGCGTTATTCATTCTCTAACTGCCGATCACCATAAATTCCCTGTTTTACAAAAAGAGTTTAAAAGTCCGGAAGAGGTAACCCAAGCCTGCCTCTCATGCCATAACGAAGCGGCTCAACAAGTGCAGAATACGATCCATTGGAAATGGGTATGTCCGGAATCCGCCGATAAAAAACTGGGGAAGCGGTATGTTATCAATAATTTTTGCATTTCCATTCAAGCTAACGAACCGCGCTGTACAAGCTGTCATGCCGGTTACGGATGGAAAGATAAAAACTTTGATTTCGGTTCCGAAAAAAACGTTGATTGTCTCATTTGCCATGACCAAACGGGAACATACAAAAAATTTCCTCCCGGCGCCGGCTATCCGGTTAAAAAGGAGACAAAATTCGGCGGGAAAACCTGGCTGCCGCCCGATTATAATAAAATAGCGCAGAATATCGGCCGACCGAAACGCGAAAATTGCGGCGCCTGCCATTTTTACGGCGGGGGCGGCGATAATGTTAAACACGGTGATTTATCATCGGCTATGACTAATCCGGATTTTAACTTAGACGTCCACATGGATCATAAAGGACTTGATTTTTCTTGTACAACCTGCCATACGACGCATAATCATAAAATATCCGGTCGTTGTTATTCCCATCCGGCCTATAAAGATTGTAAATCCTATACGCTGCCTTTGAAGGACGATAAAAAAATTGCCTGCGCCTCCTGCCATGGTTTGGCCCCTCATAATAATAAAAAATTGAACGATCATATTGATAAAATTGCCTGTCAAACCTGTCATATTCCGACTTTTGCCAGAGAGAAACCGACCAAAATGTACTGGGATTGGTCAAAAGCCGGTAAATTCGATAAAAATGGGAAAATGATTACCAAAGAAGGAAAATACGGAAAACATACCTATATGACCATGAAAGGCAAATTTGTATGGGAGAAAAATGTCGTTCCCGAATATTTTTGGTTTAACGGCAGCGTATCCAATACAACGATTGATTCGATAATTAATCCCAATGAAGTTGTAGAAATAAACAAATTGCACGGGAGCTATAACGATCCCTATGCAAAAATTTGGCCTTTTAAAGTTCATCGCGGCAAGCAGGTATACGATTCGGAATATAATCATTTGGTATATCCTAAATTATTCGGGCCTAAAGGTTCTGGCGCTTATTGGAAAGATTTTGATTGGCAGAAGTCCATTGAAAAAGGAATGAATTATGCCGGTAAAAAATACAGCGGAAAATACGGTTTTGTCGAAACGAAAATGTATTGGGTTATATCGCATCAGGTTGCTCCAAAGGAACAAGCCTTAAAATGTCAGGATTGCCATAAAGATAAGGGAAGATTGTCCAATCTAAGCGGATTTTACATGCCCGGACGTCCGGCGGATCACCATGCAGGCATTGAATTTTTCGGTTCACTTTTAATTATTCTAACGCTTATCGGCGTTATCATACACGGGGCAATCAGAATTGTAATGTCTTCAAAAGAAGGAAGGAAATCATGAAAAAAGTAATGATATACAAGAGGTTTGAACGCTTTTGGCATTGGAGTCAAGCAATTTTGGTGATTTTATTAATATTTAGCGGATTGGAAATTCACAGCGTCTATTCAGTATTCGGTTATTACACGGCATTCAAAATTCATAATATAGCAGCATGGGCCTTGATTATTTTGACAGCCTTTGCCATATTTTGGCATTTTACTACCGGAGAATGGAGACAATACATTCCGACAACCAAGTTTTTGAAAGAGATGGTCCTTTTTTATACGAAGGGCATATTTCGCGGAGAACCGCATCCGGTAAAAAAGAGCGAGCTGTCAAAGTTGAATCCTTTACAACGTCTAACCTACCTTTCTTTGAAAGTCTTTATCCTGCCGTTGCAAATTTTGAGCGGATTGGCTTACTTTTTTTATAATGAATTACCCTCTATCGGATTGCATCCCAATTTGGATACGATTGCTACAATTCATGTCGTAATGAATTTCTTGCTGATTGCCTTTGTAATCGCCCATGTATACTTGACAACGACGGGACATACTATATTTTCAAATATTAAGGCGATGATGACAGGATGGGAGGAGCTGGAAGATTAGGAAGCGATTTATCCCTTTTCAAGTGCAATATTAAGTTAAAAAGGATACTTATCGTTATCCAAAAATAGTTGTCAAGCCAAGTGCAAGATTTTTTTTAAGACATAACCGGCCATTTTGGGGTTTTCTTTTAGACGGCGCACCGAATAAGCGTACCAATCTTTTCCGTAAGGCACATAAATACGCATACGGTGACCGGCGGAGACAATGATATCGCGCAACTGTTCATCCACGCCAAGAAGCATTTGGAATTCATAATCCTTTTTATGCAATTTTAGCTCATCAATCACGGAAAGCGCGTACCAAACCAGCTTTTCATCGTGTGTGGCTATTCCCGTATAGCAGCCGTTGCTTAACAGCTTTTTTAAATTATAGTTATAATTATCGTTTATACTAAACATATCTTTATAAGCCACTTCGCGCGGTTCGTTATAAATACCCTTGCATAGCCTAATATTGGCTTTGTGCTCGATTAAACGGTTAATATCATCTATCGTTCGACGCATATAGGATTGGATTACGGTTCCCACATGGCCGTCAAACTCCTTTTTCAGACATAAATACATATCAATTGTTTGATCGGTCGTGGTATGATCCTCCATATCAATGCGAACGAAATTATCAAATTTAATCGCTTCCAGCACAATACTGCGAATATTCTGATAACAGAATTCTTTATCTAACAACAAACCCATATGGGTCGGTTTAACCGATACATTGGCCTCTAATTTTTGTTTATCGATCTGCCTCAAAATTTCTTTATACTCTTCAGCGGCGGCTTTGGCTTGATCTTTATGGGTAATCTCTTCGCCAAGCAAATCGATTGTTGCCATGATCCCCTTACGGTTAAGCTCTTTAATAACATGGACGGCGTCTTCTAACTTAGCGCCGGCGATATAAGGCTTTGAAAAATAGCCGACTATTGGTTTCGGTATAAAAGGCAGCGCCCATACGGTTAATTTATCAAAAAAACTCATTGCATCCCCATTCGTTAAAAAATTTAACTCTGTAATTTAATAAAAAATATGATTAGGTCTTTAGCTCCGCAAATGTAATAGGCGAAGTATTAACACAGGTCGT
>CAYRJN010000040.1:0-3358 GCA_964424545.1 uncultured Calditrichaceae bacterium
AGAAACTATTTCTTATGGTTGTAGTTGTAGTCTTTTTATGCTTACAAATATCAGCCGGTCAAAATATAGACTTTTCTGGATACGCTCGTAATTATACGGGAATGCTGACCGGAAACGGTAATAATGATTTTGTAATATTACAGAACACATTAAATATGAACTTTGAAGCCAGCTCCTCTGTTGGAGACTTTAAAGTTAATCCCATGTTATATATGACCAATAACGACAGTCTTATTCTCCATTTAAGAGAAGCGTATGTTGATCTTTTTTTTGACAATTTTGATTTACGCGTTGGAAAGCAACAAATTGTTTGGGGTAAAGCCGACGGTGTTTTTATCACCGATATTGTCTCCCCAAAAAATTTATTCCAATTTTTATTGCCCGATTTTGATGAAATCAGGATAGGCGTTTACGGCGCTAAATTTGACTATTATCTAAATGACAACACCTTTGAGTTCATCTATCTGCCTGTTTTTACGCCGACGGAATACCCCAATCCGAATTCGGTTTGGGCTGTTAAAACCGATTTTCCCGTACCCCCTATTTACGATTATAGCAAAGAATATGTTAAACCGTCGTTGCAAAACAGCGAGTTTTTTGCGAAATATTCCACACTGACCGAATATATCGACTTTGAAATTATGGGCGGCTATATGTGGGACGACGATCCGACAATGTATCCGTCGCTTAAACCAGACGGCGGCGGCGGTATGAATTTAATCATAACGCCCCAGCATAATCGTCTTTCTTTGGCCGGCGGCAGTTTCAGCACCACACTTGGGCCGTTTGTTTTCCGTGGCGAAACGGCCTATTATTTCGGGAAATATTTTAACACCATAACGCCGCAAATCAATCAAGGCGTTATCCAAAAAGATTATATACACTATATGCTGGGAACGGATTTCAGCGTCTGGGACATAAATATCAGCGCGCAATTTATACAAAAAGCGATATTGGATTATGATGAAAGCATCAGACCTACGCCGATTTTTAATGATCAATATAATAACATGGCTACTTTTCTTGCTCGTTACTCTATGCTGAACGAAACCCTCGATCTGGAATTGTTTTCTTATTATGATTTTGCCTATGACGACGCCCTTATAAGACCGCGTATTCTTTACGATTTTTCCGATGCTATTAATTTGCAGTTCGGCGCTAATATTTTTACGGGAACACAGGGTATGTTCGGACAGTATAATAAAAACGATATGTTGTATATCAAAGTAAAATACAGCTTTTAAGCCATATTCCTGTTGGATAATTTATATTCGTTTTTATTTTTTGCTGTAAATTAATATTAATTTTCACAAATTAAAGGCAAGTATACAAATATTTTTAAATAAATTGTAGATAGAGGTCATAAATTATATAATTTTAAAGTCTCAATACTAAATTATAATTTGTATAATTAAGATTTATCTAAATTGAATTGTTCTTTGGATATCATCGCAAAAATATGAAAGCAATTCCAATAATAAAATATTATTATAACAACAAATCCGGTATACTATATGGAGTTTGCTCAATATGCCGTTTAATATATTTTTGTGTTTAATCTATGCCTTGATTAACTTGGCACTTTTTCATAACAAACGAAAAATACATTATTAAACTTTTTGAGTAATTAAACCGAATGGAATTTATTGAACGACTTTACATAACGGCAAAAAAATACAAACTCTTTTACATTTTTATAGAGATAAAGAAGCGTCTGGCTTTTGCATGGAAAACAATATCTTCCATGGGCGCCGCTTTTCGCTACCGCGATGAAACGATGTATCAATTTTACATAATGGGTATTCAAGCGCTTTTTCTCGTCATTCTGGCCACTTCATTTACCAGCATGGTTATGGCTTTCGAATACGGGAAAAAATTGGAACCGTTCGGCGCAAAATTGCTTCTCGGCAGAATTATGAGCATTTCCATTGTACGGGAAATAGGCCCTATTGTTACGGGTTTAATGTTGGCGGGAAGAACCGGTGCTAAAATTGTTTCGGAAATCGGCAATATGGTACTTACTGAACAAACGGACGCTTTAATGGCTTTCGGCTTAGACCCCATTAAACGTTTGATTGTTCCCCGCGTTTTTGCCTCGGTCGCCGTGATGCTTCCGTTAACCATTATCGCCAGCGCTGTGGGTATTATTGCCGGTTGGTTTGCTTCCGTGCATTGGATCGGTTTGGACTCCGAATTTTTCTGGCTCTCTTTACGAGGCGGTCTTTTGGTTAAGGATATTACCATCGGATTGATTAAACCTCCTTTTTACGGTTTGATCATAGGACTGGTAAGCAGTTATTACGGATACACGATTCGCGGCGGCGCGGAGGGAATGGGACGGGCAGCCACGCAAACCGTTGTTTTTTCATCGGTGGGCGTTTTGTTTATCGATTTTATTTTAACGCGCACCGTATTGGCTTTTTATTAGGAAATTGTATGGTTGAATTTAAAAATGTTTCGCTTATTCTCAGCGAAAACGAAATTTTAAAAGATGTCTCCTTCCATTTGGACGAAGGACATATTATTCTCTTAAGCGGCAACAGCGGCGAGGGAAAAAGCACCATACTCAAATTAATTCTGGGTCTTTTAAAACCCACATCGGGCTCCATTTATGTATTTGGTAAAAATTTGAACGCTCTGCCGACAAAAGAAATAATGAAAATTCGTCAACAATGCGGAATTGTTTTTCAAAACGGAGCTTTGTTCGACTCCTTAAATGTTGAAGAAAATGTAAGTTTTTTCCTGCGCGAAGGGCTGCACATGGAACGTGTAGAGGCGCATAAACGCGTACTTGAAATCTTAGATTATCTCGGTTTAAAAGACTATTTGTATTATTATCCGGACCAACTTAGCGGGGGAATGAAAAAACGAGTGGCTATTGCCAGAGCGATCGTTACCCATCCCCGGTTGTTGCTTTACGATGAACCCACGGCCGGATTGGACGCTCTAACCGCCTTTCGCGTTGTTGATTTAATTAAAGATTTGCAAAAGCGGCTCAATGTTACATCCCTAATTGTGAGTCACGAACTGCACTATTTTGCACGCACAATCGATAAAAATATTCACCTTGAAAACGGTTATATAACCTCTGAAAAAGAAAACAACGAAGAGTTAGCGGCTTTAACGGAAAAAATGTTTTTAGATCATTTCATCAGGAGTAAGAATTAGTGAATTTCGACAAAAAAAATAACGGTTTTAAAGCCAGCGTATATTTAATGCTGGGACTTTCTTTGGTTTTATTGGGAATAATCTTTTACGTTGTTGGCTCCAATCAAAAACTTTTTGATTCCAAATATTCGATTTATATGTTTAAACATGATGCCGAATCCCTTATCTCCGGCGCCTTTATCACGCTTTC
>CAYRJN010000040.1:3368-23244 GCA_964424545.1 uncultured Calditrichaceae bacterium
TGCGTCTCTCTACGCATGAGAAAAATCAGGGCGTGACTATAGAATTAAAAATCGATAAAGATTATGCCAATTTTATAACGTCATCTTCAGTTGCCCAGATTAAAACAATGGGCATGTTGGGCGATAAATATGTGGATATTTCCTTAGGACGTTCGGGCGAGAAAAGATTAAACGACGGCGATTATATAAAAAGTAAAGTATCGGTTAATATGGATAAGGCTATTTCCGACGCGGCAGTTTCTCTGTCCGAATTAAAGGATGTTCTAAAAAATCTGAATGTTATTTCTCAAAAAGCGATAAGAGGACAGGGGACCATCGGGCAATTGGTAAGCGACGAACAAATGGCAAACGATATAAAAACAACACTCCGCAATCTAAAAAAAAGCAGCAGGGATCTACAAATAGGAAATGGAAGCGCCGGAAGATTACTGCGAGATTCATCGTTTTATGTTGCCCTGCTTAATACCACTAAACAGTTGGAAACTATTACGGGGCGTCTTGCTCGCGGCGAAGGTAGCGTCGGACAAGCCTTGATGGACACAACACTTTTCGCTCAGGTAAAAACCATTACCGATCAAACCGATACGCTGGTTAATCGATTGAACGGCAACGGTACCGTCGGCGCTTTGATAAAAGATAAAGAGTATTACGACGAGTTGTTGCGCCTAACCAAAGAATTAAGAGAGTTAACGGAAGACATTAAAAAGAACCCGGGGAAATACGGATCATTTAGCATTTTTTAATCGGACGGATTCTTCTTAGAGGCTGTTTCGTTAAGTAATATTCGTAATCGATGTAAAAGCCAAATATCAATCAAAGGCAAGCGATTTGACAAACTTTAGATAATAACGCTACACGTTAAAAAAGAAAAAAATGAAAAACATAATGACTAAAATTACTGCAGTAATTGCCGTTATCATTGGTATTTTACCGATCATAAACGGCGTTAGAGTTCTAACTGGCGATTTTATAACGACTTATATGGTATTTTAACTTGGTTGGCTTTTTATAACATTACCATGGGCGCAATTTCGGTAGTTGCTGCCCCTTTTATTTGGATTAAATATAAATTCTCAAAAGTGATTTACGCTTTTATTGCAATTACTCATATTTCCATATTACGTATTTTATTAACGTTTTTGCCAATACGACGGCTTTAAACAGTATTACAGCAATGATTGTCCGCTCGATTACATGGTTGATAATATATCTTGTTATTTCAAAAACCGTTACAGAGAAAATTTAAATTACGCCGACTTTTTTCAAATCCTTCCTAAGCTTATCTTTTCCTTTAAATTGAACGGCCTTCATTCCTGCGTCGACGGCCCCTTTAACGTTCACTTCCCTGTCGTCAATAAATAAGCAATTCTCCGGACACTGACCGACATTTTCTGCGGCTATTTCATAGATTTCACGCTGCGGTTTCATGTAACCGACTTCAAAGCTTAACGTCGGTTTCTTTACTTTTTTAAATATGGACAATTCGTTTTTTAAGCGCTGCCAATGCAATATATCGATATCGGATAAAATCCCAATCTCATATTCACGGCTTACTGCGTCAGTCAACTCCGCCATCCCCTTAATAGGCTTAAAAATATTTTGCCAATGGTAAACAAACTCTTCATAAGGAATATTAAGATTTGCTTTCTCAACGAAATCATTATAAAAAGCCTGCGGGCTTATTTTCCCTTTGCTAAAATCAATGAAAGCATGGTCATTTAACAACTCATTTAATATTTTTAAATCCGTTGCATCTTTTTCCATGTTTAAAAACTTAAAAATACCTTGTGTAAGATTCACTTCAACTAAAACGCGACCTATGTCAAAGATCACAGCTTTAATTTTATTGTTTGTCATACATTTATTCCTTTCATATATCATAAAGCAATAAAAAATTAACAAAATAGAGATTGATCCGTATTAGATAACAAGCATATAGGAATACAATCTTCGCCAATTTTGTTTAAATTTTCAAAGCGGACAATTTAGAGGCATATAAAATATTGTGCAAATATTAAAATTTACAGATTAAGTAAAAATGGAATTAACATGCATAAAATTATACTTTATACATTTATCTTACTCTTTTATACCCTCTTCGCAAAGGGATTTGCACAAGATATTGAGCATATCCCCGATGTTCCTGACAGTATTTTAGCGCCGATTGATAAATTGATCGACCACGGTATTCACAAAGCGTTAAAACTTGTATATCAAGAACGTTTTGAAGAATGTATTGCCGTTATCGACAGCCTGCAAAAAGCTTTACCACAACATCCAGGTCCCTATTTTTATAAAGCGGCTGTTTTACAAACTTGGATGGCCGTATATCGCTTTAATCATTTTTTGGATGACGTAGATAGGAATGTAGAAAAAGTGATACAGCTATGTAATAAATCGTTAGAAATTAATCCGGATAATGCTTGGACATATTTTTATCTCGGCGGAGCTTACGGCTATAGAGCATTTGCCAAGATGCGCGGTTATAATTGGATCGGCGCCTATTTGGATGGCATTAAAGGTTTGAATAACCTAAAAATAACCTTAAAAAAAGACCCCAGAATGTATGATGTGTATCTAGGATTAGGCTCCTATCACTACTGGCGCACAGCGCGTTCTAAATTTATCAGAATTTTTGCTTTTTGGTGGTCAGATGAACGAGACCTCGGCATAAAACAATATCTTTTTTCTATGAAACATGGAAGGTACAGTCAAATGGAATCGGCGGTTACACTTCTTTCCGTCTATTTTGATTACCATAAATATGACGATATGGCGGACTTATTAAATACAATCGAAAACAACTCCGACATTAACTCTATTTATGTAAAATATCTCCACGGCAGATTAGCGGCAAAAAGAAATAATTGGCCTGTTGTTTTGAATCTATTCAAGGATATATACGCTAAATTAAAAAACTATAAATACCAATCTGTAGGGTTTCAAGTTGAATGCCAATATTGGATAGCCTTATCTTATCATAATCTTGGCCAAGATAAAAAAGCGCGTAACGAGCTAGCGCTGGCTCTCGCAGCAAATTTAATCCGAGACCCTTCGGTAGAAATTGAATCCACCTTTGAAAGTTACGAGCAAATTCTAAAGCAACTTGAAAAATTGGAAGATGATCTAAAAATATCAGAAACAGCAATAGAACAATCGCAGACCGCTAATCAAAATTAAAGGCGGTTATATTTTTCTTGGCTCTACCGGGTTTCGTGTTTTTTTTGTATCTTTTAAGTATCTATACATCCCGCCACATCATATATACGCTTCACCTCCTTTATCGGTTTAGTTGAACGCCTTTGATGTATTGCCTTTGTTTTTGTGGGTAGTTTCGTCGTAACAATTTTTTGAGTTGACATTATTTTTACTATATTTTCCCACCCGTAATTAATCTCCGAGCGCTTCAACATTCGACGTATCGTGTTTTATCCATAAATATGGCGAAATGCCGCAATATTTTGACTACCTGTTCAGAGTATCGTTTGGAACGAACCGGATTAACAATACAAATCGAATACTACTCGAAAATTTACCCCAATCAATTATATATACGGTAAAGTTGAGCAGAGAAAGTCCCGACGCATGCGCCGCCGCTGAGCAATGATTTTTACTTGATTTTATCCAAGTATGGATATAGGCGAATAACCGATCAGTTAATATTTAGGTTAAATCCATTATGGATGATTATAAACGATTGCGCAATTCAAACACATCCCCGTATTGTTTATCCAGAAATTTTTGCACTAAGGCTGAGAATAACTTTTTCTGGTCTTTGTAAGTCTGCACGTTGCCTGCAATCGGACGGCAGCGTTTCTCCTCATTCAGAATTACAAAATCGCTGACAACCTCTTCAATCGAGGACGGCTGATTATTCTCATTTAGCCAAACCCAGGCCGCATGTAATGCTGCCCCCATAGCCGCGCCTTCTCCTTCTACAGGAACGGTTTCCGCATTAAATATATCAGCAATACACTGACGCCAAGCTAATGATTGCGAAATACCGCCCGTCAAACGAATCTCACGAGTTTCCACGGGCATCCTTTGAAATCCGTAAAACAGATTTTGTATATGTCCTTCCAATACCGCTCTGCCGAGCGTTTCCGGAGTGAAATCTTGCAATTTAAATCCAAAATATACGGGACTTCCCTGCGGCACATCAGGCGTTCGTTCGCCTTCAAACCAGGGAATCAAAAGCCGTCCGTTATTACCCGCTCTACTTTTATTGATCATCTCGTTAAATTCATCGTGCGACATTCTATATTTTTCAATAAAACTATTATAACCGTTCGCCAAGTTCGAGACGCATAAGAGCGGAAGATAATTACCGCTGCTGTCGCAAAAAGAAGCAATCTCCCCTGTACTGTCCACGTAAGGATGCTCAAGAAAAGTGTAGGCCGTCCCGCTTGTACCGAGACTGATGGTCACAATTCCTGGTTTAACATTACCCGTACCGACGGCTCCGTACATATTGTCGCCGCTACCGGCATCAATTATACAATTGTGCGAAAAGCCGTATTCGTTGCATAATTCTTCAGAAATATATCCTATGCTCTCATAAGACGGTTTGAGCGGTGGCAATTTACCCGTTAGATCGGAATCGATGGCATTGATTACTTTTTGGGACCATTGTCCGTTAGCCGGATTCCACAGGGCAATTCCGGACGTATCACCCGGCTCCATAACGCGAACCCCGCCGTTTTTTGCGCCCGTTAAATACCAGTTAATATAATTATGCACTAAAAAAAACGTTTCGGTTTTGCGATACTTGTGATATTCATGCCGATACATGTGAAATATTTTGGCCGCCGTGTAGCCCGTCCGCTGGCTGTTGCCCACTTCCTTTATCATGTTTTCGACCCCACCAACGGCCTGCGTTAGTAGATCACATTCCTCCTGGGTAGAAAAATCATTCCACAACTTGCTCCGGGAGCGTGTCAGGTTGCCGTCTTTATCCAGGGCAACCAAGCCATGCTGCTGTCCGGAAACGGAAAGCGATTTTATTTCGCCGATCGGAACGTTCGATTGCGCTAATTTTTCAAAGGTTAAATTTACGGCCTCTATCCACATATTGGGATCGGATTCCGAAACGCCCTCGCCCAGATTTTCGATAACGCCGTTATGCGTCCCGTAATGGGCTAAATCGGCATCATAATTAACGGAATGAACAAACAGCGTCTTTTTATTTTCATAATCAATGACCACCAGTTTACAGCTCTGGGTCGATACGTCTAATCCCGCAAATAACATATTTTATCCCTTTCTAACGAATATATCGATTGACTATGCTTTCAAACAATTCCTGCTTGCCGCTTTTAATTTGCGGTTCTCCAAGCTCACGGGCAATTTGCGCCAAAGTCGGAAAATCCAGATTGCCTTTTTCAAACTCTTTTCCTTTGTCGCCGTCAAAAGATGCATAACGTTCTTTTCTCAGTTTAAGATAATCCGATTCATTCAATATTTTATCGGCAACAATTAAGCCTCTCGCCAACGTATCCATTGAGCTTATGTGGGCAATAAAAAGATCATCAAGATCGGTGGAATTTCTTCGCGTTTTGGCGTCAAAATTCATCCCTCCGTCGACGAATCCTCCGTTACGCAGCAATACAAGCATTACATTGACGGCGTCATAAAGATTGGTTAAAAACTCATCGGTATCCCATCCGTTATGTGGATCGCCTTGATTGATATCGAGACTTCCGAACAGTCCGGCATTATAAGCGGTTTCAATTTCATGCGCAAAAGTATGCTGAGCTAAAGTCGCATGATTATTTTCAATATTTATTTTAAAATCTTTATCCAGACCGTAATTTTTTAAAAACCCGATAACGGTGGCCGTATCAAAATCATATTGATGTTTTGTGGGTTCCATCGGTTTCGGTTCAATCAGAAAAGTTCCTTTGAACCCAATGGAACGAGCATAATCGCGCGCTTTCGTTAAAAACATGGCAAGATGATCGATTTCCCGTTTCATATCGGTATTTAACAAAGAAAAATAGCCCTCGCGTCCGCCCCAGAAGACGTAATTCTCGCCGCCGAGTTCAACCGTCGCTTCAAGCGCCGTTTTTACCTGGGCAGCGGCGTATGTCACCACATTAAAATCAGGATTGGTAGAGGCGCCGTTCATAAATCGCGGATGCGAAAAAAGATTTGCCGTACCCCATAAAAGTTTAATCCCCGATTCTTGCTGTTTCTTGCCGGCTAAATCAACTAAGGTCATCAAATTTTTATCGGAATCATCCGGCGTATCGCCTTCGGGAGCCATATCGCGATCATGAAAACAGTAATACGGCACGCCGAGTTTGCTGACGAACTCAAAAGCCGCATCCAGTTTATCTTTAGCCGCCTGCATCGGATCGGCGCTTTGCAACCATGGGAAATCTTTTGTTGGCGCGCCAAAGGGGTCGGCGCCCGTTCCGCAAAAGGAATGCCAATAAGCCACGGCAAAACGAAAATGATCCTTCATTGTTTTACCGGCCACAACTTTATTTTCATCATAATATTTGAAAGCTAACGGATTAGTTGATTCGGGTCCTTCGTAAGGGATTTTCCCAATATCTTTAAAATATTCTCGTTCTCCGATAATAACCTTAATAGACATAATAAGCTCCTTTTATCTTTAATAATATTTCGGTTAAGCAATGGCAATTAGCTACTTTTCGAAACGTTTTTTTATATTTTTGTATAGGAATTTCAAAAAATAACCTATTTCGGACATTTTCATTTATTTTTGTATTATTTCAAATTTTGAAATTATACATCGTTCACATAGACAGTATTTTAGATTCTCCAATTTATCTGAGAATGACAATGTTGGACTTTTTTGTTGCCGTTTTTACATTTTCCACTCTTCTGTCATTCCCTAATGTTTCTATCGGGAATCTAAATTTTGCTATTGTCTGCATTCAGATTCCTTCTTTCGAAAGAATGACACTTTGACCATCTTATCCGTATTTTTTTCATTAATCACATTGCGATGCTATCTTCTTAAAACTTTTCAACGACTTTCTTTGATGTTTCATCCTATATAAAAAAAACGATTAAAATTAATTTACTATTATCTTTTTAACGCTCTTTACCGATGGAATAATAAACCTTAAGCGCGTTTTTACCCCATGCTCTATTCGGTTTATTGTCCATAAAAAGCTCCAATTTTCCGCCTCTTATAATATCCGTATGTTTTAGAATCGGATAATTTAAGGATTGACCGTTTAAAAGAGCGGATTGGATAAATGCGTTATGAGGCGAATAATTTCGAACGATTATTTCAAAAGGCTTTTTTCCCGCTCCGTTTTCAATAGTAATTTTTTTAAATATCGGACTGACAAGCGCGTATTCCGCAACGCCCGGACAAACGGGATAAAAGCCGGCCGCGGCAAATACGTACCAGGCGGATAATGCCCCCGAATCATCATTTCCGATCAAACCGCGGGGTTCGGCTGTGTAGGCTTTCTGCAAAATATCACGCACAACCGATTGCGTTTTCCATGCTTCATCCGAATAGTTATAAAGAAACGGATTAATAAAATCAGGTTCGTTTCCCGGATTATGCAGACTATTCGCAAAATAGTAATCCAATTTTTTGCTAAAGCTGCTTTTGCCGCCCATTAAGTTAATCAACCCCGCTAAATCCTGCGGAACGAAAAAAGTCATTTGATAAGCGTTGCTTTCGGTAAAACCGTTAGCATGTCCCTGTTTACTTTCAGGATTAAAAGGCCTTTTCCAGCTACCGTCGGCATGTCGAGGCCGCATAAAACCGTTTTGCGCATCGAATAAGTTTCGATAATTCTTTGCCCGTTTTATGAATTTTTGATAATCGTTTTCTTTGTTTAACGCTTTAGCAAATTGGGCGACGCACCAATCATCGTAAGCGCACTCTAAGGTGATGGAGGCCGACGCCTTTTCGCGTACGCCTTTATCATGTTCAAAAGCCACATATCCGAGATTAAGGTATTCGCTCGACAATTCGTCGCTTCCGGCCGGATTGGTAATAGTATGATGAGTTACGGCCTTGTACGCTTTCCCGATATCAAAATCTTTAAATCCTTTATTGTAAATATCGACAATGACGGGAATTGTATGATTGCCGTTCATCCCCATGCTGCAGCCGCTCCATAAGCCGGGACAACTCGGCAGGCAGCCGCTGTGTTCATACATTTGCACGTAAGACCATACATAATCCGATTGCCGTTCAGGCTCAATAATCGTTTGCAACGGATGAGTAGTGCGATAGGTGTCCCATGTACACCAATCATCGCTGTAAAAATGACGTCCGTCGGCGTCGTATATCTCTCCTTTTCCGCTTACGCCGCTGTAATATTTATTTCCCTCGCTGTAATCCGTCGGCTCGATTAACGCATGATAAAGAGACGTATAAAATACGGTTTTTTGCTTCGCCGTTCCCCCTTCCACCCGTATCCGTTTAAGCAAATCATTCCAGATTCTTTTTGTCTCTTGTACAATGCTGTCAAAGTCCCAATCCTCTATTTCCGCTTCCATATTTTTTTGCGCCTGTTGCGAACTAACATAAGAGATGCCGATTTTAGTTAGGATCTGTTCATTTTTTTCGGTTTTAAACTGTAAATAGGCGCCGATTTTACTTCCTTGTTCGCTATGGGAATCGGCATGAAGTTCGCCCCTTTCGGGTACGATATCCCATTTCAGGCGAGCCAAAGAAACGCCGACATTTTCATAATATTCGATTTTTATATCAAGCGCTCTCTCCTTTTGCATTTTTATTGTTACTATATCGGCCGTCTCGCCGCGATTCACCCATTGATCGATCAATAGTTTACCATCGACCCAAAAGCGAATACCGTCATCCCCGTCTATACGTACTTTTACCAAGCCGGTTTTCGGAGGAACAATTTTCCCCGTCCAGCGGATTGAAAAACCATTTAAGGGTAATTTTTCGGGATGTTTCATTCCCCAGCGGAAGTTTATTGTTTTATCAATGCGCGTATAAAACGGTTTGCCACTTAAGATTTTATTGTCATAATATTCGCCTTTTAATCCGTGTTTCCCGCCCATTTTATCAGCAAATAAATATTTTTCGTCAATTACGGCAAAGGACCTTACTAACTCGCAGTCTTTCCATGTTCCGAATGCACTAAAAGGTTTACTAAATTTAGCGTAAAAATAGACGGGAAATCCATAATAGCCGAAACCTTTAAGCGTATTATTATCGATGATTTTAATATTCCCATCCGTACAAAAATTGGCGGAAGAAAGCGTATGACCGATATCGAGTAGCAGATAAGCCTCGTCCGACTTCGGGAAGGTATAGCGATGAATACCGGCATGAGCAGTCGCCGCTAATTCCGCTTTAATATTACTTTCGTCCAATAAAACGCTGTAATAACCGACTTTTGCCGTTTCGTTAACATGCGAAAACGATGAGAAACATTTACCCCTGGTTATTTTTTCCAATTTACCTATCAACGGATAGACAAGAATTTGTCCGTAGGCGCCGCCTCCTGTTCCTTGCAAATGCGTATGACTAAAACCAACAATATTGCTGTCCGCATACTCATAACCGCTTAAAGGTGAGCCGGACATATCGGGACTTAATTTAACCATAGCGTGCGGACGTAATGCTCCGGGGATAACGTTGCCCGCATCCAACGTACCAATTAAGGGATTAACGTAATCAACCGGTTCCATAACATCGTTTTTCTTTGCGCATGAAAAAATCAAGATGATATTCAATATAAGAAAGGCGATAATCGCCATTTTACTCATTTACAACGCTCCAATCAATGTGAAAAATAATTATTTTATCCATTCCCTAAATCTGTAAGTTTTGGGTTAATTAATTTAAATCTTGAGAACCATTACTTTTTTATACAATAACAGTTTGTCGCTATTTCCTGTTATCTAAAAATTTTATCAAAGCCGCAGGATGATCGCTTTGTATACCGTCAAGCCCCCATTCCAGCGCTTGCTGCCAAGTATCCGGGCCGCCGTCGTCCACAATGACAATTGCGCCTGCATCATGACACGTGTTCATAAAACCGGCGGACATATATTTCCAAACCGCCGCAATAATTTCGGGATGAAATCGCTCGATCAAAGCGATTAAATTCTTCTCCGGTCCTGGATCGGGCATAATTACGCATTCCGGACACTCGGCTTTCACCTCTTCCAATTCAACATCGTCGGCATACCAAATAACATCCCGTTCCATTCCTCGCTCTCTAATTTTTTCAATTAAAGGTTTAATCGGAGCGTTTTTTAAATCAAGATATATACCGATTTTCCCTTTACACAAATCGAGGATTTCGTCAAATGTCGGAATTTGCGTTCCTTTCCATTTTTCAGAGATCCTGCTGCCGATATCAAGCTGTTTAATTTCATCCAAAGTCATTTCGGAGATTTTACCGGGATTCCCGCCGACAACATATTTAGAAACTTCACCGTTGTGACAGCTTACAAAGTGTCCGTCTTTGGTCATGCGCACATCAATTTCGACAAAATCCGCGCCGATATCGATCGCTTTTTGATAAGCGGGAATACTGTTTTCAGGTATCTGTTCTTCCAAATGGGCGCCGCGATGAGCGACCACATAGATACCTCCGTGTTTCGGCGGTTTTATAGGCAATGTTTTTTTAGTAGCGCAGGAGCTTAACCCCATAACAAAAGCAATAAACACCAAAAGCCAATATTTTTTCATATCACCCTCCGTTTATTGACATATTACTATCTTTTTCCCGTTATAATTTATTATTTTATCAGGTGATTTTTCAGGCCGTACGCCAACCCCATGATCTTTATTTACAAAGATAATATTAAATTTCCTATCCTTCAACATTCCCGGAAAATTCCCCTTTCGTTCGCCGATGGTTAACGTTTGTTTCTTATCATTCCAACGGAACAAAATAGTCGAATAAAAACCTTTCTCATAATTATAACTATCTCCCTCGTCCTCATACAGCAAAAAATCGGCATCGGCTCCGGCGTAGATTCTCAATTCCATCGGATCGGCGGGTTTTTCCATAGCATATTGCAGATACGGCCCCATGGGTACAATCGAACCGGACTTAATAAACAAGGGCATCTCGTCAATGGGCGCTGGAACTTCCACGGTTTGGCCGCCGGCCAGTTTTTCCCCGCGCCAAAAATCATACCAACCCTGTGCTTTCGGCAAATATACCTGAATGTATTTTACCGGCGGTATTTTTTGAGCGTTCATTTTATCGCGTTCACTAGGAAGTATCCATGCCAGTTTAGTAACCGCGCCGCCGAGCGTTTGATAATACTCCATCTTAATTTTATAACGTTTACCGGCTTTTAGGTTAATCTCTCCCATATTGGTTGTTACCCCATGATCCGTCCAATTATCTATTACCAATTTGCCGTCAAGCCAAACGCGAATGCCGTCATTGGAGTTGGTTACGATAGTATATTGTCCGCTTTCAGGCGCAAGAATTTCGCCACTGAACCTCATACTGTAATAGTGTTGATGCAACGCTTTCGGTTTGGAGACGCCGTCATTCCAATTCCAATCAAGCTTGGATTCCCTGCGCGTAACTACCAAGGTGTCAAATTTTTGGCCGTTGTAGAATCGCGTCGTCAAAGCGCCTTTCTTTCCGTTTTCATCAAATAAATTTTGAGCGGGAATCACCATACCCGTATAGGTTCTATTAAAATACATTTTTTCAGTTACGGGTCGAACCAAAAAGGCCGGCCCAAACATATATTCGTTATCGATTTCATAGACATTGCAATCATCATTAAAATCGAATGGCAACCCGCGCATGATTGTATAGCGTTTATCGGTCACCTGCCAGGCAAGCGAATAAATATAAGGCAGTAAACGATAACGTAAATTATCAAAACGTACGAGAGGTTTATATGTCCAAGATTTTTCTCCTCCGAAATTCCATATTTCGCGCGCCGTACCGGAACCGTGAGAACGGAACATGGGACAAAAGGCGCCGAATTGAAACCAGCGTACATAAATCTCGCGATACGATTCACCGCGATTGCCAAGTGGATTATCCGGTAAAAAAGCGCCGATATCGGTTGTCCAATAAGGTATTCCGGTCATACAAAAATTGATACCGGCGGATATCTGATTGCGAAAAACGCTCCATTGCGCATGAATATCGCCCGACCAAGTAACGGCGCCGTAACGCTGTTGACCGGCAAAACCCGAGCGCGTTAAAATATACACGCGTTTTTTATCGTTTGTCTTTCGTTGATTTTCATAAACGCCTTGGGTGGACATCAATGAAAAGGGCAAAAGGTAACGCGCCATGCTACCCATAGAATTCCGACCGATTTTTTCCAGATTTTCGCCGCGTTCTTCAGGCGTATCCCCCTTTGTTTCCGGTTCGGTGGCATCCATCCACCACGCGTCCATGCCAATGGAGAACATATTTTTATTTAGCCATTGCCAGTAATAATCGCGCGCTTTTTTGTTGTAGGCGTCGTACAAACCTCTATTTTCCCCTTTGCCTATCAAAAAACCTCGCTTTTCCATTTCGGTATAAACAGGTGCCTTAGAGCCGAAATTAGGCCAAATGGAAATCATAAAATGCACATTCATTTTATGAGCGTCTCGTAACATTTTTGCGGGATCGGGAAAGCGTTCTTTATTAAATTCAAGGGAATTCCAATATATATCGTCTCCCCAATAGGTCCAATCCAACACAATATTGTCAAGCGGTAATTTTCTTTTGCGATACTCTTTAACAATATTGATAATCTCTTTTTGCGTACGATAGCGTTCCTTGGATTGCCAATAGCCGTATGCCCATTTGCCGAACATCGGGGTGTCCCCCGTTAAATAGCGATATCCCGCAATCACACCGTCGATATTATCAGCATTTATTAGATAATAATCGATCTGGTCGGCAACTTTTGACCAAATAGACATTCCGTCATGTCCGTCATGAAATTTGGTCATCGAATAATTATCCCAAAGGATACCGTAATTTTTATTGGAAACAATAAAGGGATTTACGGCAACGGTATTTTCCTGCACAAGCGTTACATCATGGCCACGCCAATTCATAACGCCATCCTGAAATTGACCCAAGCCATACAGCGCTTCGGCGGGCGATAATTTAAAATTTTGTTTGATATGATAAACCTGTTCACCGCTTACTTTTGTCGGAACTATTTCCCTACCGTTTTCATGAATAATCAAATCTCCTTTGCCGTCATAAAAAGATATTATGTTTTCTCTAATATTATATACGGCTTTAATATTTTTACCGTCAATAGCGATTTTATCATCTTCTTGCCTTACAGAGGGTTTATCTACGAAGAATTTTTTATCGACAATGATTAAACTTTTACGCGAAGAGAATCTATCGCCTTTAACCGCGCTGATATGAAATATGTTATCCGCCAATAGTTCGATCTTTATTTTACCGCGTTCCGTATTAATAATAATACCGTTATCCGTTTTCTTATAAGCGTCGGCAAACAGGGCGTTAAAACTCAATAAACCGAGAAAGATTAAAAATAAATAATTAAAGCGCATGATTATTTTCTCCGTTATTTTAATAAATTATTTTGGATAACAACGAAAAATCGTTTATTTGAATCAATTTAATTTTAAATACTTAAAGAATTTATTTTATCATTCGTTTAAAATATTCCGTTCGTTTTCATTGTACTGTACAAAAAATATTTGTCGCTTTTTACTCTACCATGTTTAATTTTCAATAATAAATTTTTGAAATTATCATATTTACTTCTTTACTTTTGTGGCTTTTCGCAGCTTTATTTCTCATGAAACAGCGCTCTGCCCGGTATCTCCTGCTTATTAATTCCCGGTCCTTTCCAGCTTACTTGATTCATATATCCGCCGGCCATCTGAAAGTATTTTTGAGCGATTTTGTACATTCCTTTTCTTAAAGCTATGGTTTTATATCTCTCGGAAGCGGGATGACCTCCGTCGGAATTGATGAATTCTTTTCCGTCAATATAGAGAATACTGCCATCGTTGGTTTTATTGTAAATCGTATAAACCCCGTCTTTCGGTATT
Organism: uncultured Calditrichaceae bacterium; assembly: GCA_964424545.1. Classification (GTDB taxonomy): domain Bacteria; phylum Calditrichota; class Calditrichia; order Calditrichales; family Calditrichaceae; genus JAUVIB01. The sequence goes on from CAYRJN010000040.1 coordinate 17,368, forward strand.
TTTAAATAACCTTCGTAAATATACGCAAAATATTCATCTCTTGTACGATTATCAATATTAAAATTTGCAATTATTCCGCTTTTTATCGGTTCGGCCTTATCCAATTCCCGAACAAACATCACTTTAGCCTCATAATATTTATATTTTAGCCCAGGAGCGAATTGTTTTTTGTTTTCATAATTTGTAAACTTTTCAAATTCGAGTTTTTTAACCGTCTCCCTTACCGTCAGGCTCGGTAGTAATCCATTTTTATACGCGGCAAATTTTATCGTTGCCGTTTTATTTACCGTTATAGGTTTGTCATAGGAATTTGATTGCTGCGACGGCTCGCTGCCATCCAAAGTATAATATATTTTTGCATTTTTAGTTTCGCATCCCAATTTTATTCTTGCTTTATTTAAAAAATAAGCATCGCCTGTTATAATATATGGCATGGCAACCGTTTTTTTAAACGATTCGGTTGGCGGCCTATCTTCTTTTACAACGCCCCAATTATAGTTCGGTTTATCGCCCATTGTGAACACAAATTCACTGCCCGATAAAATATCCTGATGCGGAAACCAGCATTTAGTAGTCGCTCGACCGTTAATTTTAAGGGATTGAATATATTTGTTCTCCAAAGATACGTTTTCGGCACGGATAATAAAATCTTTTCCGTTTTCGAGATGCACGGTTACCTTTTTAAAAATAGGCGTACCGATTTCATAATTCGGAATCCCTGGTGTAACGGGATAAAAACCCATAGCGCTTAAAATATACCAAGCGGACATTTGTCCGCAATCTTCGTTGCCTTTTAAGCCGTTCGGTTTATCGTCGTACATGGTCTCTAAAATCTGTCTGACCATAGCTTGCGTTTTAGGCGCGGCGCCCGCGTAATCGTAAAGATAGGCCATGTGATGACTCGGTTCGTTTCCGTGCGCATATTGCCCGATCAACCCCGAAGCGTCTTTAACCTCTTTATCATACTTTGATTTATACGTAAAAAGACGAACCAACCAAGCTTCGAACTTCTTTTCGCCGCCAATCAGGTCGATGAGTCCGTTAATATCTTGCGGCGCAAAAAGACTGTATTGAAACGAATTTCCTTCCACAAAATGTTCCGTAGGCTGCGCAGGGTCAAACGGCGTTACCCATTGGCGATCGGAATTCTTAGGACGCATGAAACCTGTCTGAGAATCGTACATATTCCTATAAAACTGCGCCCTTTGTTGATATATGAGATAATCCTCTTTTTTCCCCAGTAATTTGGCCATTTCTGCAATGCACCAATCGTTATAAGCGTATTCCATGACCATCGAAACCGATCCGCCGCTTTTATCTGCGGGAATATAACCCATACGCGCATAATAGCCGCCGTGATCCACCTGATTTTTCATCGCTTTAAAAGCCAAATCGACGTCAAATCCGCGAACACCTTTACGATAGGCGTCCAAAATAATTGGCAAAGCATGATGACCGATCATGGAGCCCGAATACTCTCCCCATATTTCCCAATGCGGCAGCCGTCCACCGTTTTTATAAATTTCCAAGAACGTTTTCAGAAAATCATTCATTCTCGAAGGTTCGAGAATAGTGTATAGCGGCATTTGCGCCCGAAAAATATCCCACAACGACCAGACCGTATAACGGGTAAATCCTTGCGCTTTATGGATTTTATGATCGACCCCGCGATATTGACCGTCAACATCATTCAAGGCAACGGGCGCCATGGCCGTATGATATAAGCCCGTATAAAAAATACGTTTTTCTCTTTCCGTACCCCCTTCCACATCAATCAATGAAAGATGTTTTCTCCACGCCTCTTTCGCTGCTGCTCTTATTTCGTCAAAATTGCCGTCGCTATTCTCTGCTTCCAGGTTCTTTTTTGCCCCTTCGATACTCACTGAAGATATGCCGACCCTTACTAAAACCTGTTCGCCTGTTTTTGTTTGATAATCGACATAAGCCTTAATATTGGTTCCTTCGGCTTTTTTTATATTTTTTACGATTTTATCGTCAATAGCAATGCCGTAGGATTTAAAAGGTTTCGAAAATTTAGCGTAAAAATAGACATGCTGATCTTTAGCCCAGCGAATAGAGCGCCGGTATCCCGAAATCTCCCTATCATTAACAATTTTGATTGCCGATGCAAGAACGCGATCACGGTTTTTTAAATCGATAATGATATGGGCATTATCCGATTCAGGGAAGGTATAGCGATGAAAACCCGTACGCATAGTTGCGGTTAACTCCGCTGTAATATTATAATCGTCAAGCAGCGCTTTGTAATAGCCGGGTTCGGCAAATTCGTTTTTATGACTGAAGGAAGAACGATATCCCGTTTTACTATCGTTTTCATCCCCGACAAGCACGGTAACTCTACCGGTTGTGGGCATCAGCAAAATATCGCAAAATTCCGGCGCGCCCGTGCCGCTTAAATGCGTATGACTGAATCCCATGATGGTTTTATCGGAGTAGTGATAACCGGATGAACCGTCCCAATTTTCCATGCGCGTATCGGGACTCAGCTGTACCATGCCGAAAGGAACCATTGCCCCTGGAAAGGTATGTCCGTGCCCGCCTGTTCCGATAAAAGGATCGACATATTGCGTATGGTCTTTCCCTGACTTTGTTACATTGTAGCCGCAGGATAGCAAGAGTGATAGCATTAAAAAGGATACGGCGCTAATAAGCTTCATTATACTCCTCCGTTATTTTTTTTGATGGATTTCTTTTTATTCTTCAAACAAGTTATAAAAGCAACCTCCATGAAAGTTCCTAATGACACAAAGCCCAAGTAGGCACTTGAACAAAGTCGGATTTTCCCGGTATTTTCCATTTTATAATTAACGACTTTGCCCGCCCCATCTGAAAATAATCGACGCGGATTTTATGCAGCCCTCTCTTTAATCCGACTTTTTCGGAATAGAGCTGCGGCGGATGAATACCGTCCATATCCAAAATCAGTTCATCGTCAATATAAAGTATCGCCCCGTCGTTTGCTTTAAGTAAAAATTCATAAACGCCATCCCGCGGCGCTTTTATATAGCCGCTAAAATTATACCCGAAAGGGCGTTGATCTTTAACGGCGTCCAAATTAAACCGTTGCATTACGCCCGTTTTCAATACGGAAATTTCTTCCAGTTCACTTGTACTTTCGCACAACCCTTCGCGATATTTATACGCAACGCCATGTTTGACGGACACGATATTTAAGGCGGGTTTGAGGGCTATCTTTCTGAATTTATATGTGTATACATAACTGGCGTTAAGGCTGTCGGAAAAACCGCGCGCTTTAAGAGTTAAACTGTTTTTTACAACCAAGGGCTTTGAATAGAGAACCGAACTCTTTGTAGGAGCGCTGCCGTCGAGCGTATAGCGTATTTCCGTTTTTTCATCGCTGCATGTCATGCGAATTATTGCGCTATCCGAGAAGCTATATTTATCCGCATGAATAACAGGAGACGCCGCCGTTTTATAAGAGAGAGAATACGGTCGGTCTTTAACGGACTTGCCGTACTCCTTATTCGGATTCTCGCTCATTTTGAATTGCAATTTTCCGCCGTTTACAATGTCCGAATAGTGAATGAAAGTTTTGTTGTAAGCGTCTCCGTTTAACTCTGCTTTAACAATATACGGTTTGCCGACTCCATTTTGTTCGGCATCGATAACAAATTGTTTGCCATTTTCCAGATTGATGGTTACTTTTTTGAAGAGCGGACTGCCGAATACATAATAATCCGTGCCCGGTGTAACGGAATACAGACCCAAGGAGCTGAGAATATACCAGGCCGACATCTGCCCTGCGTCTTCATTGCCCGCAATACCATTTGGGAGGTCGGAATATAGTGTAATTAATATTTGTCGAATTAAACGTTGTGTTTTCCACGGCGCGCCGACGTAATTATAGAGATATGCGATGTGATGACTGGGCTCGTTGCCGTGCGCATATTGGCCGATTAATCCGCTAATATCGGAAATATCAAATTTTGCGCTGTCCATTTTCAAAGTAAATTCTCTGTCCAGCCATTTCTCAAAGGCTACATCGCCGCCCGTCAAATCAATTAAGCCGCGAATATCCTGAGGGACAAAAGGCGTATACTGATACGCGTTGCCTTCGGTATAAAACCTATTATCGGCCGTCATGGGATCAAAATCTTTCAACCAGCGATTAAATCTGTCTTTGGGCCGCATAAAGCCGATGTCTTTACAAAACATATTGCGGTAAAAGTTTCCTCGCTGACTAAAATATTCAAAATCAGCTCGATTAAAATCTTTTGCAAGCCTCGCCACGCACCAATCGTCGAATGCATATTCAAGAGTTTTGGATACCGATTGTTTCGTCATGTCATAAGGAATATAGCCGTAATTTTTATATATTTTTTTTCCGCTGCGGGGACTCTCGGCAAGCTGCTTCATGGCGATATAAGCAGCTTTGACATCGTAATCCCGAACGCCTTTCGCATAGGCGTCAGCCACCACGGGCAGGGAATGATAGCCAATCATCGAATACATTTCATTACCGGAAAACTCCATAATGGGCATATTTCTCGAACGTTTATAACGGCTGATAAAGGTGCGAATAAATTGGTTGGTGCGCGCGGGATTTATAATGACCTGTAAAGGATGTAAGGCGCGAAAGGTATCCCACAAAGAAAAAGTGGTATAATCGTCACAACTCTCCGCCGTATAAATCCGCCCGTTTGTACTGCGATACCGTCTGTCCACATCCATATAATTTGCCGGATGAATAAAGGCATGATACATTGCCGTATAAAAAATGCGCATCTGTTTTTTATTTGCGCCTTCGATTTCAATTTTGCGCAGTTCTCTATTCCAATCCTCTTTGGCTTGTTGTTTAACGCGGGAAAAATTCCAGTCGGGTATTTCTTTTTGCAGATTTTTTAAAGCGCCGTCAATACTAACAATCGACAAAGCAACTTTTATCATAATCACACGTTTATTTTCAATATTAAAAGTAAAATAGGCCTTAACATTTTTCCCTTTTACAGTTTTTACACCACTCTCTTTTCCGCCGCATAAGACACGATAATATTTAAAAGGCTGTGAAAATTGCGCCACAAAATAAGTTGTATGATTGCCGGCAAGACTCCCGTTTGATACGCGATAACCGCGTATTTCCCGGTTATGAATTTCAAGAAACAAACTATCTACAGAATCGGAAATCCCATGCATTAGATCAAGCAGAATATTGGCTTCCGCTCTTTTCAAGGGAAATGTGTATTTATGCAGTCCTACGCGCGTTGTAGCCGTCAATTCCACCAATGTTTTATAATCATCTAACAACACACGATAATATCCGGGTTCGGCAAACTCGTTTTCATGAGAAAATGCGCAACGATAACCTTTTTTTGTATTTGATGTATCGCCTTCGTTAAAACGCACCTTTCCTATGATTGGCATAAACATGATATCGCCGCCGCCGCCACCGCCCGTGCCGCTGAAGTGGGTATGACTAAAACCCAAAATACTTTTGTCGGAATAATGGTACCCCGAACATCCGTCCCATGTTTCCGTTCGTGTATCGGGACTCAGCTGCACCATACCGTAGGGCGCTGTTGCACCCGGAAAAGTATGCCCGTGTCCGCTCGTTCCTATAAACGGATCGACAAAGACGGAATAATCTCTTTTCGTCGTCTTCTGTTCTTTACAACTTATGATAAAGAATAAAGTCAAAGCAATAATTACAATTATTTTTCTCATTCATTCTCCGTTATTTGTTCTATATCTCAAGCAAATAAAGACTAAATATCATTTTGTAGTATTGGAACTTCAAAAAAATTAATAAGTTTCAAACCTTTTTAATATTATTTTAAACTTCATTTTAGTCAAGTCTAAAATTATGTGTAAATTACTTCCTAACCCAGGACCCAGCGG
>CAYRJN010000041.1:0-22758 GCA_964424545.1 uncultured Calditrichaceae bacterium
TCGGGCCGCCCTTTTTTCGTTCTAAGTCAATTAACTCTCTTATAGAATGTGCTAAAGCTGTATGCCCTTTTTTAGCCTCATGTGCAGCTAATTGTAAAGCGATAGAATAAAACCTCTCAGGTTCACTACTGAAATGTGATTTTATTAGAGATTTTAATTGTTCTGCTGTTGCCATTTTAATTTCCTTTTAATTTTCAAATATACGGAATATGTTTCTTGTTTTCCTGCATAGCACACAACGTATGTATATATTTATTGTGCTTGCACTGCCAATTTTGGGGAGCAAGCACAATTGCGGCGTACTGAGCTTGCCGAAGTGTTTATATTTCTCTTTTATCACTTCGACAAGGTCAGCGCCTTGTTCTAATAAAATTGCAATGAAACTATGACGCACAATGAGCGGGGTAATATTTTTTCTTCTTCCCGTCTTTTGAAGGGCTTTTTTCAAAATATTAGTTACCCTTATTGCAGAATATCGGCTCCTATGCTCTCCTTCAAAAAGATACTTGTCAGGACGATACGCTTTGTATCAATTTTTGATTGGCTAATCTCATACCGCTTATTTTCGTTAATTGTTTGTTATTATTTACAATATACAGCATTTCTCCTCTTTTTTCAATTAGTTTATGTTGCCTATAAATAGCAGTCCATAAAAAATCAGCGGAGCTTCTTGCACCCTTTCCGGCTCGATTAATCACAGGCGTAAAAAATCATAGTAGGCTGCACCTTTTTATTTCGAAAAGAATAGTGCAATTTACAATATAAGCATGATTGAAAGTTGCTTATTTAAACGGAACAAAAGAGCGATGAATAGTCGTTGCGAAGATTTTTAAATATAATATTGTAAAAAAGTGTGGATTTTGTAAATTATTGGTGTAAAACAACGATTAAAAATGTACGGGGATGTCAATAATAAAAAACAAGAGAGGATGACTGCCATGAAAAAAATGATATTTTTTTATTTCCTTCTGCCGATTATCATTATTGCGCTGCTGTCCGGCTGTGCCGAAAAAGAAAAGGATTTCAGCTTTGTATTTATGACCGATATTCATGTGCAGTGGCAGCGTCATGCCAAAGAGGGGTTAACGGCGGCGGTTAAGAAAATCAATGAAATACATCCCGATTTTGTCATCACCGGAGGCGACTTGATCATGGATGCTTTGCAGCAAAAACTTTCACGCGCCGATTCATTATATAATCTATACCTTGACATAACAAGCAAGCTGCAAATGCCTCTCTACAATACGCTCGGCAATCATGAAGTATTCGGATTGTATGAAAACAGCGGCGTATCTCCCGATAATCCCGATTTCGGCAAAAAACTATTTTTACGCAAAATGAACTATGATAAAACATACCGTTCCTTTAATTATAAAGGCTGGCATTTTATTCTTTTAGATGGCATCGGATTTACGGAAGATCGTCACTATTACGGTCATATTGATTCGTTGCAGCTTGAATGGCTGAAAAAGGATTTACAAAGCATCGGTAAAACCACGCCCATCGTCATTTCCGTTCATATCCCTTTTTTCTCCGTTTATAAACAGATGACCCAGGGCCCAACCGCGGCCTTCGGTAGGGGAGAGGTGATTACCAATGCATTACAGGTATTGGATATTTTAAAAGATTATAACCTAAAACTTGTTCTTCAGGGGCATCTGCACGAGTTGGAAGATATAAATTATTTAGGCGTCCATTATATCACCGGCGGTTCTGTTTGTGCGCGTTGGTGGCAGGGAGAACGCGACGGACATCCGGAAGGCTTTGTGGTGGTTGATGTAAAAGGGGATAATTTTAAATGGCATTATCAAACTTACGGCTGGGACGCCAAACAGGGCAAAGTTATGGAAGAAAGAAATAAGAAGTAGCGCCGTAATCATGCCTATGGCAGAAGTAAGATGCAGCACCGTAGGCATGCCTATAGCATAAGTGAAAAATAGTTGTTAATGATTTTGTAAAAATCGGCCTTAAAATAGCGGAAATCTACGATGCAAAAATACACTTTTTATCTACTAAGTCTGTTTTTTCTTATTATGCTGTCCGATGTTATTTACGGGCAAAACAGTTATCCTATTCAAACCGTGCCGTTTACCTCGGTGAAAATAGAAGACCAATTCTGGAAAAACAGGCAGGAGACGAGTAAAGCGGTTACCATTCCTTATTGTTTCCAAAAATGCGAGCAGACCGGTCGTATCGGCAATTTTGCCAAGGCCGGCGGATTGATGGAAGGGGATTTTGAGGGGATTTATTTTAATGATTCCGATCTCTATAAAGTGATCGAAGGCGCCGCCTATTCGTTGCAAAATCATCCCGACCCGCAATTGGAGAAATATGTAGACGGAATAATCGATACCATTGCCGCCGCGCAGTGGGATGACGGTTATTTATACACCTATTATTCACTGCCGAAACATCAACCCGAAAAGCGCTGGAGCAATATCGAATATCATCATGAGCTCTATTGCGCGGGACATTTTTATGAGGTGGCCGTAGCCTATTATCGGGCAACGGGCAAACGTAAAATTCTCGATATGGCCGTGAAAAATGCCGATTTGATCGACAGCGTATTCGGCCCGAATAAAAAACATGCGGCGCCGGGTCATGAGGAGATTGAAATCGGTTTAATCAAGCTCTATCAGGTAACGGGTGAAAAAAGGTACCTTAAACTGGCGAAATTTTTCCTTGACGAGCGCGGCGCATCCGACCGGGATAAACTTTTCGGCGTCTATCTGCAGGATGATAAACCGGTTACGGAACAGTCCGAAGCGGTTGGCCATGCGGTGCGCGCCGGTTATCTCTATAGCGCAATGGCCGACGTGGCCGCCATAACGGGCGATAAAAAATATATCGAAGCCATTGACCGTATCTGGCAGGATGTGGTTGACAAAAAGATATATATCACCGGCGGGATCGGTTCCGAACGAAAATATGAAGGCTTCGGGAAAGCTTATGATCTGCCCAATTTGACCGCTTATAACGAGACCTGCGCGGCCATTGCCAACGTTTTGTGGAATTACCGTATGTTTTTACTGCATGGCGATGCAAAATATCTCGATGTTTTGGAGCGTTCCTTATATAATAATGTTATCGCCGGCGTTTCGCTTGGCGGCGACCGTTTTTTTTATCCCAACCCTCTCGCTTGTGACGGCAGGTTTAAATTTAATCACGGCTCCTTAATACGCAGTCCCTGGTTTAGCACCTCCTGTTGTCCGGTGAACATTGCCCGCACCATACCTTCAATCAGTGGATATATCTATGCGCAAAAAAAAAGATCGCATTTACGTAAATCTCTATATCGGCAGTTCGGGACGCATCAAATTTGAACAAGGGGGCGAAGTTCTTCTATCCATGCAAACCGATTACCCCCGCAGCGGGAAAATTAATATAATAATAAACAAAGCGGATCGTAATAACTGGTCTCTCTATCTGCGCATTCCGGGCTGGGCGCGTGGCAATCCACTCGCGGGCAATCTTTACCGCTTTTTAGATCAACAAAATGAACATATTATTATTACATTAAACGGGAAAAAAGTCAATTACACTTTACGGGATGGATTTGCCGTTATTCAAAACGGGTGGAAAAGCGGCGATAAAATTGAATTAACCATTCCCATGCCGGTGCGTCGGGTCATTGCCGATGCCAGAGTTAAGGACGATGCGGGACGGGCAGCCGTTCTGCGCGGTCCCTTGGTTTATTGCGCCGAGGGTGTGGATAATAACCATTTTACGCGCAATCTTATTTTACCCGATGAGGTGGCGGCGAAGGTTGAATATGAAAAAGAATTGTTTGACGGCCTCAATGTTATAAAATTCAACGGACAAAAAAAGATTGGCGATGATAATAGTACGGCTGATACGGAAATAACTTTAATCCCTTACTACGGTTGGGCGCAGCGCGGCGCCAATGAAATGACCGTTTGGCTGCCGAGAAAAGCCGAAATAGCCGAATGGCCGTCCGTGCCGGCGCCGCAAATATCACCCCGGGATACAATCGTAATAAAACCGGGGAAAATAAAAGTAGCGCTTTCGGATAAAATAGCAAATTCAAAAATACGCTATACCGTCGACGGCTCTGCGGTAACGGAAAAATCCTCTTTATACGGCGGACCGTTTATGTTAAGCGATAATACGTTGATCAAATACAGGGCATTTAAAAAAGGACTGAAGGCGAGTGAAACCGTATCAAAATATTTTGCTTTTGTTGATGAAAAAGTAAACGGTTTAAATTATGCCTACTATGAAGGCAATTGGCAAAAATTACCGGAGTTCGAGAACTTAAAGCCGCTAAAAAAAGGAACGACCTTTCGCTTATCGCCTAAACCGTTATCCTTACGGGAAGACGGCTGGGGATTGGTTTTTACGGGTTATATTAAAATAGAATCGCCGGGGGAATATACGTTTTATCTGGAATCCAATGACGGCAGCCGTTTATTTATTGACGACGCACTTATTGTAAACAACGATGGACAGCACGGCGTTGAATCAAAAAAGGGCGCCATCCGTTTGAAGAGGGGAAAGCATCCTATAAAAATAAAATATTTTGAGAGCGGTGGCAGTGAATTTTTAAAATTATATTACAAAGGTCCCTGTTTTGACAAAATAGAAACGCCTGCATCGATGCTGTTTAGGAGTAATTCTTAATAGATTTTTTTATTCTGTTTTCTTTCCGAAAAACGGCGTCTATTATCTTTGGATTAATGCTAAAAACTATCGGATATCATCACTATTTCCGCAGATATTATTGGGAAGAAGTTAACTTAAAAAGTGATATAATTTCATCTGTCTGATACCGGGTGATCAGATAATGCAGCTTGAGGGCTTTCATTTGCGCGCATCAAAAAAACGCTTGATTATGAGAAAAGAGATGGAAATGCAATACTTTGTAAAGAAATTGAAATCTGCCGGGAAAATAGCTGATACAAGATTTTAATGTGGTGTATTTTTGAGAATAAGGCAACAAGGGAAAGGAGGCTGAAGGAATGAACGGCAGATTTACCGTAATTTTTTTATTAGCAATCTTATTATTTGGTTTGACGGCTTGCATATCGAAAAAAAGTGTGGAATCGGATTGTAATGCCTGTTTTACGGAAATCCATAAATTGGAATATCATAATCCGGATATCACGGTTGAGCTTGATGTGGGTTTTAAATCGGTGCCCATGCCTATGGATTTTGACGGTGACGGCGATATGGACTTGCTGGTTTCCGAATCGGGCAGCTATGCGGAATCGGGTGTATTCTACTTTGAAAATATAAGCGGCAATACGGATAATCCGCTTTTCCGTTACGGAATGCGCGTTAATTCGGAGCGTTTCCGTTTAGGGTATGACGGTATGTGTTTCAGAGTTTCCGAAGTGAACGGGCATATTCATGTATTAACGCCGGACAGAGTAAATGATAAACTGCTGATTTACCGCGATGTGCCGCAGAATGTTTTTTGGGATAGAGAAGAGCTGCCGCTGCCGGCAAAAGGCTATGTTCCGAATACGAAATATAATGTTTGGCGAATGATCGATTTTGACGGGGACGGCGTTCACGATTTGATTTGTTCGCTGCAATCTAAGCGCGGCGATTTTATTTTGTTTTTTAAAAATAGAGGAACGGATAAGCGTCCCGAATATGCAAATCCGCATAAGGTAAGGATAAAAAATTCAAGCGGCGTTATTATAGGTAAAGCCGCTTTTGCCGATTTTGATAATGACGGCGATTATGACTTTGTAGCCGTGGATCAGTTCGCGACTCTTTTTTATTTTGAAAACAGCGGAACAAAAGAAAAATATGAATTTATACGAGGTCGTCCTCTGAGTTATAAAGACCGAAATTTGCAATTTTATTCACATTACGGAAGCGCTATTAAATTGCAAACGGCGGATTATAATCGCGACGGAAAAGTCGATATAATAGCCGGTTGTGAACCCGGTAGGGTTTCGTTTGTGAAAAATACGGGAGAAATGAAGGATGGTCTTCCCCTGTTTTTACCGCCTAACTTTTTTCGGCAGAAAGCTAAGTTTGTGGATTTCGGCGCTCTAAGCGCTCCGCGCGTATTTGATTGGGACGACGACGGATTGGATGATATTATTGCCGGGAACGGCCCGGGTAATATTGCTTTTTTTAAAAACCTTGGCGGCAAAACACCGAAATGGGCAGCGCCGCAATTATTAAAAGCGGACGGACAAACTATTCGTATATTACCACCGCGCGCCAATTGGGGCTATGTGACTATCGATGTGGGCGATTGGGACCATGACGGTTTGCCGGATATTATGGCGAACCACATCGGAGGTAATGTCATTTGGTATAAAAACATCGGTACGCGGTCCTATCCGAAATTGGCGGCGGCAAAACCTATTGAGGTTCAATGGAAGAATGGCAAACCTTTGAAACCTAAGTGGACTTTATATGATTTGGTTAAAGAAAATGAGCTGCTTGCCCAATGGCGAACATCTCCGTTAATAATGGATTTTAACAAGGATGGCTTGAATGATCTCGTTATGCTTGATTACGAGGGCTATCTTGCGGTTTATCTACGCTACAAGGAGAACGGGAAATTGCTGCTCTCGCCTCCCCAACGATACTTTATCTATCCAAACGGAAAAGAAATACGTTTGAATCAACTGGAAGACAACGGACATGGTGGCCGCCTAAAAATCACTTTTGCCGATTGGGACGGCGACGGTCGGCAGGATTTGATCTTTTCATCCAAACCGGCGGTAGACTGGATGCGCAATCTCGGAATGAAAAACGGTAAAATGGTTTTACAGTATATGGGACGTATAATTTCCCGTACTTTAATGGGCCATACGGACGGCCCTGTTGTATGTGATTGGAATCGCGACGGCGTTCCCGATTTGCTGGTTGGGACTGAAACGGGTGTTTTTTACTACTGGCGCCGACCGAATATTAATGTGACCACCACCATGACAACAGCCGGAAAACAGATGCCGGCAAATTACCCCTATTTTAAACGATAAAAAATATGATCTGTTTATTAAAATAAAGTATGGGTTAATGCAATAAATAAATTTCGGAGAAAATTAAGATAATGAAAGCAATAAATTTTTACCTCTGTTTTGTTGTATGTTTATTGAGCGTTTATTTATATGCGCAGGAGACGGAAATCGTTTATCTTTCCGGCAAGGACGCCGGCGCGCCCGTTGATTGGGAGTTTATGGTATCCGACGGTATGAGAGCGCATGAATGGACGACCATTCCCGTGCCATCCAATTGGGAATTGCATGGTTTCGGCGCGTATAATTACGGTCATGATAAGAATAAGGTGCATGAAATCGGTTATTATCGCTACCATTTCAAAGCGCGGAAAAGTTGGAAAAATAAGCGGGTTTTTATCGTGTTTGACGGCTCCATGACCGATACGGAGGTGAAGATAAACGGCAAATCGGCCGGCCCGGTTCATCAGGGCGCTTTTTATCGTTTTCAATATGATATCGGCGCTTTGCTGCATTTTTCAAAGGATAACCTTCTTGAAGTAAACGTTAAAAAGATGTCTGATAACGAGAGCGTTAATATGGCCGAGCGGTGCAGCGATTATTGGGTGTTCGGCGGCATTTTTCGACCTGTTTGGCTCAAAATTGTTCCTAAAGAATACATTAAACATAGCGCTATCGATGCAAGAGCGAACGGACAATTTTTGATAAAGGTGTATTTTGGCGGTCTAAAAAAAGCGGATAACGTAGAAGTGAGAATATTAGGCTCAGACGGAAAATTGCTGACAAAAGCTTTTCATAAAAAAATTAATAAAAAAGATGGATATGCCGTTTTGCAAACAAAGGTAACGGGTCAGGAAAACTGGACGGCCGAATCGCCTAACTTGTATTATGCGCAGATTTTCTTGAAAGACGGAAATAAAACACTGCATACGAATAGAGAGCGTTTCGGGTTTCGCACCATTGAAGTGCGCGAGGGTAAGGGGATATTTTTAAACGGTCAACGCATCACGCTTAAAGGCTGCGGCCGTCATAGTTTTCGTCCCGAAAGCGGGCGGGCATTGAGCCGCAACGATTGTTATAAAGATATTATACTGCTTAAAGAGATGAATATGAACGCCGTGCGCATGTCTCATTATCCGCCCGACAGCTATTTTCTTGACCTGTGCGACGAATATGGTATTTATGTTTTGGACGAATTGGCAGGTTGGCAGAAGCCTCCTTATGATACGCCTACCGGGAAGCGTTTGATTAGAGAAATGGTTGAAAGAGACGTAAATCATCCTGCCGTATTATTTTGGGATAATGGCAATGAAGGCGGCTGGAATGTGGAAAACGACAGCGAATTTGCCAGATATGATCCGCAAAAAAGGCGTGTTCTGCATCCATGGGAACTGCACGGCGGAATTGATACGGATCATTATGAAAGTTATGAAAGCGTTTTAAAAAAAATGGACGGCTCTAATATCTTTATGCCTACGGAACATTTACACGGGTTGTATGACGGAGGATTAGGCGCAGGGTTGGATGATTTTTGGAAACTGATGTGGGGCAAACCTCTGACGGGCGGTATGTTTCTTTGGGTGTTTGCCGACGAAGGCGTTGTGCGCACTGATAAAAATTATATAATCGATACGGACGGGAATCATGCTCCGGACGGCATCTTGGGTCCGCATCATGAAAAAGAGGCTAGTTTTTATACGATTAAAGAAATATGGTCGCCGATCTATATTGACAGCGAGCGCAAAGTGGTAATAAAATCCGGCATTGAAATTCCCGTGGAAAACCGCTATGATTTTACCAATATGAATCAATGCCGTTTTAATTGGAAATTGGTTAAATATCCGCAGCCGGGAACGCTGCAAAAAGAAGATTTGGAAACGGCATGCGGTTCATTAGCCTGCCCGAATATTCTGCCGCACACAAAAGGCCGTATAAAAATCGATCTGCCTCGGCAATGGCAAGCCGCGGACGGTTTTGTTTTAACGGCGCTGGATAAAAACGGGCGGGAAATTTATACATGGAAATGGAAATTAAAAAGCAACAGTGCAGTAAATAAAACTTTTGTTAAAACATCAGGAGAACATCCGCAGATTCAGGAAGAGGATAAAAGTATTATTATTAAAAGCGGGGATTTCGAATATTACTTTGACAAAAGCAATGGTTCCTTGCAAAAAGTATGGCAGGGCGCACATTTAATACCGTTCGGCAATGGTCCCGTTTTTGTCGTTGATAAAGAACAAATCAAATCAGGCGCTGTAAAAATTGATATTAATAACGCACAGGACAGTGTATCGTTATCTGTAAAAAACCATGCTGTTTTTAACCAATTTCAATGGACGATCTATGGCAGCGGCTGGCTTAAATTGGAATATGCATATAGCTACCATGATTCTGTGAAATATATGGGGATATCGTTCGACTATCCCGAAAAGCGTATGCAAAGTATGAAATGGCTGGGAAAGGGGCCGTATTGCGTTTGGAAAAACCGATTAAAAGGACAAACCGTCGACGTGTATGAAAATCGTTATAAAAATTTCAAAGGCAATACGGTCTGGGATTATCCCGAATTTTGCGGTTATTATGCCGATTTCAATTGGGCGACGTTTGATACGGATGACGGCTTGATAACCATCGCAGCAGATACCGACGGTCTGTTTTTACGAGTCTATACTCAAGAGGACGGCGACGAACCGCGGCGTACTAAAATGAG
This sequence comes from uncultured Calditrichaceae bacterium, assembly GCA_964424545.1. GTDB lineage: Bacteria > Calditrichota > Calditrichia > Calditrichales > Calditrichaceae > JAUVIB01. The sequence goes on from CAYRJN010000041.1 coordinate 9,658, forward strand.
CTGGCCGCAGGGCGATATATCGTTTTTGCATGCTATTCCACCAATCGGTACGAAGTTTCAGCAGGCCTGGAAACTCGGTCCTCAGAGCAAAGAATTCAAAGCCGACGGAAAGTACACGGGAGTATTATATCTCTATTTTGGAAAGGCGGATTAAAAAAGCTTATTAAGTTTGATTAAAACGGTTTAACAGGCGGCGGAATTAGGAAATTATTGCAAAACTTAGAGCTATATTTTATCGTATAGAAATTTCAAAAAATAACCTATTTCGGACATTTTTGTTTATTTTTGTATTATTCTCAATTTTGTAATTTCGAAATTATACATAGTTCACATAGGCCGTATTTTAGAATTTCCAATTTATCTAAGAACGACAATGGCGGACTTTTTTGTTGCCGTTTCTACATTCTCCTCCTCCTTGTCATTCCCGAAGGTTTCTATCGGGAATCTAAATCTTGCTATTGTCTACATTCGGATTCCTTCTTTCTAAGGAATGACACGTTGACGATTCTATCCTTACTTTTTTTTGTTAATCACTTAGCGGAGCTATGTTCTTAAAAATAGAAAGCTCCGACTTGAATGTCTTAAATCGGGTTTAGCGTTTTATAAGAACGATTCCAAAGTGCTGTTTTCGAATAAGCGCATCATCTGATGTTCGCCGTCGACAATCTTCAATTTGTGGAACATACAGCCTTTTTTCATACAGCCTTCGATAATACTCTCTTTCGGTAGATGAAAAACAAACATGGGCGAAGAACAAATCTGACAAACGTCGCTGTCATCGCTTAGACTTTCGCCGCACTCCGGGCAAAACATCTCAACAACCGTACCTTTGGGAATACTAATTCCTTTTTCGATATTGTTATAACTGCCGTAAACCGGATCCAGATAAAGCAACCCTTCCTGATTGCCGGCCTTAACTTTTACCTTTATCGCCGCAAAACCGTTAATCTTTACGGCGGAATCCATCAGCGAATGTCCTTTCGGGCAAAAGGCGTGTTGTACGTTGACGGATTGGGATGAAATTTCCACTTCCACCTGAATTCTTTCTTTTTCGCTCATTTTAAAGCTCCTTCTTAAAGGAAAAATATTGCCTAAAATTGTTTTATTGAAATTAAAACGCTTGAATATTTCTTTTTATCCGCACTCGGTAAATATAAGCAAAATATGGTCGTATTGCTACCAACTTTATTAAATTGCGAATTTTTAATTTTTATTTTTTAGGATCGCACAGCGCCTGTAAAGGCCTAATCGTAAACGTTTCTTTTACAAAAAAAAATATCCACGAATCCGTTTGATTATAATTGAAACTTTTGTTAGAATATAGTTCTTGAATTAACAAATTAAGACGAATAATATTATAGGAGAATAAAAGATGTCAACAACGGAAACTTTGGTGATCCTCGCCGGAGGGATGTCGTCCAGAATGAAAAAATCAATGGCGGCGGAAGGATTAACCGAAGAAGATGTAAAGCAGGCTAATACAGCCAGTAAAGGAATGATCGGCATCGGTAAAGACGGCCGTCCATTAATGGATTATCTGCTTTATAATGCTCATGAAGCGGGAATTAAAAATATAATTATCGTTACCGGAGAAGATAACGAAGCCGTAAAAAATCAATACGGTAAAAAGGATCGCGATAATGATTTTCACGGTTTGAAAATTTATTATGCGGTGCAATATATTCCGCAGGGTCGTCAAAAGCCTTACGGTACGGCCGATGCCTTGTTACATGCCTTTGAAGCCTATCCCGAGCTAAAATCTTCCCTTGTTTATGTTTGTAACAGCGATAACCTCTATTCGAAAAAAGCTTTTGAAAAACTGCGTCAAAATAACGATGCAAATGCGCTTATCAATTATGATCGCGACGCTTTGGAATTTCCTCCGGAACGAATAGCCGCTTTTGCCGTAACAGAAGTTGATAATGAAAACTATCTCGTTAATATCGTGGAAAAGCCGCCCGTGGATGAAGTGGATAGATATCGTGATTCCGAAGGAAAAATCCGCGTCAGCATGAATATTTTCAAATTTGACGGAAAGATGATCTATCCCTATATCAAAAATTGTCCCGTTAATCCTCTGCGGGATGAAAAAGAGCTGCCCACGGCAATTCTGAATATGGTTAAGGATAATCCCAAATCTTTTTACTGCGTGCCGCACAGCGAGCATGTGCCGGATTTGACCGAAAAGAAAGATATTAAAATCTTTCGCGAATATCTTGAAAAAAATTATCCGGATATGTGGTAACGGAATGGATAACAACAGCGTTAAGATATATATAAACCGCATTGAAAATTTTATCCGTCGCATTAAAACCGATATACTTTCCGACGAGCGAATTTTTACCTGCCGTTATGCCGTTTTAGACGATAATATCCCCTTTGATAAACGTCATCAGTTAGACTATACAGTCGGCGTTGAAGGCGATGTTTGGGGGAAATATTGGGACACGGCTTGGTTTCAACTGCAAGGCAATATCCCTCGTAAATGGGCTGGACGTCAGGTTGTAGCCGTTCTTGATCTATCGGGCGAAGGTCTTGTCTATTCTTTCGATGGTGTGCCCATGCAGGCCATTACAAACGGTTCTGTGTTCGACAACAAATTTGTACGCGATGTCGTGCCGTTGTTCGATACGGCGGCTGGGGGTGAAAAAATTGACTTGTGGGTTGAAATGTCGGCCAACGGTATACTTGGCGTTCATATAAAAAGCGAACCTCCCGATGGACCGGGAAAGCGTCTAGGGCCTGGGGAAATTAAAATTAAAAAGATTCGTCTGGCTGTTTTTAACGAAGAGCTGTGGCAATATTCCCTCGATATGGACATTCTTTTTGGAATGGTTAAAGCTTTGTCAGAAAAAAGCGTGCGGCGTAAACGCATCATTCGCGCTTTGGTTAATTCCATCAATCTTTATGCGGAAAAAACGGAAAATATCCGAAAAGCAAAACAATTGCTGCAGTATGAATTAAAAAAAACTGCAACGCCTTCCGATCTTTCCGCAAGAGCAATCGGTCACGCGCATTTGGATACGGGCTGGTTGTGGCCGGTGAAAGAATCTGTTCGGAAATGCGGACGCACTTTTGCCAATCAAATAGCGCTATTAAAAAAGTATCCGCAATATGTTTTCGGCGCTTCCCAACCCCAGCATTACTATTTTGTAAAAAAACAGTATCCCGCGCTTTATGAACAGGTAAAAGCTTTTGTTAAAGCGGGGCGGTGGGAAGTACAAGGCGCTATGTGGGTGGAAGCCGATACCAATCTGCCCGGGGCTGAATCGCTTATCCGCCAAATTCTTATAGGAAAAAATTTTTTTAAAGATGAATTTGGGGTAGATGTGAAAAATTTATGGCTGCCGGATGTGTTCGGGTATTCGGCGTCTTTGCCGCAAATATTGCGCAAAAGCGGCGTCGACTATTTTTTAACACAGAAGCTTTCATGGAATAAATATAATAAATTTCCTTATCAAACCTTTATCTGGCGGGGCATCGACGGTTCGTCCGTTATTACTCATTTTCCGCCCGAGGATTATAACAGCCCGCTGACGAGCGAGTATATGATCAATGCGCGCGATAATTTTGCCGAAGCGGATTTTATCGACGAGTTTGTCTGTCTGTTCGGCGTGGGCGATGGCGGCGGCGGGCCGAAGGCGGAAAATATTGAATATGGTTTGCGTATGGCCGATCTTGAAGGCGCGCCGAAAATTCGTTTTGGTCGCGCACAGGATTTTTTTGAAACCTTAAAGCGGTATGAAAACGAACTTCCCGAGTGGCGTGGCGAGCTCTATCTGGAATTTCATCGGGGAACGTATACGAGCCAGGCTTTAGTTAAAAAAATGAACCGTAAAATCGAACAGCTTTTAAACGCCGTGGAGATATTGTACGCTCATTTACCTGTCGATAACTATCCTTCCGATGCCCTTGACAAGATTTGGAAAATACTTCTGATTAATCAATTTCACGATATTATTCCCGGCTCTTCCATCGGCGCCGTATATGAAACAACGCATCGGGAGCATCGAGAAGCATTCGACAGGCTGATGATTTTAGCGGATCAGGCTGCGCCGTTGCTTTTCGAACGGAGAGAGCGCTCCATGGTTCTTTTCAATACGCTTTCCTATGCCTATAAAGGTCTTGTTTCCTTACCGGTCGCTTGGCGGGGCGCAAAAGAGAGCGGCGGAAGAGAGATTCTCTTGCAGAAATGTGACAATAAAAACTATGTTTATGTGGAAATGGCTCCTTTTACCTTTTTGTCGCTTGAAGAAAGCGCCGGCGCCGGTCATGCGGTAACGTTGCGGCAGGAGATAGTATTGGAAAACGATTTGATTCGTTATGAGTTTGAAAAAGACGGATCTATTTCCCGTATCTATGATAAAGAATTCGGTAGAGACGTTTTAAAAGCGGGGGAAAAGGCGAATCGCTTGATATTATATATCGACCGGCCGAATAATTGGGACGCATGGGATGTGGATGTCTTTTATGAGGAGCAGCAAATCGAATGTGCCGAAGCGATGGATATTTCGCCTGTTATGGACGGGCCGCTTTTTCAGAGCTTTGAAATAAATATGCGTATCGGTGTTTCACAAATCAAGCAAAATGTAATCCTGTTAAAGCACGGCAAACGACTTGATTTTGCGACAAAGGTTCGGTGGCAAGAACGCCATAAAATGCTACGCGTATCTTTTCCCGTCGATATAAACAGCGAACAGGCGTCGTTCGATATCCAATACGGATATATAAAACGCAATACGCACCGCAACACCAGTTGGGATACGGCCAAATTTGAAACGGTCGGTCATAAATATGCGGACTTGTCTGATCCCGATTACGGCGTAGCATTGCTTAACGATTGTAAATACGGTTATAAGGTCTATCAAAAAACGCTGGATTTGAACTTACTGCGTTCTCCCGATTATCCCGATACGGAAGCGGATATGGGCGAACATGAATTTACGTACAGTTTGCTACCTCACGCGGGCGATCTTATTCATTCAGACGTAATGAGTCAGGCAGCGCAGTTAAACAGGGCTCCCTTGTGTTTTTCCGGTTATACCTATAAAGACGATGCCCCTTTTGTTTTGTTGGAAGGCGAAGGCGTTACGCTGGAAGCGCTTAAAAAAGCCGAGAAAGAGGATTGTTTTGTAGTACGGTTGGTAGAAAATCGCGGGGCGCATTCGCGGTGTAAATTAACCTTTAAAGAAAAAAATATACGTTTGCGAGAGACCGATTTAATGGAATGGCAGGACGGTTTGGATATTGAAAATAAAAGCGGCATATTTGATCTTGAATTAAAACCATTTGAAATTCGTAGCTATAAACTATTCCGGGAATAATACGCTTTTCAATAGAAACGCCATAAAATATACGCGAAAAAAGCCTAAAATACTTTTTAGTTTGCTTGCTATTATGGTTGTTTTGTTCATAATTTTATAATTATTAAAGCGTTTTCTTTATCATCATAACACTGTTGAGGCGTAAGTAAATGTTTTTTGAAATTTTTTGAAGGGTAAATTATTAGAAAATGCAAAAGAGCTCGATGAAAAGTGAAAATATAATTCGATTAAATAAGTTTCTCGCTCATGCCGGTATTGCCTCGCGCAGAAAATGCGACGATTATATCAAGCAGGGATTGGTGACGGTAAACGGCGAACTAATTACGGCCCTCGGCGTAAGCATAGATCGGGAAAAAGATACGGTTACTTTTAAAGGCAAAGAGATTAAATATAAGGAGCCGGGCGTTTATTTGGTTCTAAATAAACCGGCGGGTGTCGTTTCTACTTTAAAAGATGAATTTAAGCGCGATACGATTATGAATTATATCGATATCCCGCAGCGTGTTTATCCCGTCGGACGATTGGATTATGAAACAACGGGCGTGTTGTTGCTTACGAATGACGGCGAATTGACCAATTTGCTGCTTCATCCTCGCTATAAAGTTATAAAAGTATATCACACGCTAATCAATAAACGCGTGCGTCCCGCCGATCTTTATTATCTTAGAAAAGGCGTGGATTTGGGGGTCGAGCATACGCTTCCTTGCGAGATTAATGAAATACGCATCATAGACAATCAAAGTTTTTTGGAAATAAAATTACGTCAAGGCATCAATCGTCAGATTCGCCGCATGTTTGAGCTTTTCGGATATGAGGTGGAAGAATTGGAACGCATTTCTATAGCCGGAATCACCGCACATGGCTTGAAGAGGGGCGAATGGCGTTATTTATCCGATAAAGAGATTTCCCATTTAAAAAATGAGGTGGGCTATGAGGATTAAAGGCAGAAAAGTTTTGGTTTTGGGCGGATGGGGGCTTGTGGGAATGGCCGTTTGCAAAAGATTGATTGAACAGGAAGCGCAAGAGATTATTATTCTTTCCCTGGAAAAATGGCAAGCGGAAGACGCCGTGAAAAAATTGGGCAAAACGGGTGCGGTAAAATTAATTCCCGAATGGGGCAATATGTTTGTGCGCGATTCTTTAAAAGACCTTACGCGAGAACAGATTCTTAACGATGAAAAAAACCGCAATCTTTTAATTGACGATGTTTTAAATGATCTGTCTTCGGGAATCCTTGAACATTCCTTTTTATATCAGGTGGTTCAAAAGCATAAACCGGAGATTATTATTGATTGCGTAAATTCGGCCACGGCCTTGGCGTATCAGGATATTTTTACCAGCTCCATCGAAGTGCGTAAAGCGATAAACGCTGCGGATACCAAGGATGATTTTATGAGGTCAGCGGTCGAGCGGATGTTGATAACGCAATATATTCCGCAGTTGATACGCCATATTCAAATTTTATACGAAGCAATGAAAAGCGTAAAAACGCATGTATATATAAAAATCGGCACCAGCGGAACGGGCGGTATGGGGCTGAACATTCCCTATACGCACAGCGAAGAAAAACCGTCGCGTATGCTGTTGAGTAAATCGGCTATTGCCGGAGCGCATACGCTTCTTTTATGGTTGATGGCGCGTACGCCCGATGCGCCGATTACCAAGGAAGTAAAACCGACAGCCGCCATTGCTTGGAAAAAAATCGAATACGGTGAAATAAAAAAACGCGGTAAAGCGGTTCAATTATACGATTGCCCGCCGGAAAAGGGCTTAAAATTGAAGGATAAAATCCTTTTAAATATGAATAAAGGACCGTGGAAAAAATTGGACGATACGCTTAAAAAGGTTTATATCGACACGGGTGAAAACGGGATTTTCAGTTATGAGGAATTTACCGCCATTTCCTCGCGAGGTCAAATGGAATTGATCACGCCCGAAGAGATCGCCAACAGCGTTATTTATGAAATTTTAGGCGGGAATACGGGGCACGATGTGATCAACGCTTTGGATAATGCAACCATGGGGCCGACCTATCGAGCCGGTTACTTACGAGGCAGCGCACTTAAAAAAATGGAAAAATTACAGGAAAAATATAATTCGGACAGTGTGTCTTTTGAGCTTCTGGGCCCGCCGCGTTTAAGCAAACTGTTATATGAAGCTTATTTGTTAAAGCGCTGTAAGTTTACCATGCGGGAAGTGATTAAACATAATGTCTCTTTTATTGCCGGTTGCGTTGAAGAACACATAAAAACCGATCAGGCGCTGCGTTCGGAAATATTATCCATCGGTATCCCCATTTTGCTACGAGACGGAAAGACGGTTTTACGCGGACCGGAAATGAAAATCCCCGCTTACCGCGGTGATAATGAATTGGAGGTTACCCCGGAAAATATCGAAAAATGGACGTATGAAGGCTGGATAGATTTGCGGGAGAAAAATTTTGCCATTTGGCAGGAACGTTTAAAAAAGATTATAGCCGAGATTGAATCGATTCCGGAAGATGATACCAGCTCGCAGTACGATCGCGACCGCGAATATTGGACGGAATCGGAGGTTATTGAACCGGGAAAAATAGTCGGCTGGCTCTTTTTAATAGAAGATGCCGGCATAAGAATGAAGGAATAATGAATAAGAAGATAAATATTGCCATAGACGGCCCTGCCGCTTCGGGAAAGAGTACTACGGCAAAATTACTTGCCGAAAAATTGGGCTTCATTTATGTGGACACGGGGGCGATGTATCGTGCCGCCACCTTGGCTGTTTTGCGTAACAATATCGACCCGCAGAACAAAGAGGCCGTTATCAACTGTTTAAAGGATACGGATATCTCGATTAAACGAATAAACGGCGAACAGCGCACCTATCTTAATGATGAAGATGTGAGCGATTTGCTGCGCTCGCCTGAAATAAACCGCGCTATCAGCGCTGTCGCGTCGTATCCTAAAGTGCGCGAAATAATGGTAAAACAGCAGCGACGTCTCGCTGAGGGGGGGGGGGTAATCATGGACGGCCGCGATATCGGCACCGTAGTTTTACCGCAGGCCGATTTGAAAGTTTTTATGATAGCGGATTTAAGAGAACGCGCTTTGCGGCGTTTGAAGGAGATGAAAAAGGCCGGTCAAAACATTGAATTGCAAGACGTAATCGAAGAGATCAAAAGACGCGACGAATTGGACGCTACCCGCAGCGCCGGACCTTTGAAAAAAGCGTCCGGCGCCCGCGAACTGGACACGTCAGCCTTAACCATCGAACAACAGGTGGAGCAAATTGCCCGTTGGGCGAGACAAGTAATATAAATCCTTAAGCGTTTGATATATATTTATCGGCTTGTTGCGATAGTTTGTAAAACTTCCGTCCCAGTGCGACAATATCCTTCCACGCAAACGTTAAGCTGTCCCAATTTTGCCAAAGATTAGCTAATTCGGGTAAAGCGTCAATGCCTTTCCAATCGGGAAACATTTTTATAAATTTATCGACCGATTCAATACGTTTATTGACATAAATCCCTTTATAGTTCAGCACATTTTTAATTAGGGCGAACATATCTTTGCATAATTCAAAAGCCAGCACATCGGCCTTATCCTCGTCGGCTATGGCTTGACCGAGAGCTAATCCCGCATCTTTGCTGTTCATCGCTTCCAAGGCCTTTTTCTCCGTGCGCGCTTTTAATGCCGGAGCAAGCCGTTCAATATTCTTTTTGGTGCTTTGCCACTGAGCGGGCGCTTCAAACGTCAAGATTTTTTCATTGCCCTTGCGATTGGGGTAGAGCGTTTCCGTAATCAGTCCCTGATTAAAGGCGCTTTTAATCAGATGCATAAAATCATCAAGACGCACATAGTCAATATCATATTCTTTTAAATCATCGACAATTTTTTGAACGCGTTTAACCGAAACGGAGATATTGATTATGACGGGTATAAACAATGGACGGTTCGGGTTGGCTTCGATAAAATTGCGCATAGTGGCCACATCGTTTTTATCGGGTATATGCAGTCCTTCTCCGCAGGTAACGTAAGGTTTGTCCTTAAAATTATAATTCGGTTCGAAGGGCGATTCGCCCATGCCTCGTACATAACCGATTGCGTTATCCAATTCTTTAAACAGAATATCGTTAAATTCGGGAACGTCGACTTCTTGCCAGTTAGTGTAATCATTCCAATTGGTAATGTACGGGATATTCAGGTCGCAGCGCTGCATATAATGTTTACTGTAGCGAAGAAAATTACGCGGCTGCGGATGTTGATATGTATAGGTGTAGCCCGCACCGGCGGGTCCGCAAAACATATAATCATTCTCTTTTTGATTGTTGATGTAAAACTTATAAACTGCCGGAGCCACATCGGCCGTTAACGGTTGAAAGCCCCACGAAATGGGAAAATTGCGTTTATCAGCCGTTTTCCAGTTGTGGTTCTGTAGATTCTCCATTACCCAAAAGGCGTCGCCGTCGGACATGATGAAAGCAATGTATATTTTGCCTTTTTCAGCGGTAAGATTTTTACGGGAACTTTTTTTCTGTTTAGGGATATCCCTGTTTTTCGGTTTTATTCCGCCGTGGACGGACATATTGGGCATGCCGGAGCATAACGTATAAATTCCTTTACGCGAAGCGCGTTCTACCGCCCAGTGCTCATGATCGCGTGTATCGTGCCAACCCCAGACGCCGGCCGGCTGTTCCATATGTTGATAAATTTTATCCATTAAACGATATTCTCTGCGTTGCCGCAAAGCGGCCGAAAGGTCCATAACAAAAGCGTTATTGGCAACCATAAAATCACGATCCACAAAGTGTCCGCTGTAGGGATAATCCACACAATAGTTTCCGATTACATGTTTGGAGCAACGCGGCAACAGGTTTTCATAAGCCCATTGATAGGCCTCCACGCGTCCCGGCCAGCGTCCGCGCAGATCTTCTTTTAATTTCAAACCCGTTTGCTGCACTAAAGGTTCCAATTCCGGGCTAACGATCATCCAATTTTCGAGACTGCCCCAAGTTTGTCCCACGTTAATGGTGTGCAACATTTGCGGGTCAATGATTATGTATCCGTCTAATTTGCCTGCAAAGCGTTTTATCACATTTTTAAAATCGCTTTCTTCTTCAATGGGAATATTGATACCTTCGTCTTGATAAATAGTCATCCATTCTGTGGATTCTGTCCATGGACGCAGCCAAATTCGCGGTTCTTTACGGTTTATAAGTCCTTGAAAAACGGGTAAAACCATGCGTAGTATCCATAATTGCAAATTGTCGGCTCGGGGAAAATTTGCTTTTAAATTGGAAAAATTATAGGAGATAAGTTTTTTTGGCCGTTTAAATTTGTAAAAAATATCATATTCGGGCAAAGTATACAGAAAATCATGTGCCGTTTTTGTTTTACAGCCGCTTAGTTGAATGGGCAGCATGGAGAGACCGCCTATAAGAGCTGTGGTTTTAATGAAATCACGACGCTTTACTTTTTTGTGCATCATATACTCTTTTGTAATTTGTGTGTGTTGACGGACAGATAAACCCATGTTTTGTTAATACTTTTATATGGTTAAATTGGCTTTATTTGAACGATTCTGCGCTTATTCTACCTTAACCGTTGCCCGCATATCAACCGCCATGGCAAAGTTCCCTTCTTCAATCCAGATGAGCGGGTTCAGATCGATTTCACTAATTTCCTCATGCTCCGCAAGCAGCAGGCTAAACTGCTGAATGGTGTAGGCAAAGGAATCCCGGTCCACCGCAAGATTTCCACGGAAACCGTTTAACAGCACTTGCGATTGAAGTTCGGCAAGCATCTCTTTGGCTTCATAAGCGTTTACCGGAGCGAGGCGGAAGGAGACATCTTTAATTACTTCAATAAAAATTCCCCCGATACCCACCATTACAATCGCTCCGAAAAGAGGATCGCGTTTACCGCCGAGAACCAGTTCAATGCCTTTTTTTATCTGTTTTTGTGCGAGGAAAAGCGGCGAAATATCTTTGGGCAGCAATAAAGCGGCGTCTTCGCTCATTTTTGCAATAGCGTCTTTGATTTTCCGAGCGTCGTTAAGTCCTAATATAACCAGTCCCGCTTCCGTTTTATGAATGATTTGCTCATTGGCAATCTTTAAAACAATATCCGAACTTAGTTTTTTTTGAAAACGGATAATTTCCTCCGTTTTGCCGCTGACGATAAATGGAGCGCTTGCGATATCGTATTGCTTCAATAAATTATTCAGGTCCTTAAAAGGAACTTGTCCTTTGTAATCGAGTCGTTCGTCTTTCATTTTGGGTTTTACAACTACCGCTTCCGATTTGCGAAAACGCTGCTGATATTGATGATACTTCCACATGGCCGATAGAGCTTGCACCGCTTCTTCGGGGTAAGAATAAAGCGGTAGATTCATCGATTTGAATATTTCCATGCCGGCGTCTTCATCTCTTGCGGCCATCAAAACGGGCAGGATGGTTTTGCTGCAATTGTGAATTAATTCCTGTAAAGCGCCGATAATTTTTCGCGGGGTAGTTTGGACGGGCGGTTTAACCATAATCAGGATTACGCTGTCTACACCGTCATCCTGAGCGATAATTTCGGCAACTCGGCTATATGTTTCTTCCGTGGCGCTTGCGATCATATCCACGGGATTAGTGACGGCGGCTTCGGCAGGCAGAATTTCCCGTAATTTTTTAACGGTATTTTTATGCAGTTTTGCCAAAGAAAGTCCGCTTTTTTCGATATAATCGCTGGCGATAATACCCGGTCCGCCCGCATTAGTGATTATGGCCGTGTTGCCGCCTGCGGGTAAATGTTGCGAAGAGAAAGCCCGCGCTGCATTAATCAGTTCTTGCAACGTATCAACGCGCAACACCCCGCACTGCTTAAAAAATCCGTCCATAATAAATTCCGGATTGGCCAGTGCGCCCGTGTGCGACGAGGCCGCATTATGACCGCCTGCGGTGCGTCCCGCTTTTAATGCTATAATAGGTTTATGAGATGCGATTTTAGAAGCAATCTTCCTAAACGTTTTGGGATCGTCAATGCTTTCAAGATACATTGTAATAACCGTGGTGTTAACATCTTGCGCTAAATATTCAAGAACGTCGTTCTCCGAGATGTCGGCTTTGTTACCCGCGCTGACAAAAACGGAAAAACCCAAATCACTCTCTTTCATCAATTCCATAATGCCCACGCCGAGCGCGCCGCTCTGTGAAATAAAAGCTACGTGTCCCGGATTTGGTAGTACAGGCGAAAAATTACCGTTAAAAAGGACGTTGGGCGAGGTGTTAAGAACGCCCATACAATTGGGGCCGAGAAGATTGAGATTATATTGTTTGACCAGATTCTTTATCGCTTCTTCGCGTTTAATTCCTTCGCCTCCTACCTCTTTAAAGCCTGCGCTGACCACAATGATATCTTTTACACCGAATTCCGCCAGCTCCTTCAAACTTTCTATTACTAATTGCGAGGGCAGCAAAATAACGGATAGCGACGGTTTAAAGGGTAGCGCGTGAATATTCGGGTAACATTTAAGCCCGTTTATTTCATCCGCTTTAGGATTGACCGGAAATATGTCACCCTTATAATCCATTCGTAAAATTGCTTCAAGAAACATTTTACCGAGCGAACCCTCTTTGCGAGAGGCGCCGATAAGGGCAACCGAAGCGGGGTTTAAAATGTTGTTTAATCGATTCATTATTGCTCCAAATATTTACTTTTATAAAAAAATCACTAATTTAACCAATATTTAATATAATATAAAAATGATTAGGTCTTTAGCTCCGCAAATGTAATAGGCGAAGTATTAACACAGG
>CAYRJN010000042.1:0-22751 GCA_964424545.1 uncultured Calditrichaceae bacterium
CCCCTTATAAATAAAGGGCTAAAGAGCTTTTTTTGTCAGAGTGCTGAAAACAGGAGATAAAAAACGAATGTAATTTTTTTAAAGAACATGTCGTTACCCATTGATTAATGAGAATGATAGCATCGGGAGATATAATTTCAAAAAACAATATATTTAGAATATTTTTAGTATGCGCGCAATCTTAGATTCCTTCTTTTAAAGGAATAACCAACGTTGGCGTTTATTTCCCCAAACCCGTCATTCACGAAATCACACCCATTTTCCATTGTCATTATTTAGATTCCTTTTTTCGAAGCAATGACAGTGTCGAGATTTTTTATTTACGCGCTTAAATTCAAAACAAACCTGTTTATATGTCCAATCCCTTGAAAACGCTTATGTAACGCGCGTTGTGAAGATTGCGGGGGTATAGGGGATCTACTAATAAAATTTGCAAAAATTAAGGGAAGTTAGTATATTAACTTTTTCTAAACAAAGTGGGCTCGAACCCACTTTTTTGTTATATAGGGATTGTATGTTGCTCGAAGAAAAACTTAAAAAAATAGCGGAAAAAATTTGCAAGGCGCATGGTCTTTTTTTGGTGGAGGCGCTGGTTAAAGGGGATAGGAAAAATCCCATATATCAGATATATGCAGATAATGAGGCGGGAATAACATTAGAGCAATGTACGTTACTCTCACGCGAGATACGAGACGAGCTGGATATGGATGAAACGGTAGACGGCAATTATCGTCTTGATGTTTCATCGCCGGGTTTGACTCGCCCGCTTGAAGCGGATTTCCAATTCAAAAAAAATCTCAATCGCGAATTGGTTGTAAAAGTTTTTGACGAAGATGGAAAGAGGAAAAGATATCAAGGGGTGTTAATATCTTTTGACGCCAATAAAATAGAAATTAAAACGAGTGAAGGTTTGCTCGAGATAAATAGAAAAAATATTGATCAGGCGAAACTTAAATTAGCCTGGTAATTTGGAGGAAAGTCGGAGAGTATGAATAGTGATATTATGGACGCTATCGCTCAGATTGCAAAAGATAAAAAAATAGAAAAAGAGAATCTGAGGGATATGCTTGAGAATATTTTTATCTCAATGATTGAAAAGAAATACGGCAGCGCTGAAAATTTTGATGTAATCGTCAACTTTGAAAAAGGCGATATTGAGATTTATCAAGAAAAAGTGGTTGTGGAAGAGGTCGAAAATCCTGCAATGGAAATTGATTTGGAAGCGGCCCTCAAGATTGACGAAGACGCCGAAATCGGCGATGAGCTGGTGGAAGAAGTCGATCCGGCTTCATTCGGGCGGCGCTTAATTGTTTCTGCAAAGCAAAATTTGAATCAAAAAATCCGTGATTTTGAACGCGAGAAAATTCTTGATGAATATGAAGGCCGTGTCGGCGAAATTATTATCGGCGATATTCATCAAATTCAAAAGCGCGGGGTTTATATAAATGTAGATAAAATTGAAGCGTTCTTGCCTAAAGAAGAGCAGTTGTCCAACGAACGTTTGCGTCGCGGCGCTACAATTCGCAGTATGATTAAAGAGGTGCGAAATCAGGGCCGCGGGCCGGAAATAATTGTCAGCCGAGCCGACAAACAATTTTTAGTTCGTCTGTTTGAACTGGAAGTACCGGAAATCTACGATGGTATTGTAGAGATTAAGGCGGTTGCCAGGGAAGCCGGAGAGCGCTCCAAAATTGCCGTTGAATCCATCGATCGCCGCGTTGACCCTGTGGGCGCCTGTGTAGGTATGAAGGGTATCCGTATTCAGAATATCGTAAAAGAGCTGAATAATGAAAAAATAGATATTATTAACTATTCCAGTGAACCCGATATCTATATTGCCCGCGCTTTAACGCCGGTTAAGCCGGTTAAGATACTTTCCAATCCCGAAGAAAAAATGGCGGTGGCGATCATCGAAGACGAGCAGATGTCCCTCGCTATCGGACGCGGCGGGCAAAATCTGCGTCTTGCTTCGCAATTAACCGGTTTTCAGATTGAACCGATCAAAGAGTCTGAATATACGACGGAGAGTGAAGTTTCTTATATCTCTCTCGAGGATATAGAAGAGTTGCCCAAGGCTTTGAAAAACAGACTAATTGAAGCCGATATTCTCGATGTAAAAGAGGTCTTGGATTTAGGGCAAGAGGGTTTACAGGGAATCTCCGGTATCGGAGAGAAATCCGCTTTGAAGATTCTTGAGATTATTAGTAAATACATTGTAAATGAGGATAATGAATAAAAGAAACAGCGTTTAATCATCGTTGTGTAAAAAAATGATTTTTAAACGGCGCGTCGAAACATGGTTTTTGGGGTATGCGTATATTGATGGGAATTAAGTGTATAAATTGGAACGTTGAATAGGTTCCGTAAATTTAGTTTGAGGTATTGATGGCTACTGCCGGTAAAAGATATAAAGTATTTAAAATATGTAAACAGTTGAATCTGGGGCATGAAACCATAGTTGGTTTTCTGGAAAGCAAGGGCATTAAGGGCGCAGGATTGAATACCGCTGTGGAAGAGAATCTCTATATGGAGATTCTGGAGCGTTTTGCCACTGAAAAACAAAAAGCGGATCAGATAGCCGCTCGTAAGAAAAAAGGCGCCGGCAAAGAAGTCGAAAAGAGCGCACCCGAGATTGAGGATAACGATAAGCAAGAGAGTTCGGCATATATTGAGGCCGTAAAAAAATCCATAGAAGACAACATCGAAGCGTTGTCGAAGCCCGTTGAAAAACCCCAAAAGAAGGCAAGGCGCCGGCCAAAGCCGAAGGTTGAGGAGAAAAAAGAAGAGCGCAAGCCTGTCGAGAGAAAAGAGACCGGAGCCAAAGAGACCGTCAAGAGCGAGAAAAAAGAAGAAAAAGAAAAGAGTAAGCCAAAAGCCGCTAAGAAAGAAGAGGGCAAGGCTGCAAAAGAGGCCAAAGATAAAACGAAAGCGGAATCCGCTAAAAAAGATAAAGCGGTTAAAACAGATAAAGAAGAACGCGAGAAAGAGCGAAAAAAGAAGGGTAAAGGAAAAAAGAAAGGTAAAAAAGAAGAAAACCAACTAAGCGAAAAAGAGAAAAAACGCCGCAAAGCATTGGAGATGATCCGTAAGGACGGACGGAAAAGCGGTAAAAAAATTAATCTTGCCGCCTTGGGCGAAGACGGAGAACCCGGATCGCGCAGGCGTAAAAAAGATAAAAAGCCCAAGAAGAAGCGCGTTGATTTGAAACAGGTGGAAGAAACCGTAAAGAAAACGCTCGCATCCATGGAAAGCAAAGGCAAAAAGCCGAAAAGAAAACAGAAAAAAGTTAAAACGGAAAGCGGCGAAGAAGTTGTAGAGAATATTATTGAAGTAACGGAATTTATATCCGCCAGCGATTTGGCCGATTTAATGGATGTCCCCGTAAATGAAATCCTGACCAAATGTATGGAACTGGGCTTAATGGTCTCCATTAATCAGCGTTTGGATATCGATACCATATCGCTGCTTGCCGAGGAATACGGCTACAAAATTGAAGAGCGTTACGCCGAAGAGTTTATAGAAGAAGATATTGAAGAAGAAGAAGATAATGAAGAGAATTTAAAGCCGAGAGCGCCTATTGTTACCATAATGGGACATGTTGATCACGGAAAAACATCTCTATTGGATTATTTACGCGAAAGTAATATTGTCAGCGGCGAAGCCGGCGGTATTACGCAGCATATAGGCGCTTATGAAGTTAAATATAACGGTAAGAAAATTACATTTTTGGATACGCCGGGGCATGAGGCCTTTACGGCCATGCGCGCCCGCGGCGCCCAGGTTACGGATATTGTTATTCTAATCATTGCGGCCGACGACGCGGTAATGCCGCAAACGGTAGAAGCGCTTGATCACGCCAAAGCGGCGGGCGTTAAAATTGTAATCGCGATTAATAAAGTGGATAAGCCCACGGCTAATCCCGAAAAAATCAAACAGCAGCTTGCCGAACGCGATGTTCTGGTAGAGGATTGGGGCGGCACTTATCAAAGCGCGGAGATATCCGCTAAAACGGGGCAGGGCGTACCGGAATTATTGGAAAAAGTTCTGCTTGAAGCGGAAATGCTCGATCTTAAAGCCAATCCCGATAAACGGGCTCGCGGCATCGTCATCGAATCGCGTCTTGATAAAGGAAAAGGCGCTGTGGCGACGGTGCTGGTTGTTGAAGGCGCGTTGAAGGTGGGCGATAATTTTATCGCCGGACACACATTCGGTAAAGTGCGAACGATGTTAAATGAACAGGAAGAAAAATTAAAGAAAGTGCTTCCAGCTCAGCCTGCCTTAATAACCGGTTTTATCGAAGTGCCTCAGGCCGGCGATAAATTTATTGTGATGAAGGATGATAAATCGGCGCGCGAAATTGCCACGAAACGGCAGCGCTTAAAACGTGAACAAGACGCTAAAAAAGTTAAACTGACAACATTGGCGCAAATCTCGGAACAGATTAAAAGCGGCGTAGTGAGAGAGCTGCCGATTCTCGTAAAAGCGGATGTGGACGGTTCGGCGGAGGCTTTGGTTGATTCCCTGATAAAACTCAATACCAACGAGGTGAAAGTTGATGTGATTCGTAAGGCTGTCGGCCCCATAACGGAGACAGATGTATTATTGGCCTCCGCCGCGGGCGCCGTCATTATCGGCTTTCATGTGCGGGCGAATGCAAAGGCGAGGGATCTTGCCGAAAAAGAAGGTATCGACATTCGACTTTACAGGGTCGTTTATGATGCCATTAACGATGTAAAGATGGCCTTGGAAGGATTGCTTGAGCCGGATAAGGAAGAGACTGTTATTGGGCAGGCCGAAGTGCGCGAAACGTTTAAGATATCCAAAGTCGGGGTAATTGCGGGTTGCTATATGCTGTCCGGAAAAATCAATAGAAACAGTAAAATTCGCCTGATTCGCGATGATGTGGAAATCTATGACGGAACGCTCGCTTCTCTTAAACGCTTTAAGGAAGACGTTAAAGAAGTTGTGTCGGGTTTTGAATGCGGTATGCAGATTGAAAATTATAACGACTTAAAAGTCGGAGATATCATAGAGGCGTATGAAATAAAAACGGTTAAAAGAAGCCTTGTTTAAAAATGGTTGTCGGCGTTTTAACGATAGAAATTTTGATTCCGGCTAGCGCTTCTTTAAAAGAAAAGCGTATGGTCTTAAACAAAATAAAAGATAAGAGTAAAAAATATAATATTTCAATAGCGGAAACGGAATATCAGGATAAATGGCAAAGGGCAGGTTTGGCTGTCGTCACGGTTTCTACCGCCCAAAATCATGTTCAGGAAACCTTAAACAAAGTATTCACTCTTTTGGATAACGATCACGCTTTTGAAATTATTAAATATAAGTTTGATTACATATAATGGCAGAAAACAGACGAATAAAACGTTATGCGGATTCCTTGAAACGCACGCTGGGAATTATTATCGAAACCAAACTCAGCGATCCGCATAAAGGATTTATTACGCTTACAAAAGTGAAGATGTCTCCCGATTTAAAAATAGCTTCCGTATATTATACGGTTCTCGGAGACGATAAGCAAAAGCAGACAACAGCAAAGTTCTTTGAAAAATCGAAAGCATATATCAAAGTTGAATTAAAGCCCTATATTACTTCACGCTGGGTGCCGGAGCTACGGTTTTTTTATGATGAAACATTGGAACAGGCGCAAAGGATTGAACAACTTTTAGAAAAAATTAAAGATGATACCGCTCCTTCGGAAGAATAAATCCATAGAAAAAGATTCTTTGGAAAACGGATTTATTTTATTGATCGATAAAGACAAGGATTGGTCATCTTTTGACGTGGTTAAAAAAGTCCGCAATATAGTTAAAATAAAAAAAGTAGGGCATGCAGGAACTTTAGACCCTTTTGCCAGCGGATTGATGATATTGGGAGTCGGCAGAGGAACAAAAGCGTTGAGCTCTTTGACGCTTTTGCAAAAAAAATACGAAGTTACCATTTGTTTCGGAATGGAAACCGACAGCTATGACCGCACGGGTAAAGTAATTAACAAAACGGCGACGGATACGCTTGAATTGGAAACGATTGAAAAGGTATTAGACTCTTTTCCCGAAACCTTTGAGCAAATTCCTCCCATGTTTTCGGCCAAAAGAGTAAAGGGCAAGCGATTGTACACACTTGCAAGAAAAGGTCTCGAAGTAGAAAGGAAACCAGCCGAGGTGAATTTGTATTATAAGGAAATCGTCTCGTGGGACAATCCATATTTAACTTTAATATTGGATGTTTCCAAAGGCTTCTATATCCGTTCGTTTGCTTATGAACTTGGCAGGAGAGCCGGTACGGGCGCTATGGCCGATGAGTTGCGGCGGCTCGCCATCGGTGAATATTCGGTTGAAAATAGTTTTAAAATTGACGAATTTGTCGACAAATGGAAAGAAATATCGAACTGAGCTATGAAGGTATACAGAACCCTGTCGGATTTACCCGATGCAAAAAAAGCGGCGATTACGGTTGGGACCTTTGACGGTATTCATCTTGGGCATCAAAAAATTATCGATGGTTTAAAAGTTGCAGCCGGCGAAAAAGGGCTGGAAAGCGTGGTGGTTACGTTTTATCCCAATCCGAAAATAGTTGTTAATCCCGATGCGGGAAAAAAACTGAAGATTTTGACCACGATTGATGAACGCGTTTACGCTTTAAAAAGAACCGGCATCGATAAATTGTTGATCATTGATTTTACAACGGAATTTGCCCGTTGGAGTTATGAAAAATTTTTAAAAGAGATATTAATCGATAAACTGAGTTTGAAAGAATTAATCATCGGTTACGATCATGCTTTCGGAAAGAACAGGGAGGGTAATTTCTCCAATTTGCAGGCCCTATCGGCTAAATTCGGTTTTGGATTGCAAAAGATACAGCCCGTTGAATTGGACGGGAAGATAGTCAGCAGCTCAAGAATCAGGGAGTTGTTATTGCAGGGAGACGTTGAAAGCGCCGGCGCGTTTCTCGGGAGAAATTATTCATTGACGGGAGAGGTCGAAAGGGGTATCGGACGCGGTCGGACTATCGGATTCCCTACAGCAAATATAGAAGTCGCCGACGCGCATAAATTAATACCGGCAATGGGCGTCTATGCCATAGATGTTTATTATCATGATAAGATGTATAAAGGCATGGTTAATATTGGCGTGAAACCGACCTTTGAAAAAGGTAAAAAGATTAATATAGAAGCACACATATTTGATTTTAATAAGGATATTTATCATAGAAAAATAACCATATATTTTAAAAAACGCCTTCGCAAGGAAATCAAGTTCGAGCGGGTCGACGACCTGGTTGAACAACTTAAATTGGACAAGGAAAAAAGTTTAGAGTTATAAGTTTGGAGGAAAAAAATGGCTTTAACCAAAGAAGACAAGTTAAATATCGCCAAAAAATTTGGCGAAAACGACTCGGACACCGGTAAAACGGAAGTTCAGGTTGCAATTCTTACCGAAAGAATCAAATACTTGACGGAGCATATGAAGATTCATAAAAAGGATCATCATAATCGTCGCGGTTTGTTGAAATTGGTAGGTCAAAGAAGACGATTGCTGCGCTATCTCGCTAAAAAAGATATTATGAGATATCGTAACGTTATTAAAGAATTAGGTATAAGAAAGTAATTTAATCCCTCGGAGAAAGAATGTTTATTCGTAAAGAAGTAGAAATCGGCGGTAAAATTTTATCGATCGAAACAGGTAAATTAGCCAAGCAGGCAAACGGCGCCGTCATGATCGGTTTGGGAGAAACAATGACATTGGTTACGGCGGTGGCCGCAGAAGAAGCCGGTGAAGATCGTGGGTTTTTTCCGTTAAGCGTTGAATACAGGGAAAAAACGTATTCCGCCGGGAAAATACCGGGTGGATTTATAAAGCGCGAAGCGAGACCGAGCGAAAAAGAGATACTCTCCGCTCGTTTGATAGACCGCCCTATCCGTCCTTTATTTCCCGATACATTTCTGTTTGAAACACAAATTATTGCCAATGTTTTGTCATTGGATAAAGAGAACGACGCCGACGTATTAGCCGGTATCGGCGCTTCGGCTGCCCTTTCCATTTCCAATATCCCTTTTAACGGGCCTATTGCCACGGTTCGCGTTATCAAGCTGGGCGAGGAGTATGTCATATTTCCTTCACGCGAGCAGGTGGAAAATGCGGAGCTCGAATTGGTTGTGGCCGGTTCGGATGAATCCATCATGATGGTGGAGGGCGAGGCACAGGAAGTATCGGAAGATGAATTATTGCAAGCCATATCCACGGCGCATGAATCCATTAAAAAGATCATTGCTTTGCAAAAAGAATTGGTCGCCGAAGCCGGTGTGGAAAAGAGAGAAATTCCCGTAAGGGAGATTCCTGAAGGTTTGGAAGAAAAAGTGGAAGAGATCGCTCTAGAGCAATTGAAAGACGCGATTCGTATCGAAGATAGGGCGGAAAGAAAAAAAACCTTAAAAGAATTAAAAAACGATTTGATTGAGCGGTTGGAAGAAGAATACCCCGAATCGGAAAAACTGATTAAAAGCATTTTGCACGATCTCGAAAAAAGAGAAGTGCGTTTAATGGTTACGGAGGAAGGCAAGCGTCTTGACGGTCGTAAGGTAACGGAAATCCGGCCAATCAGCTGTGAAACCGATTTGCTTCCGCGCGCTCACGGCTCGGCTTTGTTTACGCGCGGGCAAACTCAGGCGCTCGGTATTGTTACGCTCGGTTCCAAAAGAGACGAGCAGATTGTGGACGCTCTTGAAGGCGAATACAGAAAAAAATATCAGCTGCATTACAATTTTCCGCCTTTTTCAACGGGCGAGGCAAAACCGATTCGCGGCGTCAGCCGCAGAGAAATCGGTCACGGTAATTTGGCCGAACGCGCTTTAAAGCCGGTTATTCCTTTGTCCGATGACTTCCCCTACACCATTCGGGTTGTTTCGGAAGTGCTTGAGTCCAACGGCTCTTCATCCATGGCTACGGTTTGCGCCGGTTCCATGTCGTTGATGGCCGCCGGTGTTCCGGTTAAGGGCGCCGTTGCCGGTATTGCCATGGGCTTGATAAAAGAGGGCGAGAATATCGCTATTCTGTCCGATATTCTCGGCGATGAAGACCATCTCGGCGATATGGATTTTAAAGTTGCCGGCACCAAAGACGGCATCACAGCCGTGCAGATGGATATAAAGATAGACGGTATCTCGCAAGATGTAATGGAAAAGGCTTTGGCTCAGGCTAAAGAAGGTCGCGCGCATATTATGGGCGAAATGAATAAGGAGATTGAAGAAGCGCGTAAAGACCTTAGCCAATATGCGCCGCGTATTCTGTTTGTCACCGTACCGACGGATAAAATCGGCGCAATTATCGGACCGGGCGGTAAAACCATTCAAGGTATCGTCGCCGATACGGGCGCGGAAATTGATATCGAAGATACAGGCGTCGTTACGATTGCATCTCTCGATTTGGAATCGGCCGAAGCAGCGCGTAAAATGGTTGAAGCGATAATCGAAGTGCCTAAGGTCGGTAAAATTTATAACGGAAAGGTGCGTTCCATTAAAGATTTCGGCGCTTTTATCGAAATTTTGCCGGGAAAAGACGGAATGGTTCATATTTCCGAGCTTGATATTAAAAGGGTGAATAAGGTTACGGATATTCTTAAAGAGGGCGATAAAGTTGACGTTATGGTAAAAAGCGTTTCACCCGACGGAAAAGTCTCTTTAAGCATCAAATCGATTCTTCTTAAAAAACAAAGAGAAGGTCAATCCAAATAATTTTATGTCCACCCCAAAAACGGTCATAAATCGAACAAAACTAAGCAGCGGCCTTGCAGTGGTAAGCGAACATATTCCCACTGCAAGGTCTGTTTATTTCAGCGTATATATTAAAGCCGGTTCCAGAAACGAGGCGAAAACGGATAACGGAATAGCTCATTTTTTGGAACATATGTTTTTTAAAGGAACAAGCAATCGCAACGCTTATGAAATCGCCGGAGCGCTTGAAGATCTCGGCGGTAATCTAAACGCCTATACCGGCAAAGAAATTACGGCTTTCTACGCTAATATCCTATCCGAACATCTGCCCCGCGCCATTGATGTCATTTCCGATATGCTCTGCAACTCATTATTTGAAGAAAATGATATTGAACATGAAAAACAAGTTGTGCTTGAAGAGATAAACGCCGTCAAAGATTCTCCCGAAGAGTATATATTCGACCTTTTCCAAGAGCAAATGTTTCCCGAACAGCCGTTGGGTCGACCCATATTGGGCGGCGAAAAAACGCTGGCCGGCTTTAATCGGGAAAAAATAACGCATTTCAGGGATCGTTTTTATTTAAGCAATAATATCGTAATCAGCGCAGCCGGCAATTTGGATCATCGTGAGCTTGTAACGCTGGTTGAAGATAAATTTTGTTTTGCGCAAAACGCTTGGGAAATTGAAAATGGAACGCCTGTGGCCTTTAAAAAAAGGCGGCGTGTTTATAATCAGGCCTCTCATCAAACCCATATTTGCGCCGGAGTGGAAGCGGTTTCATACAAATCGGAAAAAAAATATGATTTAATCGCATTAAATACGTATCTTGGGGGCGGGATGAGTTCGCGTCTCTTTCAAAAAATACGCGAAGAATACGGCTATGCCTATACGGTCTATTCGTCCGTTGATTATTACAGTGACACGGGTGTTATCAGTTTCTATCTCGGTACGAATAAAAAATACAGGCAGAAAGCGCTGGATATATTAACTGATGAAATTAGACGAGTTTCGCAGGTTAAATTGTCCGATGAAATTGTAAACAAAATAAAGACTCAGATGAAAGGCAGCTTTCTTCTCGGATTTGAAGACCCCTATAATCGTATGTCGCGGCTTGCCAAAAACGAGATATATTTTGGAAAGCAGCACCCGGTGCAATTAGCGCTGGATTCAATAGAATCCGTTACACCGGATACAATCTTGGCAACGGCAAAGGCAATTTTAAATATTGATGAGTTTAATATAATTCAAATATCATGATGCTAAAAGTCGGTGTATTACGAGAAATAAATCCCTATGAAGGGCGGGTTGCGCTTACGCCCGGCGGCGTTGCCGTTTTGGTAAAAAACGGTATAGACGTTTTTATAGAAGAAAATGCCGGAGAAGATTCACAGTTTAATAATATCGAATATGAACGCGCAGGCGCCGTTATTTTACCTACGAGCGAAAAGGTGGTAAAAAAAGCGGAGCTGATTTTAAAAATACAACCGTTAAAGCCCGTAGAATATGAGTTGCTGAATGATAGCCATGTGCTGATATCATTTTCCGATTATAATTACAATACCAAACGGCTTAACGCTTTTATGGAAACGAAAGCGACCTTCTTTTCGGCCGAATTGCTGCAAGACGCCCAAGGTAAATATCCCGTGTTAATGGGTATGAGCGAAGTCGCCGGCAAAATGGTTGTTAGTCAGGCTTCTCAACTTTTAACCATAGACGAAGGCGGCAAAGGGAAACTATTGCAAGGTACAAGCGTTACCAAACCCGCAAATATAGTTATAGTAGGCGCGGGACAGGTGGGTCGAACTGCTGCGGTTGAAGCCTTGCACTCCGGCGCTTCGGTTAACCTGTTAACCTTTAAAGCCGGAAAATTAGAAGAATTTGCTGCAGATAATCCTAAAATTAAAATAGAAAATTACTCGGAAGAATTATTGAGAACGCTGCTGCCCAAAACTGATGTTCTTATTGTGGCCGTTTTTTCCCTGCATACTAATTTCGATATTGTCATTACCAAAGAAATGGTGAATTTGATGGAAAAAGGCAGCGTCGTGATCGATGTCTCCGTCGAAAAAACAAAAGTGGTGGAAACATCGCATATTACCGACCATGGAAAACCATCCTTCGTATTGGATGGTATAGTCTATTATTGCGTTCCTAATATTCCGGCGAGGGTGCCTATAACATCAAGCCACATTCATACTAAAAGTATCCTTCCTTTCGTAAAGTTGTTGGCAATGAAGGGACTGAAAGGCGCCATTGAAGAAGAACCGGGATTCCTGACCTCTTTAATTATCTATAAAGGGAAAATAACCAATCGTGTTTATGCGGAATTAAACGGAAACGAATTTTATAATATTTTTGAATTATTGGAAATGAATTTATAAAGCGCTCGCCTTACAAATGGAAAACTTCAATAACCCGCTGTATCAAATCCCGATCATTAATTACCATAAAATAGAAAAAAATTTTGATATCGGAATAACCGCCAGAACTCCCGAACAGTTTGAAGACGATATGTATTTTTTGCATAAACACAATTTTCAAACAGTAACATTTAGAGAGTTGTTAAAAGAAAAAAAATTTTTACCAAACATGGTTATTATAACTTTTGACGACGCTTACCGTTCCTTTTACACTACCGCCTATCCTGTTCTAAAAAAATATAATTTTTCAGCGGTAGTTTATGTTCCGTTTAACTATCTTGGTCGCTGGAATGACTGGGATGTGCAATATTACGGTAAGCGCTTTAAGCATATCGCCAAGGAAGAAGCGTTGGAAATATATAAAGGGGGAATGGAAATCGGTTCGCATTCCTTAAGCCATCGTATGCTTACAGCGCTTGATAAAAAAGAAGCTGAAAAAGAGATTTACGGCAGTAAAGAGGCCTTAGAGGAGTTGTTAAACGATCAAATAATTTCCATTAGTTACCCCTTCAGTCGTTTTAATGATGACATTCTGACGTTAACGCATAAGGCGGGGTATACTTTCGGCGTTGCTTCGCTCTATTTTAAGGGTATACAACAAAAATATCAATCGCTATGTCTTAAGCGTTTCAATATTTATCGTATCGACGGTAAAAAGTCTTTTCGTAAGAAAACCGAGAAGAAAAATGTAAGACTTCTCACTTTCCGTGATTGGTTAATTCAAAAAGGGGGCCTAGCGACAAATTTACATCAAATATTAATAAAACAGAGATGATATATTAAGAAGAAATAGACAAGCGGTCGGCAGTTACCGCGTTGTTTTGCTTCCATGCGATTAAATTTTCGGCGTAATCAGGGGGATTTTGAAAATAAGGGAACAACCAACATCTTTAGCCGTATAACTATCAGCAAAGATAAAATAAATCCATTATCGCAACAATGAGCATTTACCGTTTTATCATTGTGACGCATGGCACAGACAGCTGCTAATATTGCGAAAGTCTTGTTTTTCTCTTGACAATACGGAAAATCTCCTGTATATTTCCGAACCTTTTAATTAAACAAAAAGAGAGACGCCTATAAGTAGTTTGTTAAAGATGCAGATGTTATTACAATAATAGTATTGTTATTTGTTCAAAAGCATTGGATTAATCTGTCTTTAATAAACTACCTGATTGGAATAATTGTAAACCGATTAAGTAGATAGTCATGACGGATTGTCTTTTTAATCGGTTTTTTTATGGAGGAATGATGAAGAGAGTTTTAAGTTTGAGCGTGATAATTTTTTTTATGGTTGGATCGCATAGATATGCTTTTGCGCAGGGCGAGGCGGCCGTACCTTTTTTACTAATCTCTCCGGGCGCCAGTTACGGCGCATTGGGAGAAGCGGGCGTTGCTTA
Organism: uncultured Calditrichaceae bacterium; assembly: GCA_964424545.1. GTDB lineage: Bacteria > Calditrichota > Calditrichia > Calditrichales > Calditrichaceae > JAUVIB01. The sequence goes on from CAYRJN010000042.1 coordinate 13,543, forward strand.
CACGAACGACGCAAATGCCGTTTTTTGGAACCCTGCCGGGCTGGCCTATCAATATGACAATCCCCAAGCGGATAAACCGGGTCAGGTTACATTTATGCACGCCAAATGGCTGCCGCAATTTAATTTCAGCGATTTATTCTATGAATATGCCGCCGGCCGATATTATATTGACGGCATAGGGATGCTCGGCACCAGTATTACCTTCCTTAATCTGGGGCAAAACGTCTGGACGGATGAACAGGGGAATGAATTGGGAACATTCGATTCTTTTGAATGGGCCCTGACGGTCTCTTACGCCACAAAAATTATTGAAAATGTTTCCATCGGGGTAAATGCTAAATTTATACAGAGTAATTTATCGAATGTCAACGTCGGCGCTGAAAATCAGGACGGTTCGGCTTCTTCTTTTGCCGTTGATGTCGGCGCTATGTGGAAACCGGATTACAAAATATTAAACAATCGCTTAACCCTCGGCCTAAATGTGTCCAATATCGGGCCGAAAATTTCATACATTGATGATAAACAGGCCGATCCTTTACCCACTAATTTAAAAGCGGGACTTTCGTACAAAATATTTGACGACGAATTTAATAAACTTACCTTTGTTTACGATATGAATAAACTTATGGTGGTCAAGGATTCTTTAGGCCATTCCGATAACGTATTTGAATCGCTGTTCTATTCGGCATGGGCCGAAGGTTCTTGGTCTGATATTACCAGTTCGTTTGGATTGGAATACTGGTACGGCGATCTAATTGCTTTAAGAGCGGGCTGGTTTTATGAAGACCCCAATAACGGCGGCCGTAACTTTACGACCTTTGGAGCCGGGATTAAATACAGTATCTTCGGCGTGGATTTCGCTTATATTGCGGGAGATGATGAATCGCCGTTGTCGGGAACTATGCGCTTTTCGCTTGCTGTCTCATTCTGATTTGATATGGGGTATTCGATGATACCCCTTTTCCCTAATTATTCTTGGATACAACTTCAATATGAAAAATATATTTATTCTTAGTCTTATTGCGTTATTAATTACCGGCGCTTATTCTCAGCAAACGTTGAAAATCTGTGTTCTGCGGGTTGAATTTCAAGAAGACAATGACCCCTTGACCACAGGGAACGGTCTTTTTATGATCGATTCCGTAACAACCGATCCGAACGCCATTGACCCCGCTCCGCATGACCGTACCTATTTTAATGATCAGCTCAATGCCGCAGCCAATTATTATAAAAATGTTACTCAAAACAGATTTATAATCGAGGGCGCCGTATTTCCTCTACAATTAAAAACGGCCTATAAACTTCCGAATAAAATGGGTTATTATAATCCGAATACGTCTCCCGAAGCGACGAATAAAGGATTAAGCCTTCTTTTTAAAGACGCTGTCGAAGCGGCAAACAGCGATCCGGATATAAATTTTTCCGATTATGATCTTGTAGTGATTTTTCATGCCGGCGTCGGAAAAGATGTCGGCGTGGATTTTGATGAAACGCCGAAGGATATTCCATCTTTATTTGTATCTGAAAAATTCTTAAAAGAATACCTTGGGGATGATTTTGACGGCGTGCCCGTTGACGGTGGAACGCATAAAGTAAAGCAAGGGATCATATTACCAGAGACGGAGAATCAAGAAGGCCTCGCTTTAGCGGTTACCGGAATTTTTGTCAACAATATCGGCAACTATATCGATTTATACGATTTGTTCAGCCCTGAAGATCAGCGTTCGGGAGTCGGACGATTCGATTTAATGGACGCCGGTCTTTTTAATGCCAACGGTCTTATCCCTTCTCCGCCCGGAGCTTTTTCAAGGGAGCTCAAGGAGATAGATAGTCCGCTAATTATAGATACTCCGCAAAATAATATAAAAGTCGCTCGTTTTAATTCCGACAGCGCCGCCGTATTACCGACAATAGTTCGCATACCTCTTAATGACAATGAATACTATTTAATAGAATATCGCGGCAATTCGCACATGTTTTTAGATAGCCTGTATTATGTAGAGCTAAACGATTCGGATGACGGTAAGGTTACCTATTTGCAGGTGTTGAAAAAATATTTTCCGGAGCATATTAATGTATCCGATTCAAGCGGCGTCCTGTTGTCGGTTGACGATTATGATCTCGCTTTGCCTGGCGCAGGCATTTTAATCTGGCATATAGATGAGAGGATTATCAATGAAAAGGCTGTTGACAATGCTATTAATAACGATCCCGAAAATCGCGGCGTGGATATTGAAGAAGCGGACGGCATTGAAGATATCGGTCAGTCTTACGGTTTTTGGGACGCCGGATATCAATCCGAATTGGGAACATGGCTTGATTTTTGGTATAAAGATAATCCCGCTAAATTATATAAAAATGAATTTTCCGATAATTCAACGCCTAATACAAAAAGCAATTTAAACCGCGCATCCACATTTATTGATATTTCGGCGTTCAGCGATAACAAAACGGATGTAATGACCTTCAATTATAAACGCAATATTATTTTACCCGGCTTCCCCGTACATTTCAATGCGCGAACGGATAACGCCGTTTTATATAACATTAGCGGAGAGATATATTCGACAAATAAAATTTTTAACTTTACCTATTTTGCAGACGGTAAAATTTTTGCCGTGAACGATGAGATGAAAGGCGTGTTTGTTGATAATAAATATTTAATTGCCAAAGTATCCACTGCCGAATCACAAAATTCGATTGCGCTGGCGGATTTGCAGGGCACGGGCGTTTATGACGCGTTAATCGCCGCGGGAGACGATTCGCTTTTTGCCTTTGATTTAACGCAGATGACAACGGATTCTCTAACAGCGCGACTCTTTACTCCGCTGCGGCTGCCGGCGACAATCAGCGCTCCAATCATCGCAAATGAAGACGGTATCTGGGCGCAATGCGCTAATGATTCCGTTTATCTTTATAATTACAACGGTTCCCTGATCAGAGCGCTAGGCTCGGGGAAAGCGGCCAAAGATTTGATTATCGCCTCAAACGGGCTGCCCGTAACCATTCCCGATTTTATGGATTATGCGGCCATAGCCTTTTTGAATAATGATGCGGAAAAAAATTTAGTCATGTACAGCCGCGTCGATAATAATATTAAAATATATGATGAGACTGTAACACAGGAAAAGAAAAGGTTTTTAATTAGCGATTCCATTACTTCACAATTCTCGCTTGTCAATGTGGATGCCGACAGTTCCGTCGATATTTTATATACTTCCGACAATAAAATTTATGCCGTTAACAGAGAAGGCTATCCTCTTACAAATTTCCCCGTTGAAGTAGCTTTGGCGTCGGATGATTATTTTTGTTCCGTCCCTTTAATAGCCAAAAAGAAAGACGGCTCCGTACTGATTTTTGCCGCTACAAAAAAAGGCTTACTATGGGGCTTCGACGCCGGAGGCGCTCCGTTAAAAGATTTTCCGCTCAATACGGGCGGAGGTTTAATGGAATCGTCTATATCGTTATGGGAGAATAGGAAAGGATATGTTATCTCTGCCGTCACTATAAACGGTAATTTATACGCTTGGCAGCTTCCCTATGATAAAGGAACATTAACCATTTTATGGGGATCAACCAATTTGGCCGGTAACAATAACGCTTTATTGAGTAAGTCAAGCCTCGCTCCGGCGTCGGGTTCGAGTTTGCTGCCGGAAAACAGAGCCTATAATTATCCAAACCCCAATACGGGAAACAGTACAACGATCCGCTATTATTTAAAAGAGAATGCCCATGTTATTATCCGTATATTAGATACGGCCGGTGATTTGGTAGAGCAATTTGATGGGCCGGGTTTCGGAGGCGTGGATAATGAAATAGCTTGGAATGTGACCAACATTGCTTCGGGTATTTATTTGTGTCAGATTGAGGCTAAAACGACAACGGAAACGGTTAATCGCATTATTAAAATAATGGTTGTTCATTAATTATGAGAAAAACAGTTCAGGGAATTCTGCTTTCATTAATAATCCTCTTGCCTTATTCCGTAAAGGCGCAATTTTTTGAATATAATCACTCGGAAATTAAATGGCGCACTTTTGAAACGGAACATTTTGTTATACATTTTTATTATGGAACGGAGCGATCGGCCTTTTTGGTGGCTCAAATAGCCGAAGATATATATCCTCATGTTACAGGCCTTTATAATTATCGTCCGAAAAAAAAAGTGCATTTTATCATTAAAGATATTGACGATTATTCCAACGGCGGATCCTTTTTCTTCGATAATAAGATTGAAATTTGGGCGTCAAATTTAGATTATATCATGCGCGGCACCAAAAACTGGCTGCGCGATGTGGTAACCCATGAATTTACGCACATGGTCTCCATACAAGCCATGGAAAAAACGAATAATACTTTTCCTTTCGGTTTCTTTCAATTGTTTGCCTATGAAAAAGAACGGCGTAGAGATGTAGTGCGCGGTTTTCCCAATGTGATTGTATCGTATCCCTTAAGTTCTATCAATCTGCCCGTCTGGTTTGCGGAAGGAACGGCGCAGCATCAGGCCGATAGCAGTCGCTATGATTATCGCGACGCGCATCGAGAAATGATTTTACGCGATAGGATTCTTAGTAATAGGCTGCTGACTTTAAATGAAATGAGCGTTTTCGGAAAAGGCAGCAATGGCAATGAATCTTCTTATAATCAGGGATTTTCGTTTGTTAATTATCTTTCCGACCGGTTCGGGGAGCATATTCTGGAAAAAATTGCCAAAACATCGGCAAAATGGTCTTCATATACTTTCCGCGGCGTTGTAAAAAGCGCTACGGGCGTGGATATTGACACATTATATCATAATTGGAAAGATTCTCTTGAAACCGTTTATACAAATCGAACGCGAGTAATTCGCAAACATTTGGTAACGGGCGATCCCGTAGAGACCGAAGGAGATGCCGATATCTATCCCATATGGTCCCCGGATGGTAAAAAAATCGCCTATATTTCTAATCAGGGAAAAGATTATTTCGGACAGAATTTTTTGGTAGTCTATGATTTGAAAAGCGGATTTAAAGAGAGAAAAACAGCCGATATTTCTTCTTCAATAACCTGGTCTCCGGACGGACGATATATTGCCTATGCGCGCCAGGTTGCCAATATGAATAATTCCAAGTATCGCGATATCTTCTTATACGATTTGGAGAAAGATAAAGAGATTAGACTTACAAAAGGTTTGCGTGGTTCCAATCCCGATTTTAGTCACGATGGCAAAAAGATCGTTTTTATAAGCGAAACGAACGGTTTAAATCAATTAAATATCTATAAACTTCCCGAAAATTTAAAGGATAAATTCAGCGGAGTTGTATATTTCAATATAGAAACGGGCGTAATGCAAAAACCCAAACCGCAAAATTTGTACCAATATCGCGAAGTAAAATTTCGTTCCGGTTTAATGGAACAGTTGATGGCTTGCAAAGACAGCCGGCAAATATATCATCCGCGCTGGTTTAACGGAGATAAAAAAATTATTTTTGATACGGCAATTTCCTATGGACGCAATCTTGGGCAATATGATTTGCAGACAAAAAAGTTTTCTATGTTTATGAGCGGTAAAGAGGAGCTGCGATATCCCGTTTTTCAGCCGGGTAAGCCGATTTTATACTATTCCTCAAGCGCTACGGGAATAACCAATATTTATCGCTATAATCTTGAGACGGGCGAGAAAGAGATTGTAACCAACGTAACCGGCGGGGCCATGATGCCCGCTGTAGACGCGCAGGGCAATTTGGTATATGCTTGTTATGAAGAGATCGGATATCATATATTTAAAATAGATAATCCTCGGCCCGTGCCGCAGCGATATTGCGTTTATCAACAAAATTATCTTGAAACGGTTCCAGATAAAAATTATGACGATTCTGTCGTCCAAACGCACGAATCTGCGCCTTATAAACGCAAATTTACCGGCTTTCATATTTTACCGCGTATTTTAATCGATTACGGCACGTTTAAACCGGGATTATATCTCACCTCTTCGGATGTGTTGAATAAATATAATTTGGTGGCGGGCGCCGCCGTAAATTTTCAGGGAGATTATGATCTTTACGGTTATTTTGATATAAAAACGTTCAGTCAAACGCTGTTCATCGAAGCCTATAACTCTTCCGCGAGTATTCAGGATTCCTTTACAATTGATCGCGGTTACAAATTACATTTTGAGCGTGAAGCCAATTTTAATTTAACGGAAGTGCGCATCGGTATGTCCGGTCGGATATTTGATAAATTCGATTATAGTTTGGCCTGGGTTTACAGTAATTACGAGGCTAAATTGGATCCGACGCAGGCAAAGGGGCCGGACGGCTGGATATATATTCCCGTTATTCGCTATCGTTACCTAAACGGCAATGCCATAGAGCTTAATGTTTCAAGCGATATGATTAAACACGATCGCAACTCCGATATAAGCCCGTCAGGAGGACGATTTGTCCACTTCAAATACGGGTTGGAGTTTCAGGATTTTTTGGACGGATTTGCCACCGATCGTAATCTCGGGCTCGAACAATATACAAAATACAAATATAATCTATTTTCTTTGGAATGGGAAGAGTATTTTAAAAATCCTTTCATTAAAAATCATTCTCTTAGCGTGCGTTTTAAAGGCGGTTATATTGATCGCCCCATTGACAGTTTTTTTTACTTTTATGCCGGCGGTATTCTCGGTATGCGCGGCTATTCCTATTATGCAATCGGCGGCTTAAAAAAGCTGATTGTAACGGGAAATTATCGTTTTCCGATTTTTAACCACATAGACAAAAAACTGGGACATCTCTATTTTGATAAATTTTATGTGGGGCTGTTTTATGATTGGGGTAATGCCTGGGATGAAAATAAATTGGCTGTTTTTGATTTTAAGCAGGATGTGGGCCTGGAATTGCGCTTATCAACTTTTTCCTTTAATTTATTTCCGACGAAGTTCTTTTTTGAAATGGCTTGGCCTATGAAAAAAGCGCGCTATCTTGACGTTCAATATCCTCAGGAAATACGGTATTATTTCGGCGCTCTTTTCGAATTTGACCTTCGGGAACGGGTTAACGGAATGTTGAGTAAATCTCATAGAAACAGACTATTTTAATTTTAAGGAAAAATCATGTATAGGTTTCTTTTGATTGTATTTTTGCTGCCGCTTAGCGTTTTAAGCGAAGTTAATAAAGAATCGTCTCCAATCCCTTTTAATGAAAAAAAATTCGAGCTCAGCCACTCTTTTTCCGACAGCGCCTCCATAACGACCGCAAGAGCGGTCAATGATAAAAATAAATCGGTTGGGTTGGCCGCTTTTTTTTCCGCCGTAATACCGGGAGCCGGTGAATTTTACAGCAAAGCGTATTTACGCGGAGCGCTCTTTCTTGGTATCGAAGCCGGATTGTGGAGCGGTTATTTTATTTACGAAAATAAAGGCGACGATATGGACGCGACCATGCGCGCTTTTGGAGACGAGCATTGGTTGGAACGTAAATATTGGGCCAAGGTTTATAACGACGCCGTAAATGCAGGGATTTGGCAAGGCGATCCGTTAATTCTGGAGGACGCTCCGCCGCCGGGTTCAAAACAGATATCGGAAGCCGATTATAATCGATATATTTCCTATTTTCAAAAGCTGCAATATAATCCGGAGTTAGGCTACACGCACCAACTGCCCGATTCCAAAACGCAGCAGTATTATGAAATGATCTATAAATATCAACATCAGTTCGGCATTGGCTGGGATGACGGCAGTACGGCGGAACATTTAAGCCCTAACGTGGTTAAATATCGCGATATGCGCAATCAAAGCAACGATTATTATCAGGACGCCACCACAATGGTTAATCTTGTGCTTCTTAATCATCTTTTAAGCGCTTTTGACGCGGCTTTTGCCGCAAGGAAATACAACAGAACGGTGAATTTTTCTTTGAGAGCTTATCCACAATATGTGGGTAGAGAATTAGTAGGTATTTACGGTGTTCATGTTAGCTGGTAATTCGATTAAAAATAACCCTGTATTTATTTATGTGATCGAATTGATTCGCAACGAATTATTTTTGAAAAAATTATGAAACCGCATTAAGAAAAAAACTCGGTAAATTGATTAATGGGAAGCGGGCGTCCGTAAAATCGTGCCATTTTTACGGAAGCAGAAATCTAAACTTTCGGCGATAGGAAATATTTACAGATTCTAAAATGACAAAATTGAGAATGTTAAAAAAAAGAATACCGGAAAATATCTAAAATATATATATTTTTGAAATTCCGATACTATTAAAAAAATCGACAGGTTGGAAAAAGACAATGTTAAAAATTATTCCGGCGCTAATTTTGCTGTTTCTTTTGAATGGGCGATTAAGCGCTCAGCAGAACGTTGAAATACCCTTTCATAATTTGTATGCTGATAATATGTACAGCAATAATTTGGCAAAGTTGGATTTGTCCGATACAACGGGAAAAACAAAAAATGATAATAAAAAATCGGTAGGCAAAGCGGCGCTTTTTAGTCTGTTGATTCCGGGCGGAGGAGAATACTATATGGGCGCAACGGGACAGGCTAAAGTCTTTTTTGCTATAGAAGTTCTTTTATGGGGAGGTTTATTTGCCAATAAATGGTATGTCGGCACGCTTGAAGATGATTATAAAACTTATGCGGTGCAATATGCCTCTGTTGAGCGTGATGGAAAAGATGATTATTACTGGGTCAATATAGGTAAATTTAATACTATATACGATTATAACACACAACGTGCCAGAGATCGAAACTTTAATGAGATGTATACGGATACCGATAAGTACTATTGGAGCTGGCAATCGAAAAATAATCGTATAACCTATGATGGCAAGCGGCTGAATGCAGAAAATAAAAGCGGGAACGACGTCTATTTTTATTCGGCTATTTTATTAAATCATTTTGTCAGCGTCATAAATGCTATACGGCTCGCTCGTAAACACAATAAAACACTTTCGTGGCGAATAGATGTAAAGACCTATGTGGATGCCGAAAACAGTTATTACTACGGACTCTCTTTTTGCAAACATTTTTAATACGACCAATTATTCTCCTGATTTAGACAAGCGCCGATAAAGGCGCCGTTTATCCGTCTCATATGCGTTTTTAAGGAACGTTTGAACTATCATTGTCAAACAGACCACCTTTTCAAATGTTTTTATCGGGAATTAGAATTTTTACTTTTACCAAAACTGAGCGATTTATTTTAGATTGAAGATATTTTGACAAAATTTTCCAA
>CAYRJN010000043.1:0-20679 GCA_964424545.1 uncultured Calditrichaceae bacterium
CATATTTACCCCTTTTTGAAATTACTTTCTTAACATACTGTAATTTAACAAATTAAGTGGTAATATGCTACTTTTTTTGCCCCAATATTTATAGGTTTTTATTTAACTTACACTACTGCGAAACTTGAGTAATATTTAAATCAATTTTCGTCTAAAATACATAATTTACCCATCAATAAGCAAGCAAAAGGAGAAAAACGCAATAATGTACGTAGAATTCCATGGTAAAAATAACCATATTATTAAATATATCATAAAAATATTTTATCATTTGTTTAACCTAAGTTGGCTATAATAGGCAGTAAAAGCCCGTAACGCTAAGGGGCAAAAATGTCAGTGGTACACCACATATTTTTTTAGTATCTTTTGAATATCGATACATCCTGCCGCATCATATATACGTTTTGCTTCCTTTATAGGCTTAGTTGGACGCCTTTGATGTATTGTGAGTAGTTTCGTTGTAACGATTTTTTGAGTTGACATTATTCTTACTATATTTTCCCACCCGTAATTAATCCCCGAGCGCTTTAACATTAGACGTATCGTGTTTATTAGTTGATAGGCCAAAATGGTTAAATATATATGCGACTCAATACGATCATCTTTCTGATGATGCACCGGACGCATATTTAAATCCGATTTTAAAACCCTAAAAGTCGATTCCACTGAAATAGTCCGGGTTTTTTCGACGCCATCTCCTGTCCGTTTTTTTTTACGCTCTCTTTTATAATGGGTACTGCCGCAGCATTTTTGTCGTTTTCCCGCCTTGAGATGAGGGGTGAATTCGCTAAAGCAATACGGACAGATGCTTTTGGGGAGCTCTTTGAAATGAATATGATCGGCCATTTGGTTCTTTCTTTGGTGATTTTTTTTAAATAGCCAAGTTGAGTTAATAAACTTTGCCGTTTGTTTGTTTCGCACAGCCGAGCCGACAAGAACATTTTTACCCCCGAAAATGTATCTTACGGAATGATTTAAATCTCAAAGCCAAACTTTTTTGCCGCCGCCTGTAAATCGCTTAGCGCGAAGTTGATCGCCGTATTCTTTTGCATATTTTTTCCGACAATAATTTTCCAAGAGTATGCTTGTTGTCCAAATAGAATTTGCGTTAAAAAAAGATGAGCATAAGAGCTATTTTTAAGAATACGGACATTATGAACGCTCCTGTTTTAAAAATTAACGAAGATAGTATTGAGCGATTTGCGGAGTCGTTTAATTGAAAAAATATTCAAAGTTTATTGAAAGATTGCGGTTTTTTAATTGGCCTAAATTTTGTAGACCCTCGGGATAAGTTTTCGCGTCCGATTTATACAAATTCGTTAATGCCCAGTAAAACTGAACGGTAATATTTATTTTTCTTTTCTTTTTATTATACGGGATGTTTATGCCGAAGAGAATGCCGTATTCATTACGGTTTATATCATTGCGAATGTTCAAGGGTCCGTAATCGGGAGTATAGCCGTCCGACTCGATAACAACTTTTTGTTTTGCGGATATATTATAGGAATAAGCGGCGCCTGCGATTAATTCAAAATTATCAAGGAAAGCCCCGAGATCGTTTCTTATTTTTAAATAAAGAGGTACGCTGATATATTTTAAATAATAAATCGCATAATTCCCGTCGTAACCTATTCCTAATAGCGGTTGTTGCCATTTTGAACCGACGTCGTTATATAATATCTCGCCCTGTAGCGATAGTAATCGTCCGAGTTCTTTTTCTGCTGTAACGCCGAGGGCGGGGCCGAACTTACTATGCTCCTCCGTAAACATGCCGTCGTCGTCCGCGCCGACAATATGGGCAAAGTTAGCGCCTATTTTAATCCCGTAACGTAAAGTATTTTGCTTGAAGAGATTTTGGCCGCTTAAATATTGAAGCGATAATAAAAAAATAATTAAAACTCTTAACATAAAAATAATCTCCCTAATATTGTTTATCATAATTATTTAACATAGACAAGTCGCCATGCTCAATGCCTCGACAAAAAAATGGAATTAATTAAATGGTATTAATAATGGCACTATAGGATTCTTCATCAATTTTACGGAAGAATATTGTTCAAAATTAATAATAAGACGAGAATAGTTTTCTTTTAATTTTTCGGTTCAATAGGTATAGGGACAGCGTTGCTTCATCGGCTCCCGCTTTATGAAAACAAATAAGTTTAAATAAGTTTTGAAACAATAGCAAGATAAATAAAAAAATCATTGTTGTAAATGCAATCAGGTCCATTTTTCTTTTCGCTTGAAAGGAAGTACTGTATAGGTCGTAAGCGATTAGAAAATGATATTTTCTTTTTTAAGCCAGCGATGAATAGTGCGTCTGTCCATACCGCAATAACGAGCCGTTTTGGAAATATTGCCACTGTATTTTTGTAGGTTATATTTTAAATAGGCTGTTTCGAATTCTTGCAGCATCAAATTTTTTGCTTCTTTATAGGGCAGGTTCAAGTATTCATCGGAAATGCAGGATTTGTTGTTTTTTATAGAGATAGGCAAATCTTCCGCTTTAATAACGGCGCCGCTGCGCAATAAGCAGGCGTGTTGGATAACGTTTTGCAATTCTCGGATATTACCCGGCCATGAATAGCCGCTCAATTGCTCGGCAGCATCTTTTGAAAAAATACATTTATCGCCGCTGTTGTCTTTGCATATCGTGTTTAAAATATGGACTGCAATTGGCAAAATATCTTCCGGACGTTCACGCAGCGGGGGAATATCGATGGTGATAGCGGACAAGCGATAATAAAGATCTTCCCTGAAAAGATTTTGTTCAACCAATTTTTCAAGTGATTTATTGCTTGCCGCAACGATACGCACATCAATATCGATCTCTTTAACATTTCCGACACGTCGTATTTTGCGCTCTTCCAACATCCGTAATAATTTAACCTGCAAGGACAATCCCAAATCACCGATTTCATCAAAGAAAAAGGTGCCGCTGTCGGCAAATTCCAGCAACCCTGGTTTTGTGCGCACGGCTCCGGTAAACGCGCCGCGTTCGTGCCCGAACAATTCGCTTTCAAAAAGATTCTCAGGAAGCGCACCGCAATTAACCGGTACAAAAGGATTTAACCTGCGCGGGCTGAGATTATGAATTGCGCGCGCCACCAATTCTTTACCGGTGCCGCTTTCTCCTGTAATCAAAATACTGGTTTCACCGATTGCTACTCTTTTTATCAGTTGGACTAATTTTGCAATTTGTTTGCTTTTATAAACGATCCCTTCAAATACGCGTTCGGAAACGATAGAATCTTTTGCCTCTTTTTCTACCTTGGCATCAATACTTAGTACGTCGTCAATACTGTTAAATAACTTTTGCGCTGTAAAGGGTTTTTCTAAAAAGTCTGCAGCACCACATCGCATGGCTTCCACACTGGTATCGATAGTGCCGTAACCGGATATAATAATAACTTTTTGATTGTCATTTATTTCTAAGGCTCTTTTCAAAATATCCATGCCGCCGATCTCTTTCATTTTTAAATCGGTTATAATTAAATCAAATGAATGAGCGCTTATTTCTTTTAAGGCTTCCTTGGCGTTTTGAAAAAGGATTAATTCAAAGTCATTTCGTCTCGAAAGGATTTTTTTTAAGCTGTTTAACATTTCCTTTTCGTCGTCAACGATCAAAATTCTTTTCATTTTTATTTCTTTCCCCCATAAAAGTTATGATAAATGTCGTTCCTTTTTTTTCTCTGCTAAAACACATGATTTGGGCGTTATGGCTGTCGCAGATCTTTTTTACAATATATAGCCCGAGGCCGGTGCCTTTATCCGGTGGTTTTGTTGTAAAAAACGGCGAAAAAATTTGCGAACATGTTTCTTCCGGAATACCGATACCGTCATCGGTAATAGAAAGTTCGATATCGCCCTTATCGAGGCATCTGACCGAAATACTTATATTGCCGGAATCATGGATTGCGTCAATGGCATTGTTGATGAGATTAATCAAAGCCTGTTCAATCTGTTGCGGGTCGCCGATAATTCTCGGTTTTTGGCAGCTTGCTTCGCAGGCAAAATTACGTTGTATGTTAATTTTATGTTTGCGTATACGAGGTTCTAAAATATACAGAACGTTTTCTACAAGCCCGCCAAGATTAATTAGCTGGGATTTTTTAGGAATTTTTTTACTGTATTTTAACATGTTTCCTGTTATGGCAGACACCTTTTCAATCTGTTTTTGAATAACTTCATAATCTTCGATGTATTCTTTTAAAAATCTGTTTTCAGCCGCTTCGAGCAGTAAATAATCGGTGCGCGACATAATTATACCGGCGGGGTTGTTAATTTCGTGCGCCATTTCTGCGGCAAGCTCGCCGAGCGTAACCATTTTATCGGCTCGTTGAAGTTGCTCAAAGTGCATCTCGTCTATTTTTTCTTGCGATTCTTTTATGTGTTGAACCATACGATTAAAATGGTCTTCGATTTTCCCGAATTCATCTTCTTTTTCCGCAGGCAGTCGGACATTTAAATTGCCCCTGTCAACGCTGTTAAGCGCCCTTACAAAGCGGGTTAGCGGCTTGTTGATAAAATGGTTAAACATGAAATAGAAGCCGAAAAACAAGAAAAAAATCATTAATATTGATAAAAATATTATATGAACCGATCCGGTATAAAAGGCGCGTTCTGCCGGAGTAAGGTGGATATCAACGTCTAAATAAGCAATAATTTTGCCTTGTTTATGGCAGCTCTGGCATTTTTTTTCGTTTTTAATGGGTTGAATAGCGGAATATATCTTGTTCTTATTAAGCAAACTGATGATCGGTTTGGAAGAATGCATATCATTGAGATGGTGCGACTGAAGCTCTTCTAAATTTTTACCCTTCTCGTTTTCATTGGTCGAGTATTTAACGGTGCCGTCTTTCAATATTATTCGGATATGCGAAATGCTGTTTAATTCGGCGATATAATCGATAATATCCTGAATATTTTTATTTTTGCCGAGCAGTTTCATTTCGTTGATGATGCCGTTGTTGACGACATCTAATGTCGCTTTCAGCATCGCTTCGGAACGCTGATGGAAATTCCTTTTAAATTGCATTAATAAAAAAAAGGTGGGAATACCGACGCTTATTATAATAAATATAATGGTAATAAAAATGAATTTCGATTTAATACTTTTAAACATTTCCCCCAGCCCGCACAAAATATACATCCGGAATATAAGTAACTATGGTGCAAAATGCTAACCGATATATTCATCATAAAGATTTCTTTAATCGAGCTATCTCAGTAAAACCGTCTAACGGATGTCTCAGTTGTGTAATTATTTTCACAGATAAGTGATTATATGTTTTACTCTACAATTTTTTTAAGACGAAGCGGAATAAAGTATATCATACTGTTTTTATGGTAGTTACCCGTTTTTGTCATTAGATATGTGATAATTTTCTTTTATGGCATATTAATTGCACATATTGATCATTGTTATGAAGATATTATTGATATCCGATGACAATTTTGTACTCGATATTTTTAATGAGGCTTATAAGAACTCATTGCATGAGACTATAATGATTAATGATAATTCGGAACCTTTATACATAATGTCGTCTGTCTGCCGAATTAAACCGACAATATTATTAATAGACGACGATTTTTTGAAACCGAATTCGGCGCATATATTGAAATCAATCAAAGAATTTTTAAGAAATCTTTATGTCATCTTTACGACATCAGACGCCGGCATAGAGTTAGGGAGGGAGATCAGCCAAATAGGCATTCAATATTATGCCATAAAACCCGTAAGCAAAAACGATTTACAAGACGCTGTATATTCAATATATCTGTTGCATAAAAAAATCACACAACATGTTTAACTAAATTAAAGGAGTTATTTATGAACAAGTTACTTTCACTTTTCATTACCGTTTTATTTTTGGCGAGTACGGCCATGGCCACCGGCGTCAATTATGTAGGGTCGCAAACCTGCTCAACCTGTCATCAGACAAAGTACAATGATTGGAAAGAATCAGGGCATCCCTACAAATTTTCGGTTATTGAAAACGATCAGGCGCCTGTTTATCCAGATTTTGTCATGAATTTTGAAGATTCATGGATGGCGGAATTGGGCGATAGCTCCCATACCTGGGCGGATATTGCCGGTGTTATCGGGGGGTTCGGTTGGAAAGCGCGTTTTGTCGGTACCGACGGTTATATCATCGGAACGGCCGGAAGTTCTTTTCCCGACGCGGGAAAAGGTCACAATCAAATTAATTTTTATGGCGGCGTTAAGCACGGTTGGGTAAATTATGAAGCGTCCAATGATCATAAAATTTATAATTATGGTTGTTTTAAATGCCATACGACCGGCGGTGATACCAGCGGTACTTGGTTGTCCGGCGTTGAGGGACTAGGAACATTCGCAGAACAAGGCATCGGTTGCGAATCCTGCCATGGCCCGGGCAGCGAACATGCGGCCGCGCCAAGCGCTTCTAATATCGATCGCGTTTATGAATTTGCCCATCTCGATAATAGTATCGGAGGATTGGATTACGGAAACGGAAAAATCGTAATGCCGGATTCGTCGAGCGACGATGTGACCTTTTTGTGTGGTACCTGTCATAACAGAAGCTACACTTCTCCGATAAATTCAAGCGGTGGATTCATTAAACATCATGAGCAATGGGATGAATTCTTAACAACGAAGCATTATAAAATGGGATTTACTTGCGCTACCTGCCATGATCCGCATAAACGCGTTATTTGGGATGGCGAAGGTATCACAAAAACGTGCGAGACATGTCATTCGGATAAAGCGACATCAATTAATCACCCGCAAGGTGAAGGTGCCCCGACATGTATCGATTGTCATATGGCTTATGCGGCTAAATCCGGAACAACGCGCGGACAAAGCGGCTATAAAGGCGATATTCGTTCCCATCTGTTTAAAATTATTCCGGATACCAATTCCATGTTTTCCGCAGATGGTAGTGTTGTAAAAGACGATGGAGAACGTCCGGCGGCATTAAGCCCAGCATACACTTGCTTAGGTTGTCATAATGATGATCCTAATGACGACATTCCCGATGCAACGCTATCCATGGCGGCGGCAGCAGCGGCAAATATGCACGAGCCTAATGCTATTACGCAAAGTATCATGATTCCTTCTGAGTTCTCATTGAGACAGAATTATCCGAATCCTTTTAATCCCACAACGAAAATAGAATTTCAGTTACCTAAAAAGACTTTTGTTACCATTACGGTATACAATCTTGCCGGTCAAACGGTTGCCACATTAGTGAATTCCAATATGAACGCAGGATCACACTCCGTGCAATTCGACGCTCAGGGTATGACCAGCGGTTTGTATTTCTATCGCATTGAAACCGATGAATTTACAAATGTTAAACGGATGATATACCTTAAATAAAAGCTGCAGCGGATATAAAAAAAGAGGGGCTTCATTCTTAGCGAAGCCCCTCTTTTGCGTTATAGTATATAAAACAAGGGTTTACAATTACTCGTAAACCCTTGTTTTTTAAGTACCGAGGATCGGACTTGAACCGATACGGAGTTTAAGCTCCGAGGGATTTTAAGTCCCTTGTGTCTACCAATTCCACCACCTCGGCAACCTATTTTTTATTACTTACCAATTTCTCTTAAATATTCTCTTGCTTTACCGTCTTAAAAAAAATTCACGCTTATGAACATCTTTTTTCTTATCGAATTCTTCAAAAAATCTTAACCCTAATGGCCGGCGATACATGGCTGATTTTACTTCGCCTCTTTTGTGTTGTATTAACCTTTTGTTAAGGTCATCTGTAAATACGATATATCTTTTGCCGCCTTTTTGATTTTTTTTAAGATATAACCATAATACTTTTCAGCTATAGAGGCGACGAGCGGATTCGAACCGCTGAATAAAGGTTTTGCAGACCTCTCCCTTAGCCACTTGGGTACGTCGCCAAAATTAATCGCCGGAGAGCGAAAAGTTCATCTTTGCACGAATAACATAATATGTTTTTCGAATTGAACTCCCTATAAATAAAAAGAGCGAGAGACGGGACTCGGACCCGCGACCCCAACCTTGGCAAGGTTGTGCTCTACCAGCTGAGCTACTCTCGCTTTAAAATAATTATAATATCTTATTTTCTTCAAGCATCTGAATTTTACAAAAATATTTAACAGCTTTCAAATATTTTTTTTAAAATTATCGGTCTCTTTGCCTGATTTTATTTACAATATCCCGCTTTTTCCTTGCAACCCTGGCCGAACTGCGTTTGGCGCTAAATAATACATATACAAAGATAACCACAAGGATGATTAAAATCATCTCTGTCATCGCCTACCCTTGCCCTTAATCAACAGTTGTGGAGACGCCGGGAATCGAACCCGGGTCCAGACAAGGATCAACATGAGCATCTACAATCATAGCCGACAATTAAAGCTCACCGGCCGACCGGCTTATCAGCAGGCCTGTCAGTCGGCAAAGTCCCTAAAATATGGAATATTCTGCAGGGACAAACATAATATCCCAATCCGTCTTAAGTTGGCGTTTTTATGGTCGCCGACGGATAAACAACCATAAAAACGTAGCAGTCAATTAAGCTGCTAATGCATAATCATTGTTGGCACTTATCGTGCTTCCGATTAATAACGGGCTAATCGGAATCCCGGATTGCCGCTCATATCCCTCGCTTGCCTGTCGAATCCAAAAACGTCCCCGGTAAATTTGCCAATGAACAAAGACAAAGAAAGGTGGCAGATCAGCGAAGGTCGGGGGAAAACCTAAAAACTGAAATTTACCACCTTTCGAAATTTTTTCTTGTACTCTCTAGTCAAAGAATTTACAAAATAGAGATTGAAATAGCAATTTTTTTAATAAAATCCGCTGATTTTTTGGATATTGGATGCAAAGTATTGCCGATAAGATACAATAATGTAAATTTATTGATTTAAATGTAATATTAATTAATAGGATAGATAATAATATTGTCTAAGTATTATCAATTTTTACGTAATTATTAATTTAATCTGCTCGTGTTCGGCAAATATCTTTAAGAATATTTTCAAATACTATTTGAATTTTCTTATACTTGAAATTTCGATAATTAATCAAGAACATGGCTTTGCAAATTGATTGATTAAACGAAAGGTTTGCCATTTCCCCGAAGAAGGAATTTAATATATTGCCTATGTGAACTATGTATAATTTATAGTATCGGAATTTCAAAAACCAACCTATTTTGAACATTTACAACTTTATTTTTAAAATATTTTTTGTATACATACGATTTTTGATTGTATGATCAAATCGGATAATGGCGATTCTATGACGTTTATTATTATCTTCATTAATTAATTTGCAAAGCTACCTCCTAAAATTATGAAATTGAGAATAATACAAAAATAAATAAAATATTCTGAAAATTGTTATTTTTTTGAAATTCCTATACAATTAAGTAAGCGGAGCACGGTTATAAAATACGACTTTAACACTAAATATTTCTTTACTCGGAAGATGATTTATACGAGGATACAGTTGAATAATTACATAAAAATTTCATTGCATAGAAATATATTTTTTTTTATGTTAAAATATCGTAAAATTAATTGTTAGAAATTATGTTTAGCGGGAGGATATAAATGAATATTATTGAGAATCTGTTTACACGTTCGCCATTTACGCCGTTACAAACACACATGGAAAAAGTAGCACAATGCGTGGCAAAACTTGAAGACTTATATGTGGCATTTTCTAAAAATGAGCAGGACAGAATAAAAACGATTGTCAAAGAAATCTCCGAAATGGAGCATTCCGCCGATATTACTAAAAACGATATACGCAATAATTTGCCTCGCGGTCTTTTTCTTGCTATTAATCGAGCAAATTTACTTGAAATTCTTTCCTTGCAGGATACTATTGCCGATAAAGCGGAAGATATCGGCGTTTTAATGACCCTGAAAAAATTAGAGCCCATTGATAATCTAATGGATGATTTAAAGTCGTTTTTAAAGAAAAACATCGATGCGGTGCAGCAGGTTAATTCAATTATCAGGGAGCTGGATGAGCTTTTACAATCAACTTTCGGGGGAACCGAAGCAAAGAGAGTCAGGCAGATTATCAACGATGTCGCCTATATCGAGCACGAAGCGGATTTAATGCAACACGAAATATTAAAAAAATTATATAACTTGGATGACCGCCTTAATTACAGCAGCTTCAGCCTTTGGATGAATATTATTCGTACCATATCCGCTCTTGGCGATACTTCCGAGAAATTGGCTAACAGAATTTCGATGTTATTGGAGAGCGCCTAATTAATTATTTAGTTACGCATACACAGTATAAAGAATAATTTTCAGGAGAAAGAATGGGTACCGAAACTATTCTATTGATTATCGTTATCGCAGCCGGATTTTATATGGCGTGGAGCGTGGGGGCTAACGATGTGGCCAATGCCATGGGGACTTCTGTCGGTTCCGGTGCGCTAACGGTCAAACGGGCCGTTATCGTAGCGGCGTTTCTGGAATTTGCAGGCGCTTTTTTTGTTGGAACTCATGTATCGGAAACAATACGAAAAGGAATTATTAATCCCGATATTTTTATCGGCAATGAATACATGTTGGTTTATGGTATGATAGGCGCCTTGCTTGCCGCGGCAATATGGCTGCAAATTGCTTCTTATTTTGGTTGGCCGGTATCGACAACGCATTCTATCGTGGGCGCCGTATTGGGCTTTGGCGTCATGTACGGCGGTACGCAAGCCGCAGATTGGGGAAAAGTCTCTTTTATTGTAGCGAGTTGGGTTGTTTCTCCGCTCCTTTCGGGAATCATCGCCTATATTATTTTCACTACCATACGACGTTTAATTCTTCGTAACGAAAATCCCATCAGAGTTACCAAAAAAATAACGCCCTTTCTTGTTTTTCTCGTTTTTACCGTTCTTACTATTGCCATGGTTTTTAAAGGATTAAAAAATCTTCATCTTGATCTCAATTTCGGAGAAGCGACTCTTTTTGGCATGGGGGTGGGGATATTGGCCGGTATTATCAGTTACTTTCTGGTCAGGCGCGTTAAAGAAGCGCCAATAACCGCAAAAAAAATGCCTCATCACAATTCGGAAGCCGTAAAAAACCGTTTAAAGCGGGCGCTCCATCATTTGGATAAAGCGCTTGTAAAATCGGATGGCCAGGTGAAACGGGAAATTAATAATGTGGCTGGTGATTTGAGAACAATTACTTATAACCTAAATGAATCGATAGATGTTCACGAAAACAGCACCGAATATCAGACAGTAGAAAAAATATTCGTTTATTTGCAAATTTTAAGCGCCGCTTTTGTGGCTTTTGCTCACGGCGCCAATGATGTGGCCAATGCTGTCGGCCCGATGGCGGCGGTAATTACCGTTTTGCAGACGGGAAAATTTGCTTCACAAACGCCGGTTCCCTTGTGGGTGCTGGGGATGGGCGGTATTGGAATTGTAATCGGTTTGGCCACATGGGGTTGGAGAGTGATGCTTACCATTGGCAAAAAAATAACCGAACTAACGCCTTCTCGCGGATTTAGCGCGGAATTTGCTACGGCTATCACCATTGTTTTAGCTTCAAAACTCGGTTTGCCGGTTAGCACAACTCATACCTTGGTCGGTGGTGTGCTTGGCGTCGGTTTCGCCCGCGGTATAGACGCTTTAAATTTACGGGTTGTCAGCAATATTGTTATCTCATGGGTTATTACCATTCCCGTCGGCGCGGTCGGGGCAATTACCTTCTTTTATATTTTTAAGTCTATCTTCGGATAAATATTTTTGCCGGTTATTCAATATTTGTATAACCGGCATTTTACCTTATGCTTTGGAGCTTCCAGCCCTTGATTTTCCAAATCGAATATGTAACTTTATTAATTAATAATCGTATATAATCTTTAACCATAATGTGAGATTTTTTATGATATATAGAATGGCTTTTATTTTATTGTTTTTTAGCACTTTTATTCTTGCACAGGGGAAAAAAGAGAATGCTAAGAAGGTCGAAAAAACAGCCATAGGGAAATATATTTCAAATAATAAATTGCAAAAAATTCATTACGATACAACAACGACAATTGCAAAAGATCAAATAATAGATGCTAATGTAATCGTTAAAAACGGAGATTTAATTATTGCCGGAACCGTCAAAGGAGATGTGCTTGTTTTGTTTGGAAATTTGAGAATAAAAAATACAGCAAGGATTGAAGGCGACGTTGCCTGTATAGACGGTTCTATTTATCAAGCGGAACAAGGTGTTGTTCTCGGTAATCAAATTGAAACAAGCTCAAAAAATTTAATAAAAAAAGATGATTGGGAGTTGGAAAGAAAAAAACAAAATGATGTTGAAACCGATAATTGGATGATAGATGATTATCATGGGGAATATGCGGCATTACCTTTCGGGTTTTGGAAGAAACAGTTCCTTTTTCGTTTTAATCCTGTTCAAGGCTGGTTTGTCGGTTTGTCCCTTCCCGAGCATATAAAACCGTTGGAGAAGTATTTGGATATTTACGGGTTTTTGGGATATGGGTTTTCGGAATCGCGGTGGAGCTGGGGCGGCGGGATTAATCGCTGGCTTTTCGATCGCTATAAGTATCGCACCGAGATCGGCATTAGAGGATATGATTACACTGCGTCCAATGACGAATGGATTATTTCTCCGTTTGAAAATACGTTAACGTCCGTATTTTTGCATGAAAGTAATCAGGATTATTATGGTAAAAAGGGTTTTGAGGTGCATATCTCACAGAATGTCTCTTTCTCATTTAAAGCAACGCTTGCTTATCGCAGCGATCGCTACGCCGTTATGATTAACACTACGGATTGGGCGCTCCTTTATCCGGACCGCCGTTATCGTTCCAATATCGAGATAGACCCTGGCAATATGCGCGCTCTTTACGGAGAACTTTTTTATGACACGAGGAATAATAAATACAGCCCGTCGGTAGGGTGGTACGGTAAGCTTTCCATGGAGCTCTCCAACCCCGCCTTGGGCAGTGATTTTTATTTTAATCAATATTTTTTGGAAGTGCGAAGATATCAGCGTATGGGCAAACTAAGCCGTCTTGATATACGCTTTATGGCGGGGTCCTCCGAGCATTATTTGCCAGTACAGAAAAATTTTTATCTCGGCGGATTCAGCTCATTGCGCGGTTTTTCGTATAAAGAGTTCAGCGGAAACCGTACTTTGCTGACTAATCTAGAATATAATATAAGTCCACAATTTATGTTTACCGACTTCTTGTTGGGCGCTATGCGGTTTGTTATTTTCTTTGATTTCGGATATGCCTGGTTTGCCGATCCTAACGATAAATGGTATCGGGGATATTCGTCGCTCTCGGTTAACGATATAAAATTCAATTACGGAATTGCTTTGGGCAGTTATGACGGCAATTTTCGTTTGGCTGTGGCAAAACGGACAGACCGCTCTTCCAATGCGGTAAGTGTAATTTTTCGTTTAAGGAAACCATTTTAAAAAAATGAAATATCCGTTAATACATCTGTTGTTAATTTTTTGCTTTGTTTTTTATCTTCAGGCGCAAAAAAAGACGGTGGAATTGAAGGATTTACAGGAAACCCAAGTTTCCGTATCCGGATTTATTCTTAATACGTCAAATAGCATTCATATAAAGGCGGTCGGTGCCGGAGATACAGAACCTTTAAAGCGGGTTCATAGTTATCAGAGCGATAAATTTAATATGTACGCTTACGCTTGGATATTAAATTCCACATCAAGAGAAATGGTCTGGCGCATGACCATCGAGAATACCGAGAAAAATTGGTGGGATAAATGGAACCGAACATTTGACGGAGACGTTGAGCTGCCGAAAGGCCAGTATGAATTATATTTTTCGGCGGTTGAGCCCTCTTATTTTAATATGGACCAAGGGTTTTTTAGTTTGGGGCGGCTTTTTGATAAAATTATCGGAGATGATACTTGGTGGGAAGACCATTCAAAAAAATGGATGTGTAAAGTAAGTGGAGTAGATGAATCATTAAGCGAAAAGGACGTCAAAGATTATTTAGAAGAAAAACGGCAAAATGATATTGTTCATATTGTCGGTTTAGACGATCAGGCCTTTGTCGAAAATGAGTTCAGCCTTTTCGATACGCTGCAAGTGGAGATTTATGCCATAGGAGAGGGATATAAGGGTCGGATGTATGACTACGGCCTACTGATCAATAAGGATATGCATCATAAAATATGGGAAATGCGGCAAAGTGAAAGCGAATATGCAGGGGGGGCAATTAAAAATCGATTTGACCGACAAAAGATAAAATTGAATCCCGGAAATTATGTTGCCTATTATAAATCCGACGGCAATCACTCTTTGGAAAAATGGAACGCCAATCCACCCTATGATCCCTTATATTGGGGGATTACAATACGCGTGGTTGATCGGCAATATAACCCGCAAAGCATTAAAAAAACACCTTATAAAGGGAAAAAGCCTTTTGTGCAATTAACGCGCGTTGGAGATAATAAGAATTTACAAAAAGAATTCGTTCTTAAACAGCCCGCCTGGATTAAAATTTGGGCTATTGGCGAAGGGCGCGACGGTGAAATGGCCGATTACGGCTGGATAACCGCTTCTAAAAACGGGAAAACAGTATGGACAATGGCTTATGATAAAACCGAACATGCCGGCGGCTCTTCTAAAAACAGGGCGTTTTTGGGGACGATATATCTTGAGAAAGGTACTTATGTGCTTCATTATAGGACGGATGATTCTCACTCATACGGGAATTGGAATGCCCGTCCGCCGGATTCTCCGAAAAGCTGGGGTATCTCATTATATATAATGTCGGACGCGGATACGCTTAGCATGTTAAATAAGGTAATTTCGACTGAAGAATATAAAAGCGAAATCCTTGTTCGTTTAACTAAAATCGGTGATAATGAACACCGTACAAAACAATTTGTTTTACAGAAACCGGGCCAATTACATATTCTTTGTGTCGGAGAGGGCGAAGACGGTGAGATGTTCGATTACGGTTGGATTGAAAATGTAAAGACGGGTGAAATCGTTTGGCGAATGAGTTATGCTGAAACGGAACACGCCGGCGGAGCGCGAAAAAATCGTCGAGTAAACAGTTATATCCATTTGCCGGCGGGCGCTTATCAAGTTCATTACAAGTCGGATGACAGCCATTCATATAAAAGCTGGAATGATGATTCGCCTGATAATGTAAATAATTGGGGCATTACCGTTTATGAAATATCGGGAAAATAAGAAAGAGAATAGAGAATGAAATATTTTTTACGGTTTATGACCATCCCTTTTTTACTGTTATTAATAGCAAACAGTCATTCGGCTACGGTTGAAGACGTTTATAAAAAACAAATTTCTATCCGAGAAGGCGACCTTGTCAGCGTATTTAATACTAACGGCGATATTAATGTTGAATCATGGGATTTGAATAGAGTGGAAATAATTGCCGATAAAAAAACCCAGGCCCCAAATTTAGCGGACGCTCGTAGCTTAATGGAAGCGTTAAAAATAAATGTTGATTATTCGAATAATGAAATTACAATAAAAACCATTCACCCTACCGATAAAAACAGACATGGCGGATTTTTTTCATGGCTCTTTTGCTCGGGCGGCGGCAACAGCAGTGTGCGATACATCATAAAAGTACCTAAAAATATTTATCTTAATCTGCATTCTACCAATGGGAACATCAGTGTAAAAAGGTGCAATGGAAAAATGCGTTTGGAGACAACAAACGGGAATATTTTTTCCGATGATATTAGCGGAGCGGTACGTTGCAGCTCAATCAACGGTTCGATAAAAATCTATTTTAAAAAAACCGACAGCGATGAAGATATGGAATTTAAAACGACTAACGGGAATATTAATTTATATCTTCCGCAAGATATTAACGCTTCTATTTTGGCGCGTACTATGAATGGAAAAATTCGCTGTAATTTACCGATGACGAATATTTATGAAAAAAGCGATACTAAATTAGAAGGCGTTTTCAATAACGGCGGCCCGCATTTTGTAGTAAAAGCCACCAACGGCAATATTGATATTAGCGAAAATTAGTCCGTCAATAAAAAAATAACCGGCCTTATCTGTTCTCCTCTAACCATTTGAGGGGTAAATAAGCGATGCAAACGTCCGGATTGCCGAGCTTATTGGATGTAAACTCAACGCTATTGCCGTTTAAATCCCACCCTGCATGGGGATGAGCGCCTTTCCCGTATATTCTGTGACCTGTCGTTAATATATGTTTTTGAGTTGTATTAGCGTTAAAAACGGCTATAATTCCATGCCAATTATCGCTCACAAGCCAGCGTCCGTCAGGACTGCCGGACTGATGCCACCAATTATATTTTGCCAATTGTTCAGCCTCAACCCCGGCCATCCAGGCGCCTGCGCCGATTATACGCCGCTCTCCCGTTTTTATATCCAAAACGCTTACATTGCCTTCGTCTTTTCTGAAGCCGTTGATAAACGTGATTTGGTCGTTAACCCACCAGCATTCATGGGTTACCAATTCTCCGGGTTGTTGGTAAAAGGCGGGGACAGGCGTTTTTGTTTGAAGATTAAGGAACCAAATACGGGCATGGGGCGGTTCTTTAGGATCCATCGGGGCCGTATCGTTTCCGTAACTGCGGGCAAAGGAAATCAAGGCCGGCCGGTTCCAACTGAATTGTATATGCTGAACGCGGATTCCGGGTTCAAAGCGGGCTATAATTTCACTTATACCGCTTTTTATATGGACCACGGCAATATAAAATTGTTCGTTTAATGTGTAATAATAACTAAGAAGCGTTCCATCCGCATTCTCATTTATACCGCCCGTAAAACTATTCTTGGCGGGAATGTCGCAAATTTTTCTTTCCCGTATTTTTACGGTTGTTTTAGGAGAATACTCAATTCGAACATTCCATTGGTATATACTGTTATTTTTTAAAACATAGATTACATCTGCAAAGCGTGAAACCAAAGCTCTTCCTGCATTCTCTTTATTTTTTCCGTTCAAGCGGACCAGTTCTCCCGTTTTCGGAAGATATCCGTAAATCTCATTTCTACCGCTCCTTTCCGAGTAAAACAGCATCATTTTTTTGTCGGGCAGCCAGCAACGATCATGAAAATATAAATTATGATCATTTTTTTTATTCGTTGTTATAAATAGAACCTTTGCTCCGCTGATTTGATCAATTTCCACTTTTTGTTCGCTTGGAAGCACAATGCAATCCCAATCCTTTGACAGCAAAACACTTGTCATTGCTAAAATTAATAAAAATATTCGCTTCATGGTATTGTCCTTAATTAATTTCATAAATATATTTAAAAAAAGTAAGCCATTAAATCGTTAAAGTCAAAAGTTAATGAAATCCAAGTTAAGTAATTTTTTAAACTTTATCGTGCAGTATAAAATTGATCTTCATAAAATATCAGCACGCTTTTCAAAAGCTTGGGGAGATGGATAAACAGTCGCTTATCCAAAACGATAATTACAGTAAAAATAGAGGACAATATTTTTTGTCTTCTATTTTTTTGATAATCTTTTATTATGATATTTCTTTCTATAATCTTAAATTATCGCAAACAATAAATAGATTTAATTGCATATCGGCGATTGTTGACAGGATAAATGATGGTTCCAGGTAAAATTCTATAATTCCAATTCTAAAAAAATGAAACGATAGAGGGTTGTTTGCGCTTTGCGGATAAATCGTTTTTGCTTTTCATTCCTAATGACTGTTAAAGCGCAGTGTATTGTCTTTTGCCTTGCGCAGCGCCAGGATTTATTTATAGTATCGTCTTTATATCGAGGCGGGGTATAATCTAACAGCGATAAAAAAATTTGCAGCTTTTCAATAAAAATCAAATGGTTATATAAATGGAGAAGATCATGAAAACAATACGATTATTAATAATTATTTTTTTGCAAATTTCATTCTGTGTTGCGCAAAATAATAACATACACCCAATGCGCAATAAGGCGTTATCGCTTAAAAGCAGAGTACAGTCTGTTTTATTACAAATGACTTTAAAAGAAAAAGTAGATTTTGTCAGCGGAACGGGCTTTACAACCAAACCGAATAACCGGCTCGGTTTACCGATAATTGCCATGACCGACGGGCCTCTCGGCCCTAACGGAAGAGGGCGGGCAACCAATTACTCGTCTACCCTTAATATGGCTGCGACATGGGACGATTCTTTGATGCGAGTAATTGCCGAGTCCATTGGTTCGGAAACGCGGGTAATGGGTCGCAATATGCTGCTTGGTCCCTGTATCAATATTGCCCGTGTTCCGCAGGGCGGACGTACTTTTGAAGGCTTTGGGGAAGACCCTTTCCTTGTTTCGCGTATGGCCGTCGCTTATGTAAAAGGCGTTCAGAGCCAAAATGTGATTGCCTGCGTCAAACATTTTGCGGTTAATAATCAGGAATGGAACCGCTTTATAGTAAACGTGGATTTAAGCGAGCGCGCTTTGCGAGAAATTTATTTTCCGGCCTTTAAAGCGACGGTACAGGAAGGCGGCGCTTTATCCATAATGGCTGCTTACAACCAATTCCGCGGCGTTTTCTGCTGTTCCAATCATTATTTACTTAGCGATGTTTTACGAAAAGATTGGGGATTCAAAGGGTTTGTCGTTTCCGACTGGGGCGGCGTTCACAATACCGTGCAAACGGCGCTTTCAGGACTCGATCTGGAAATGCCCGACGGTGAATTTCTCGGCGATTCGCTCTTGACGGCCGTACAGAATGGTCTTGTTCCCGAAGCGCAGGTGGACAGCATGGTCAGCCATATTTTAACGGTAATGTTTAAAGCGGGTTTATTTGACGAGCGCATCACCGATTATGGAGGTCTTTCCGATACGCCGGAGCGGCGGGCGCTGGCTTTGGAAACCGCCCGTAAAAGCATCGTTTTATTGAAAAATGAAAATAATATTCTTCCATTGGATAAGAATAAAATTAAATCTTTGGCAGTTATCGGTCCCAATGCCGCCGAAGCGCGTTTATACGGCGGCGGTAGCGGATATTTGAATGCTCATTATACCGTTTCGCCTTTGCAGGGAATAAAAAATAAACTGGGCTGCGCGGTAAAAATAACTTATATCAACGGCGGCGGGTTAAAACGTCAAAGCTTACCGCCGGTTGATTCGCTTCATTTAATACCGGCTAAAGGCGGTAAAAACAAACATGGTTTATATGGGGAATATTTTAATAATAAAGATCTTAAAGGAAAACCGGTTTACACAAGGATTGATAAACAGGTGGATTTTAGTTGGGGGGAAGAATCTCCCGTACCGGGTATTGTCAATAAAGATCATTTTTCGGTACGCTGGAGCGGGCAATTTATTTCGCCAGGCAGCGGGATATATGAAATAGGCGTGAAAAGCGATAACGGATGCCGTCTGTATCTTGACGATAAATTGATTATCGATTCCTGGATTGTGGAAAAAGCCAGCTCTTTGCGCTCGGTTTATGTGCCTCTTAAGAAAGGACGGTATTACAAGGTAAGGGTTGAGTTTTTTGAAAATATCGGTACCTGTGAAGCGCATTTCGGTTTGGCATATTACGGACAAGGCGACGAAATTGAAAAAGCCGCCGAAGCGGCTGCAAATGCAGATGCGGCGATTATCTGTGCCGGTCTGCGTGAAACGCTGGAAGGCGAAAGTAATGATAAAACAACCCTGTCATTGCCGCCGGCTCAGATAAAACTCATTAAGGCTGTAGAGAAAGCTAATCCGAAAAGCATTTTGGTGCTTTATAACGGTACGCCCGTAACGATGAATGAATGGCTGGACGACGTTCCTGCTCTGATAGACGCTTTTTATCCCGGACAAGAAGGGGGCAATGCCTTAGCCGATATCATTTTCGGCGATGTCAACCCGTCGGGTAAGCTGCCACTGACATTTATCAAGCGTTGGCAGGATTCTCCCGCCTTTGCTACCTATCCGGGAAAGAAAGAAGAAGTTTATTATAAAGAGGGGATTTATGTAGGCTATCGATATCTTGATAAGGAAAATATCGATCCGTTGTTCCCTTTTGGTTACGGACTTTCTTATACTTCGTTCGAGTACGGCGGCTTGCAAATATCTCCGAAAAATGTAAAGGGAGATGATGTGGTTGTAATTAAAGTGAAGATCAAAAACAGCGGAGGAATGGTTGGTGACGAAATAGTGCAGCTCTATCTTCAGGATGTAAAAGCCTCGGTTGAGCGCGAAATAAAATCTTTAAAAGGTTTTAAACGGATACGTCTTAACGCCGGACAGGAAAAAACGATTAAATTTAAATTAAACAGAGATGCCCTCTCCTTTTATTCGGAGAAAAAGAAAAAATGGATAGCGGAGCCGGGTAAATTTAATGTTTTGATCGGCAGTTCATCGCGGGACATTCGTTTAAAAGGGAGTTTTACGCTGACGGAATAGCGGAGCCGTGCGAATTTTTTTATAAGTGATAAATATAAAAAGAGGATTGCGATATTTAAATGGGGAGCAATGATGCGAAAAACAATTTTGTTTGTGCTTTATCTTTTGTCCTTTGTGCTTATAATAAGAGCGGCGGATAATTTCCGCTATTATCCAAAGGCGGGCGCGTTAAAGTCCGGCGATACGCTTTTTGTAATGGAGATAGGCGGAATGAACGACGCTCAGCGTTTGCTCATATCCACGACAATGGGTATTTTAGCCAAATATAAACCGCGAATTTATATAAACCTTGGCGGTAGTTATGCTCAATGGCTGA
>CAYRJN010000043.1:20689-22498 GCA_964424545.1 uncultured Calditrichaceae bacterium
CTCGAAGAGAATTACGGCGTTGTGGTCGATCGTTCCTTCTCTTATGATGTTTGGGGTTTGTTTGATCATATTAATAATAGATTGCCACATAGAGAATATCTTATATGCAATCTTAACGATAATTCATTGAATACGGCAAACTCACTTTCCGGTCTATGGAATACGGTGGCAATCGATACAACGCTTGAAACGGAACTGCAGCAACGGGGTTTTACTCTTAAAATCGATTTGCGCGGCAAGGATGAAGCCTGGTGTTTTTCCAACTACTGGAATGAGCTTAACCATGGTTTGATTATTCAGCAAAAAGAGGAGTTGCCTGCTTTGCGGGATTATGCGTCCTTGTCCGACGCTTTTGTTTTTTACGATGGCAATACAGGTTTTATGAGACAGGTAATGGATTCCGTCAATAGCGATGCGGCTATGCTGGGCTGGGGCGATGCTTCGCAGGGGGAAGATAAATTTATTTTACCGGCCTCGCAAGCCTCCGTTTTTACCGTCCCCGCCGATCATGCATGGAATTTATCGGTCTTTTCCGCCGTCGTAAAAGACAGCCTGAAGCAATCTGTGCACGATAAAGACCGCGATTCGCTTGGTTATGTTCATACGGTAACGTTTATTATGAGCGATGGTGATAATATTCAATGGTTATTAAACAGTTTCACTACATCCGATCAATGGTATGGTTCCGATCTGCGCGGTCAATTTAATATTGGCTGGACGATTTCGCCTTCCATGATTGATTTGGCGCCTTCGGTTATGGCGTGGATTTATAATCATGCCGAAAAAGATTATTTTGTAAGCGGGGTATCCGGAGACGGTTATATGTATCCGTCGGTCTATCCCGCTTTGGATAAGTATACGGCGCGTCTTAATGATTATTTTAAGCGTTGCGATCTTAACATTGCTGTTATTCTCGAACATGAGCGCAATAATTTTAATAATACCGTTTTAAGTCAATATACGCGTAATACACAGATAGAAGGTTGTTTTTATTTGGATTATGCGCAATATGACTATTACGGGGGACAGGTTGTTTGGTCGAATGATAAACCGGCGGTTTCGGCGAGATTTAATCTCTGGGAGGGCTTTGATACGCCACAGTATATCGCCAATATTGTAAATGTCTCGTCAAAAGATCCAACAAAAGAGCAGGCTTACAGTTTTATAAATGTGCATCCGTGGTCGAAAGGTCTGGCGGATGTCAAGGAGACCATCGATCTTTTCGGTGAAAATGTGGAGGCGGTAACTCCGGAGATTTTCATAAAGCGCATGCGCGCCAATGTACCGCACAATATTAACGGAATAAAAGGCGAATCGCCTTATAAACCAAAGAAAGATATTAAAGTTGAAATATACCCGAATCCCGTAGATTCGAAATTCGGCGGAAAAAGCGGCCGGCTAAAAATAAATATGAATAAAGTTCCGCAATCGGTTAAAATAATCAACACTTTGGGACAGATCGTCTATCAATGGCGGCAGCCTCGGATTCCGTTAAATTGGAACGGCAGGGGGATGTACGGTAATGCCGTTTCCGCCGGCGTTTATTTTGTGCGCATTGATTTTGGGCGAGCGGTTGAAATGCGAAAATTTATTTTGTTGAAATGAGAATGTAGTAAATGATTTTCTTCCATTATGACAATAATGTGTTAGAATAAATATTTTTTTGCTTGAGCTTGGTTTTAGTACTCATGTATCAAACCACTTAAATCCGGTATAGTTAATAATATGCCGCCTCAAGATTAAAATATTTTATAATTAATTCTACTTAGTCAGTTAAGTTTTGTAGTTTTTTGTATATTCTATATCTCT
>CAYRJN010000044.1:0-22264 GCA_964424545.1 uncultured Calditrichaceae bacterium
CGAAGATACTCTCCGTTTTTTTTATGAAACCCGCCATAGCGATTAACCATTTGTCCCCAGATATCATAGGTGTAATTAAACATATCCGTTGCTTCACTTTTCTTACACCACTCAATAGGAAATAGCGTTAAGAACGGTTCAAATGAATTCATCCAGCTCTCACAAACAACAGATTTAATATCACTATTTTTTTTAATTACATTTTCAACCAAATCACGTAAATCAACAGCCATTCGGGTCATATCTTTAAACGGCGATTCGGGCGTATAAATATTACCCATATGCAGATCAAGTTTCCCGTCCTCCGTTATCTCATATAAGAACATTCCCGAAACACGCTCCCCTATAATTTTTGTCCCGAAAGCGCTGGGTATCCAGGGCCAGTCGTTAACGTCCTTTTCGATTCTTTTTTCCAACCACGGCCATAGCGTTTCCAATCCTTTCCGTTCAAACGAAGAATTATCAGTTAAAACTTCAGACTCCTCTTTTAAGATTTTCAAAAGCGCATCCCATTTTTTATCATTCCAACCTTTGATGGGATTTGCGGGATGATGTACACCGTCCCATAAGGACGTTAATCTGTATATCGGCGTTCCTCTATTTACAGCCCGTTCAAATTCCACTCCGTCGGCCTGATATTTCCGCACGAGCCATAAAGAGAGTTTAACGATATTCCGAACGAAATCCGTTCTATTTTCAACGCTTAATGCCATATCTCTACAATTCTTAAATTTAAAATATTAACCAGTAAAGTTTTTTAATACCCACATTTATTTTAACAGCGGCGATGCGCCATAACCTTTTGCAGGACTATTTTTACTTAAAATAAAAGCCTTCGTTAATTTAAAATAATATTGGTCAAAATCCGGTTTCACGGGCGATACTGTAATAGGAAGCTGTTTCGGATTGTTTTCAATAAATTTCGGGTTGCCATAAAAGTTGTTTTTATATTTTTTTGACAAATGCGCCATTTTATATACAATATTTTTTTTATATCTATCCCTGTTTTTCAACTCTCCGTGGATATCTTTAGCCAAATTGTAGAGGATGTTATTATGAATAAGCAACTTTGTCTTCGGATCCAATTTATCCATAATATAAATTCCAAAGGAAGAGTCTTTGTCCGCGCCAAAGGCCAAAATATTATTATAAATTTCTATTTTTCCCTTTGCTTCGTCAAACACGCTGATTCCTCCGGTTTTATGGGTTTCGTCAAAACCTTCAAAATAATTATTTCGAACAATCGCGTTAATAACATTATCTACCCGAATGGGACTTTTCACACGAAATCCCTTTGCGCCGCGGACGATATTATACTCTGCAATTAAATTCTTACAACTCGGATTTTTATTTTCTTCCGTGTTATCGGCTATCTTATTCTGACCGAGATAAATACCTGTATAAAGCGGAGCGCCTTCAAAAATATTTCTCCGCGCAATACAATCTACATCGCCCTCTTTAAAGGAGAGCGCCTGATTATGTGCGCCGTAAAAATAGCAATCTTCTACAATAGAAGCCGTAGAACTATAAAAATTAACGCCGTAATCCTGAATCGCGTTAGGATATGTTTCTCCGTGTTCCTCCTCCATTATATAATCGGAAATAAAGATACAATTAGAAACGAGAACGCTGTCAACGCGGAATACCTGAATGCCGTCTTTGCCGTTTTTATCAAGCGTGCAATTTTTTACTACAACATTATGCGCCTTTTTTAAGGGTTTTTCGATTTTTAAAGCGGCATCATCCCAAATACCGACATCAATAGCGGCGCGATAATTGGAAATAATGAAACCGTCTATTACGACATACGACACATTAGCTATCACAAACGCAGTACCAGTGTCCCCGTCTTTAAGGCTGTCAGCGCCGTCAACTTCGCCTTCTTTTCGCAGACCTTTCAAAAATACTTTACCGGGATTTTCAGCCATAATTACTATTGGATTATCTTTTTGACCGTTTTTATCTATTTTTATTGCAAACTCATAACCATAATCTCCATCTTTAACTATTAAGGTGTCTCCGCTATTCAATACGGACGCGCCTTTTTTTATTGTTCTGAATGGAGAAACGATCGTCCCGCTGTTGCTATCTTTCCCGTCAAGAGATACATAGTATTTATTATGTTTTGACGGTAACGTATTGCAAGAAAATATTATAGCGCTTAAGACAACCAAAAAAATAACAGCGTCATTTTTAATAGTATTGATAAAATTCATAATTTTCTATCCTTAATTGTGTCGAAATTTCAATAATTATATTGATACACATCAAAATTATCATTTCGATGCCGACATGTTGAAAGAGAAATATTGGAAGAATTATCCGTTATATTTCTTACGTCCTTCTTCTTACTCCGTATTAATCAATTTACAACGCTATGTTCTCAAACTGAACGCCATAGCCCTTGGCTTTGCTGTCTTTTTTCAAATGAAACGGACTCGTAAGCTTTTTATAATAGGTTTCAAAATCCGGTTTTACAGGTTTATCATTAATTGGTTCCTGAACGGGATCACCGTTTATAAATTGCGGATCGTCCCTAAAATTATCCGTATTATACTGTATATCCGTATTACTTTTATAAAATTTGGTTTTATAAGCTATATTCTTTGTAAAATGCCAAATCTGATCCGATTCATGCCGTAAATTTATAAAGTCCGTAGAAACCCTATAGAACGTATTGTGATGAATTTCCACATCATTAATATTTTCAAATCCCCAATCCTGAAAAATACCTCCCGACATCAAATTTTGCACGCCGAACGCAACAATATTATTACAAATTTCAATTCTTCCGCGTGCTTCATTGTAGATGTTAATTCCACAGGTTTTATTTCCGTCATCAAAACCTTCAATATAATTATATCTTACTATTGCGCTGTCCACATTATCCACAACAATGGGCGTTTTCATTCTGTACTTTCTTTTGGGCTCCACCTGGTTCAGACCATTAGTCGGTCTAAATATATTATACTCGGCAGTTAAGTTTTTACAGGATGGATTTTTATTTTCTTCCGATTCATTTTGAAGCCTGTTTTGACCAAGAAATAAGGCAAAATGTCCCACGCCTTCAAAAACGTTTTTTCGGGCAATACAGCTGGTATCGCCTTCTTTAAAGGCGAGCGCCTGATTATGTTCGCCATAAAAATAGCAGTTCTCAACAACACAATTATTACAATAATAAAAGTTCACACCATAATCCTGAATTGCATTCCAGCCTCTTCTTTGCCGCATTTCATCTGTTATGAAAGTACAATTGCTAACCAACACATCGTCAACATGATAATTCTGTATTCCAACAGAAGCATTGTTATGAAAAACACAGTTGTAAATTTGAATATTTTTAGGTGGTATATTGGAAATGTTTCCCCATATTCCATTACTGATACCAACGGTATAATTACTAATATTAAATCCATCAATAATAATATGAGAAGCATTACTAACCACAAAACATGAGCCTGTTCCACCATCTTCGTATTGATAAGTATTTACTTCTTCAGGTTTTCGCGGACCATTTAATATTACGGTTCCTCTTTCCGCTGCCTCCACTACGATAGGTTTTTCCCTGGTTCCACTATTACTGATTCTTATATTATACTCATATCCATAATTCCCTGCTTCTACTACCAGAGAATCTCCTGCTGTTAATAATGTGACGCCTTTTTTAACCGTTCTGTAGGGATTGTTTTTACTCCCGTTATTATTGTCATTTCCTTTTAAAGATACATGATAAGTTTTAGCAACAAGGGAAAAAGAAAAAATGAAAAAAAGAAATAAAACAAAACTTAAAATTTTTATTTTATGAATCATATATATTCTCTCAATTTTTATTAGTATTTTTACATAGCTTAAACCATCTTCAAGGCTTTGCTCCAAACCCTTTGGCGTTGCTGTTCTTTTTTAGGCAAAAAGGTTCTGTCAATTTTTTATAATAAAAATCAAAATCTTGTTTTACCGGAGAATCAGATAACGCCTGCTGTCTTGGGTCGCCATTTATAAACTCAGGGTTATTTCTAAAGTTTTCCGTATTGTATTCAAAATCCGTATTACTCTTATAAAAAGGCGTTTTCCACGCCAAATTTTTAGTGAAATGCCAAATAATATCGGATTCGTGTCTAAGATTAATAAAATCCGTTGAAACTTTATAAAATGTATTGTGGTGTATTTCCACATCATTTTTATTTTCAAACCCCCAATCCTGAAAGATACCACCGGACATTAAATTATCAACTCCAAAAGCTACTATATTATTATATATTTCAATTTTACCGCGCGCCTCATTATACAAGTTAATGCCACAGGTTTTATTTCCATCGTCAAAACCTTCAATATAGTTATATCGTACTATGGCATTTTCCACATTATCTACAAGAATCGGGGTTTTTGTGCGATACTTTCTTTTCGGTTCAACCTGATTTAACCCATTGGTAGGTCTGATGATATTGTATTCTGCAATAAGGTTTTTACAAGATGGATTGCTGTTATTTTCTGATTCTGTCGATATCCTATTTTGACCGAGAATAATGGCAAAATGCCCTACGCCTTCAAAGATATTTTTTCTTATAACACCGGCGGTATCGCCTTCTTTAAAAGAAACACATTGGTTATGTTCGCCGTAAAAATAAGAATATTCAACCACTCCGTTATTACAGTAATAAAAATTTACCCCATAATCCTGAATTGCATTCCAGCCGCGTCTATCAGGGAATTCATCTGAAATAAAAGTACAATTTGAAACTAAAACGTTATTAACTTTGTAATTTTCAATTCCATCCGAAGCATTATTATGTAGTTCACAATTTTTTATGGTTATATTTTTTTGTTTTTCATCAACTCCAATATTAGCAATGCCTACCGAGTAATTGCTTATCTTAAATCCATTTATAATAATATTAGAAACATTCAGATTGTTAAAACAAGCGCCTTTTTCATCTCCCAGATCTGCCCGCTCAACTTCGTTTGCTTTTCTTGGCCCATTCAAAATTACATTCCCTCCTTTTTCGGCCATTACAACAATCGGATTCTCTTTTGTTCCGCTTCGGGTTATCTGTATATTATATTCATATCCGTAGTTTCCGGGTAAAACCATAAGTGTGTCGCCCGCTTTAAGAATTTTTACGCCTCTTTTTATTGTACGAAAAGGAGCCGCTTTATCGCCATTATTTGAATCATTCCCTTTAAGCGACACATAATAGCTCGCCGAAAAAAGAGAGAGTGAAAATAAAATTACCATTAATAGGGCCGTAATTATTACATTTCGATTAATATGTTTCATTAAAAAAAAACCTCATTGAATAAAATACTTTTTATTAAATAATTCTTTGATTTGGCAGCTTATTAAAATTTCACAATTTCTTTTTTTAAAACCGGATTATTGTCCTGTTTCATTTAGTTTTTGACTATTTTTTTTATTTACCGTACCATCGTCATAATCATCGCGTTTTGCATGTTTTAACCGTCTGAACATCTCAAACAGATCACGGTAACCGCCCAAGGCCAGCCAAATGGTAATTATTGCAGATAAAATTACAACAAACCAAAGATAGAATTGCCAATACTCAAGCCAGATAGAATCCGCTATATCCGTATCGAGCGCATAGATCGTTCCAATAAGAAAAATTCCGAAGAAAAAGAAAATATACCCGTAGGAAAAAATAAACATTGCTTTATCGGCAAAAGTAAACTCTTCATCCATACCGAACATTTCTTTGGCATTTTGTTTTACAATAGTCATAAAGCTCTGTTTTGTTTTGCTACTATCTTCCGGATCCCTATTAAGCATTGCGTTTAAATCAAATTTTTCTTTTCTACCGGTTATCAACGACACCGATACATACGTCGCAATGGTTATCAGCATTGAATAAAAATATAGTATCTGAGCATTTATGGGGAACTTAGCGCCGTTAAACTCCGGCCACCTGTTTATGAGCCCTTCCCAAACGCCCATACTTTGTAAAACAGCTTTGCTTATATCCCATTGATAGATCGCAAACCAACCCAATAAGGCTAAAACAAGCCCTATTATTGCAGCCGCCCAGGCGCCTTTTGTATTTCCGTATTTCCAATAAAGCCCTCCGATTATTACCGAACCCGCCCAGCTTAAAAAGACCGACCCGGTCAAGGCAAAATACATTAATATATCCTGTTTCACCTCAAACAACAAGCTAAATACAAAAATAAATATTGCTACGCCAATTACCGAAATTCGTAGCCAGCGCATATGTTCTTTCGGCGATAACGGTTCGCTTTTTTTAAACAAAATTTGTCTTATGGGAATTAACGCATCCTGGATAAAAATTACGCCCCAAGAATGTAAATAAGTGTCATGATTAGCCACAAACGCGGAAAATATTACCGCCGCAAAAACCCCGAACAATCCAACCGGCAATAATTGTGAAATGGCTACCGTAACGGTTACCTGAGATCTTAACTGTTCGCTTTCGACAGTATTTAAAATTGCATGAATATTTGCGGCTTGTTTGGCAAAATCAACGTTATGCAATAACGTAAACGCCGCTATGGCTAATAAAACAAGCGGAAAATTTTGCGTTGTTGAACGCAATTTACTTACTACCCTACCCATTCTAGCTTCATGGGGCGATCGAGCGGCGCCGTAATACCCTTGTCCTCCTTGCCAAGCCATAAAGTTATAAATATATCCAAAAGCCATAATCAGAAAAAAACTAATATTAAAGTTCTCTACATCTCCCGATTGCATGGGATTTATCATAGAGGCATTTGGCGGAGCCGTCAAAAGCGCCGAGCTTATCTGATCCCAACTAAATGTAAATAAAATAAAGAAACCGATAACAACAAAAATAATATTTAAAAAAGTCCCTTGAATAAAATCCGTTACCATCACGGCTATTTGTCCGCCAAGCAGGGTAAAAGCAAGGGATATGGCAATTAAGGTGGAAAGTAAAATTAAATAGACAATATCTATATGAAAAGATCCTAATGTCCAAATATAATCAGTGGGCAATCCCATAAAATACTGAAAAAAACGCGCTCCTACGGAAGGAAAAATCGCAAAATTAATTATTCCCGATAAAAAGGCCAACAAACCGGCAAAAGTTCGAAACTTTTTGCTGTAACGCATTTCAAAAAATTGCCCCATTGTCATTGCTTTCGTTTCGCGGTATCGATACTGGATAAATCCCGTCATAGCTAATATTACCGTAACAGGTAGAATCATATTTTGCCACCAAATAGCGGTAAAACCCGCCTTATAATAAACTTCAAACATCGCCACCATTGTGATCGCCCCAAATGAAGCCATATCGTCACCAATTCCGAGAAGATATTTTCCCGCAACGCGATGAGCCGAAAGGAAGTCCACAACGCTTCGTGTAAACCGTTTTGTATAAATCGCCATGGCAGTAATAAAAACAATAAAAGCAAATAATATTATCCAATCTACAATATGCATACTCATAAAGATATTCCTATTTTTATATATGGAGAAACAAAAAAGTGATAAAAATTTCCGTAGAATATTAGCCGGCTATATGAAAGGCTTTATTAATTTTTTCCAAAGTTATATTAATGTCATTGTCGCCGTGAGAATAGTTAACTAACCACGTACGATCTTTATCCATAAAAATCCCCTGTTCAAACATCTCTCGCTCCACACGAATAAGACGATCAATTTCGCTTTGTGAAATATCGCGATCCAATATCAACGTAAAACCAACGGGAAGTCCTTTTAATTTTCCCGGAACGTCATGTTTTTTTATAATATCAGCCAAACCGTCCATAAATATTTTACCCTTGCTATACAGTGTTTTATGTACATTTTCTCGTTTCATTATCTTTATGGTGGATAGAGAAGCTGCAAGGGAAAGCGTTTCGCCGCCTAATGTTGTTGTTATGATTGTATCTTCAATTACCGACATTATTTTCTTCTTTCCGGCAAAGGCAGCTAAAGGATAACCATTGGCAATGGCTTTACCAAAAGTTGAAATATCCGGTTCAACATTATAATATTCGGCGGCGCCACCAAGCGCCAACCTAAAGCCTGCCAACACTTCATCAAAAATTAAAACGGAACCATTCTCGTCGCATAATTGTCTCAACCCAGGAATATAATCTTTATGCGGCGGATCATCTTCAAAATCAAACGGTATGGTTATAACGGCCGCAATATTTCCTTTCTCCTTTTCAAAAACCTCTTTAACTTTTTCCAAGTCATTAAACGGCAGATCATAAACCAAATCCCGCAATACGGCAGGTATCCCTTTAAGCGAATCATGAACAGCCATAAAGGTATCGTGCCAACCATGATAACCGATAGAAATTATCTTATCTCTGCCGGTATACGTTCGAGCTAAACGCACTGCCGCAGAACAAACATCGCCGCCTGTTTTCAGGAATCTAACCATTTCGGTCCCCGGGATCACATCAATAAACACCTGCGCAAGTTCATATTCCAAGGGACTGGGCATACCGAATATTGTTCCGTTTTTTAACTGTTTCCTTACGGCGTCATCGACTTCTTCATATGCATAACCAAGCACTATGGGGCCTAGCGAAGCTCCCCAGTCAATATATTCTTTACCGTCGACATCTGTAAAGCGGCACCCTTTTCCACTTACAATATTCAACGGCATAACGCCGTCATACTCCTTAACTGGCCGCTTAGAACCTGTTTGTGTTGCTTGGGGGATAACCGTTAAACCGCTATTAAATATTTTTTTTGCATTTTCACTAATCATTTTTTAACCCGTTTTCCTTTCTAAAAAATGTATATATCAAACAGAAGCCGCAGCGCCTCAAAAGAGCTTTAAATAACCTATTATCGATTTTATGCGCCGCGGCGCAAGTTTAATCTTTTCTTATTCGTAAAAGCATCAACAAAACGTTTTCTTTAGTATTCATCCATACTACCGAAAGCGCTGCTATAGGCGCCTAAATAATTATCTTTTTCTTTATCATCATCCGATAGTAAATCTTGATAATTATCAATAACCTTTTTATATGCGGTTACATGTTTATCAATCTCATCTTTCCAAAAATGTTTAAACCATGGGATTTCAAAAACAAATTTATTAATGCTTTCGGCAACAGGTAGTTTTACATTAATGAGTTCTTCATAATTCCCTTTATAATTTACAAAACGCGTTGGTTTCCCATGTCCATATATATCCATTTCCGAAAATATAGGGTGTTTATGCAATGGAGCAATGGCTCCGGGTACGGCAAATGAACCTTCCGCGTTAATAGCGTCTGTAAAACGCGTTAGAGATAGTCCGCCCAAATCTTCCGGCACATACTTAACAAGAGGATAATACCAGCCGCCCTTTGTCGTTTGGGTATCTTTTGCCGGCCTTATTACGTCAATTCCCGGAAAATTTTCAATTAGATCGCAAAAATAGTTCATTGCCTTATCAATTTCTTTCATTTGTTGAGGATATTTTTTCAATTGAACCAAACCCATGGCGGCATTAACCTGAGATAGGCGATTTTTCCGAGCTCCTCCGGGTAAACCGATAAATTTTCTATATTTTTCAGATTTTATTTCGCCATGACGTATATAATGTCCGTAATAAATTGCCCTTTCATAGACTTCCCGATCATCCGTGAAAAATATACCTCCCTCTCCTATTGCAAATGATTTTACGCTCATTAATGAAAATGCGGAAGCGTCTCCCAAAGTGCCGACTTCTCTACCTTTATACAAAGCGCCGTGGGCATGCGAACAATCTTCTAAAACTTTTACATTGTATTTTCTTGCAATTTCCATTATTGCATCCATATCGGCCGGCATTGCCGCAAAATGGGTAACAACAATTAATTTTGTATTTTTCGTTATTCTATGCTCAATATCATTTGCATCGAGACATAATGTATCGGGGTTTATGTCAGCAAATACAGGGATTGCCCCTAAATTATAGGCTTGTAAAATAGACGCCCAATAAGTAATACTTGGTGCGATTACTTCATCGCCGGCGCCCACACCGAGAGCATACATAGCTTCTTCAATGGAAGATGTCCCATTTGGACTGCATAATCCGTATTTTTTCCCGAGTTTTTTTGCATATTTCTTTTCAAACTCTTTTGTAATATTTAAACCCGACATATTCTCTTCGCGTATAACCCGAAGCGCAGCTTCCTCATGCTCTTCAGTAATAATCGGCCATTTAAACATTTCTACATTTTCTTTATCAATAACTTTTTCTCCGCCCAAAATCGCCAATCTATTATCCATATCTTTACACCCTTATTTATATTGTTCCTTAATTAAAAATTAGATAACCGAAAAACCTTGGTAAGTGAAAATTCGGACTATTATTCACTATCTTATTCCATGAAAGGTAATGCGGGTTTGTTGTTGTGTCCGCTGTTTTATAAAAATTTGCTCTCCATATAACGCCTTGTTTCGGTTTTGTAACAGGGCTATATTTTTCCAGCATATTAATTGGTATTTTACATTCCAATACCCAATCGGTTTCTTCAGGTATTTCTTCTACAATTCGGGAAGGCAATGTATGCGCTATTTTTATTTTTTTTATATCGTTTTCATCAATCTGCTTAAAATCTATCTTAAACCCTTTCTGAAACCCCATATAAGGTATTCCACCGCAATTTATTTCGAGATTAAAATATCCATTCTTGATATCAGTGCCGGGAGTAAAGAAAAATTCTACGGCGCTGTCACGATATGTCGGTCCGTTAATTTTTTGAACGGATGACCTAATAAAGCGTTCTTTTGCCTTAAAAATTACATATATTGAACTATCGCTATATAACATCTTTACCTGTGTTTTTGGTAAATATTTAGGTTTTTCCCATGAATTTTTATCAATATTTATAGCCTTAGTAGAATCCCAAGGTGATTTTGACCAATTTGCATCTATTTTAAAATCCTTATTAATGTGATTTACCGTGTATTTCGACATTTCATTTTCCTTTTTAGCGCAAGAAACCACAAAAATAAAAATTAGTATTACGCTTATTATTTTTAACATTTTTTTCATACCTTCATTTTTCAATCTTATATTCCCGTTTTATTTTGTCAATAAATGTTGTTACTTTTTTTATTTTATTACTATCGCGTTTTATATCGATTTCTTCCGTGGCATAAATATCCAATACCCCCGTTATCTTTACGCCGAACCACTCTAACCAACTTCTCATTACATTTTCCGAATTTCTAAACCCTGTATCGGTAGCAATATTTATCAAATAAGCGCTATTTCCGTTCATCATCCCTCTATTAACAAAATACCCATGGGTTCTGTCAATAAAGTTTTTCAAAATTCCCGGCGGAGCAAACCAATAAACCGGAACTGCCCAAATAGTTATATCACTATTTAAGACTCGTTTGAATACCGTTTCAAAATCATCTTTTTGATTGCAGCAATGGTTTAATTTCATGCATTCTCTACATCCGTAACACGGATCGATATCATAATCCGAAATATATAGCAGCTCAATTTCGCAGGTTTCCGCTTCGTTAAGCTCTTTAAGCATTAACTCCGCAGTATATGCCGAATTGCCGTATTTTCTCGGGCTGCCGCATATTATGGAAATTCTCTTCTTCATTGCTGCTTAAAAAGTTCCGCCGAATGAAAACCTTAGAATATTATCAAATAATCTATCGCTGATAGTATATGAAATATCAAATAAGATTTTAGAACTTCCGGCATTGATTTTCCCACCAAGACCGCATGCATACCGATTTCCTTTATAATCAAATCTTCCGTACGGATCTTTTGTTCCGGCATTAAATATATACCCCCCTCTAAAAGCTACGGTATTTAGCAGCCATATCTCCGTTCCGATTTGATAACGTTGATCAAAATCAATGTAAAACGATCCTTCACCGCTAAGCGTTATGCGAACCTTACTGTCTTTATCCTGCCCGTATATCTCTCCGGCAACGCCCATATCAAATATAATTGGCATATTAAATAAAATTTTGTTAGGGTATTGTCCGTCGGAGCCAAAATTTCTTAATCCCATTGCAATTCGAATGGTTTTAAAACCGGTATCATATAACGAACCGAAATCAAAGAGCAGTTTGGAAACCGACTGATCCATAATTGTTTCATTTACATAATTTGCTTTTATGCCAAGACTAAGACGATCAAACATTTTAACGGCGTATGTCAAGCCTAACGCATAATCGTACATTTTTATATTCCGCCCGGTAAGACCGTTTGGGTCGGGCGATGTCGTGCTTCTTTCAAGGGTTTGTTCCGGAATTAAACCGACAAAACTTAGTCCAAGGTAATGACCATAGCCCAAATGCGTAGTAATTGCCGCCGTATATAAATTGGAATTTACCAACCACTTTGTATTGGATAAATGAAACCCGTGCGCCCCTGCCTCGGTTATACCGGCAGGATTAACAAAGATAGCGTCAACATTATCCGCTACAGCTATGTACGCATTCCCCATTCCGGCAATTCTTGCCGATGCGGGAATTTTTAAAAATGTAAATCCTGCTATTCCGGCTTTTGTTTGCGGGGATTTATCAGTGCCTCCATAAACAAAGGATAAAAACAGCGTTAGCGCTGTTATTACTATTATATTAAAATTATTTTTCATCATTTGCTTCCTTAACTAAGATGTTCATTAATTTAATTTTTTAATATTATATTCGCATTCTTTTAATTAAAAAAGAATTTATAAGCTATATTAAAATTTAAATATTGAATAGGGAAAACCTGCTTTAACGGACCTACATCTTTCCCGTCTCTTGTAAATCCCTCGCCTTCGTAGCGATAGGCCTCTAATGGACGCATATCACTGATGAAGA
Organism: uncultured Calditrichaceae bacterium; assembly: GCA_964424545.1. GTDB lineage: Bacteria > Calditrichota > Calditrichia > Calditrichales > Calditrichaceae > JAUVIB01. The sequence continues at coordinate 12,764 of CAYRJN010000044.1, forward strand.
GATTATATTTTGCGCGAATATCTATTGCATTGTTTTCATTAATTTTAAATTCAATACCACATCCTAAATTAAAGCCGAGAGCAACGCGTTTATCTTCGTAAGGTTCCATATAAACCATTTTATGTCTATATACAGGACGGCCTGCATACAATAAACTATCAACGTTATGACGTTGTACATAAAACCCCACTCCGCCTGTGATTAAAAACCGTGAATTTAGAAAATTCATCTTATTAAAATATTTGTCCAAATTTAGCGTAATCGAATTAACGGTCATATACGAAGAACCGTAACTTGAATACAATGAATCCACATTTTTCATTTTACCCTCTTCATCCGGATATTTTAATACCGACTTATAGGAGAATTTCCTGTCTTCAATTGATCCTGGACTAAATTTACAATAATTATATTCTATTTGAATATCCGTATTTTGAGATGTATTAAATATTACGGTACCGCCGTATTGGGGCGTTCCTGAATACCAGTCATGTAAACCGCCGAGTGGAAGAACATACCCCCCATTAACGCCTATGCCCCAGCTGTCTTGCGCTGTCAATTTTCCCGCAAAGGAAAATACAACTATACAAGTAAACAAAATCTTTATTATTTTATACATTTTATTCTCCATGATAATTGTCATACCTATCGTACTATTGCCATAGTACCGCGTCTTATTTCACCCATTGATCCTTCTGTTTTTGATTCAACTACCCAATAATATATTCCGGATACAACATCTGTTATATTGTTCCATGTTTCAAAATTAAAAGGTTCGGTACTCGATTGAAAATCATCATGTACAATATAGCCAACAAGATCGCCCGATGAATTAAATATGTAAATATTACATTTGGGAGGTAAACGTCTGAAATCCACTTCTTGCCTGTCTCCCATTTGATGATCAGGATCATTTTCTATATAGGGGTTGGGTATAACATAGGGTTCAAATGTTGTTACATTGCTGGTCGGCCGCTGAATGCCGTATGTTTTTTGCATAGGGCCTGCATACCCGCTTTCCAAACCATTGGCTATGTGGTCTGCAATATGCTGCGGCAAATTACTCCAAATATTGGCATTATGAGCGGCGCTGTAACTTCTTACCGAATAATGGTAATTAAAACCTTCTTTGGAATCATTATCAACCAAAAAATAATCCTCGCCATTCGGTCCGGCGCCCGGCGCATAACCATAAATTACCGATCCCGTATCGGATAACGATGGTTTTGTCGGAATATCCGCAATTAAAGTATAACCGCCGTCCCCGTTAAAAACAGAACGATACACGCGGTAACCGATAACATCTTTTTCATTATAGTCGGGGTTTGTAGCATCGTCGGCGCTTGTCCACCACAATGTATTTTTTCCTTCATAATCCACATCAGGCGGATTGCTCTCGGGGCGGCTGCTGATATACAACCGTACATCCGGCGGCGCTTTTGGTACATTGTAATTATTACTATAGGCGAAATGTGCGGCTTCGATATTCTGTTTTAAGGCAAGTTTGCCTTTATCCAATTCCGCTATTTTACCCTCTTCGCACCACTTTACAATATCGCTTTCTCCTTCTATTTGAGCGGCCGTTCCGCCCACAAGCGCAAATACGAGTTTGGCGCTCTGTCCATATTCCAGCCTATAGGGCCCATATAGTTGACTATGCCAATTCAGTCCAACATCGGCAGGATTTGCTTTGAATACGCCTTTGGTATTAGTGTAAACCATCTCATATAATTCACTTTCCGGCTTTTGATCATAATCGGGAACATCGGAATCCGTTTCACCGCGAATTTCCCACCAATTCACCCCAATGGGCTGCTCACCTGTCGGCTCGACATATTGGCCGGCGTCGTCAGCGTTAAAAGTAAATAAACCGCTGTTATTGGTATAAGCAATGGGAACCAAGCCAATATATTGAGGCGCCTGTAACATTCCCTCGTTTTGGCCGATATTCATCCCTTCCGCCGCTTTATCCCTAATATACGGTTCCCCTCTATCCGGCCAGAATTTTGTGCTCTCATCATCTCCGTCGTATTGATAGCTAACTTTATATCCACCCAAAATGGCGTCGACATCCCCGGGTACATCGGAATACTTATACCAATCATCCAATGAAGGCAATTCTTGATATTGGAATTCATACCCGCGCCAATTATCACCCATGGAACCTATTTTAAGCGCATCCATAAGTGAAAAATATATTTCATCAATGGTTCTCTCTATATCGGTTACACCGTCTCCCGTCGTATCGCCTATATTGGTAAAGGTTAATTCAAAAATATTAAAATCATCAAAATCAGGATAGGAATACCCATATACCTTCTCCGTTACTTCAATTCCCGTAACTTTATTTATCCAACGACTTATTACCATCTCTTCCGGCCAAAATTTCCCATCGACCTGCTCCGAATAAGAACCGAATCGATGCTGGCTTATGTGTATATTTTCAGCTTTATTTATTTGTTGCAAACTATCTCCAACGATTGGAACCCAATATTTCTCAAAATATTGCGGATCGTTTATCCAATTGCCTAAGTACGGATAGAAAGAAGGCGCTGTATTACCCCATTCTTCGCCGGTTAAACCGGTCATTTGTTCTACCGTATAACCTAAATCTTTTTCCGAGTTATCTCTCGGATCATAAAATATTCTTATATTATCGCCATCCCGCTGCGTTCCGGGCCCGGTCCAGGTAACCACATTCGTTTTATTACCTATTCTTGGAGATAATATCCATATTCCCTCTCCGTGAGAATTATGAAAACCGACTTGCGCTTCTTTTGCCGTCGGCGAAAAAATCGGAGCAACTCCATACCATTCGCCTGCCGTTACGTTTGCCCAAGGATTGACCCCATAGCTCCACATTGCCGGATAATTACAACCGCTGGTTTTACCGGAATTAATCCTGCCTTCATAACCAATTTGGCTTGACAATAATGAACGGGATATCCATTGTGAATAGACCGTTGTGCTTAAGATCATCGGCAAAATTATTAACAATAGTATATAAATAATTTGCACTTTTTTCTTTATTGATTTCATTATAAACCCCAACTGTTTTATTAAACGTCTTCTAAAAGATAATACGAAGGCCGACATTTATGCTGCGCGGTGATTCGAAGTATCTCCATAACTCGTCGGTATCTCCATACTTAACATAATTTTTATTATACGGTTTAGCTTTATATAATCCATACTTTGTAAATTCGTTACGATCGTTTAGATAACTAACATCCTGTTGATTAAATAAATTCATTATATCAACATAGATTATTGCTTTGAATATCGTATTGATTGTTTTTGATATGGATAAATCCGTACTGGTATGTATCGGCTGCATTCGCAGTTCTTTCGCTTGAGAATTAATGGGTTGAAAATAATAGTCGCTGCCCGTTCTCATTTTATAAATATAATTTATCGACATACCTCTGAAAATCGCGGCTATCCAAGAAGGATTGATATCCCAGTTTTCCGGAGTGGCAAATACAAAAGCCGCCTTTCCAAAACTTGTCGGATTACCCGGTTTATATTGAGATAAGGGGGGTTCATATCCGCCTGATCTTCCTATCATAAATCCCGCATCGCCCGCCGCTCCGTTTGCGCGTTCTAAGGGAACCAAATAGGCGTTATAATAATATCCCCAATCTCTGGAATTACGAACATCTATATATTGCTGATATCTCTCTGCCCATTCGTCCATTTCCTCTTTTGTCGGTTTAACCGGTATTTCCGCGCCGGTTTCGGGATCAACCGTAAAATCTTTATAAAATACATAGTTCCCTTTATACCAATCTTTGCCTTTATATTTTTCCGAACTATAGAAGAACTCCGGTTCCGGATATAAAACATTATCTCCGCCGATCATTCCTCCTGCTCCCGAAGTCGTCCATTGTTGATTAAAGGATAATTCAAAAGAAAAAAAGTTACTCATTCGTTTTCTTACGGAAAGTTCTATACCGCGCGTATCTCCAAAAGCTCTGTTCGACAGCGTTGCAAACCAATTATCATCGGATTTAGCGGCTTTAAGAGCATCCAACTCTCCAACCACAGCATTATTGGTAAACATATAAAACTGATCTCTTTCGCTCTTATAATATATTGCCATCCCTGCCGTATAATCGTTATAAAAATTATAATCGGCGCCGATTTCAAAATTTATACTGGTTTCAGGCTTTAAATAATCCGCCTGCCTGCCGAAATACATACCAAATGCTGGTCTAAAGGTATTATAGCGCTCCGCCGGGTCTATTTTACCGTTACCGTTTAAATCGTCATCTTGTTCTTTATCCGAACCGTATGTTTTTCCGTATATCCAAAAGAAATCGGGAAGTTGTCTGAAAACGCCGGATGAAAAATGGATAACGGCTTTGCTGCTGATAGGATGCGCTATGCCGATACGCGGACTAAATGTAAAAATTGAAGGGACTTTTTCGGTAGGCGCATAGTTAGCGCGTGTTAAAGTATTGTACATCGTTGTCCTATAAAGGCCGCCGTTAAAGACCTCCCTGCTGTTGGGATTAAAATAGTCAAAGCGCCCGCCCACATTAATTATCATTCTTTCAAACTCTAATTTGTCTTGCAAGTAGAAGGACATTTGTATCGGTTTAACCGGTTTGTTAAGACCATTGGTTCCAGGTCCGCTGCCATAATAGGAGTATCGCCGTCTTACCGGACTTCTTCCGGTACTTACAGCGCCGCTTTGAAAAAGCGTTAAATAGTTATCATAAAAAATACCGTCTAATCCGACCTTCACTAAATTATGTTTATTAACCTGGCTTACCAAATCAAATTTTACTTCCAATCTTTTACGATCCGAAACCTGCCAAAAAGCGCCATTATGACTTGCATAAAAATATCCTATTCTTCGGTTCTGGTCTGTCAATTTCGGCGCATTAATCGTATCGATATATGTACTCGAATAGCCGAGAACAAAATCATAATATGTTGAAGGCGTTATTACATGGGTTAGTCTGGCATAGGCCGCTAAATCCCTATGAAACTGCTGGCCGCTCGCCGACCAATTTTTCGGCAGAAATATATCTTTTCCAACCTCATCGATTCCCTTTATACCGCCATTGACCAAAAGGGCTCCGAGAAAGGGTTCATAGTAATTTGAGACATAGGACGTATACTGGTTTAAAATACCGCCTATTTTTAATTTTATATTGGGATTAATATTATATATTAAATTAAATGTACCCAAAAGATTATCCGTAGAAGCTACGAAATTACCATAGCTGTCATAAAAGCCTTTATTAGTTGCGGACGGATATTTAGGCGCTAAAGCCAAATGCCTGGCACTGAGTAAAAAGGTCATATTTTTTACAAAGGGAACCGGCCCTGAAAAACTACCTTCAAAAGTATTGCCTCCCAATGACGTATAATCGTCTCGTACATGAAAGAGTTGACCTGTCTCGGGATCAATTGTATTCACAAAGGCGCTGTCGCCCCAATTAACGTTATCTTTTAGCATCGGACTATCATATACATTAGCGCCCCAGTGTTTTTTACCGGGTAACGTATACATATAATCAAACCATCCGTGATATTTTGCCCCGCCCTCTTTCGTATACATTGAAATAATTCCGCCGTTAGCGTTTCCGTATTCAGCGGGCATAGCGCCCGTGTGCACCGAGACCTCTTCAACGCTGCTACGCGGTATATCTTTTATACCGTCGGAACCGGCTAACCCGTTGAATCCGTCATAATTATTCATCAAAACGCCGTCAATCACCGTTTTTACGTCAGCGGAACCTTGTCCGCCGTTCCAACTCGTGGACATCACCTGCGGGTTGTCACTACCGCGAATTCTATTCAAACCGTCCATACTAACCCCGGGCATAAGTGAAATATAATCGGATACCGACTTGACGATCTGCATCACCTGAATATCCTTTGCCGTAATTGTGCTTATGGAAGATGTTTTGTCAATTTGTATGGCCGGTCTTTTCGCAACCACCACTATTTCGTCTCCTAATGAGAGCGACTTTTCACTTAAAGCAAAATTTAATTTTGTGGTTTTATCGGCTAAAACCTCGATATTTTTAATCGTTTGATCCGTGTACCCTACCATTGAAACCACAATCGTATAAACCCCGGGAGGAACATTAAGAATAATATAATATCCGTCCAGATCCGTTGCCGCTCCTAATAATTTATCTTTGACAATTATATTCACACCCGGTAATGGTTCATTGGTGGACTTGTCTACAACCTTTCCCATAATCTTACCCGTAACACCGGCAAACAATGATATGCTTGACGAAAAAAGATATAGAAAGGCATAAATTAAAATATTCCTACTTATTACCCTTTTCAAAATCTATCCTCCTGCATTTTAATGTTATTAATTATTTCCAGCGTTGCTTCTATAAACACATCTTCCGTTTCGGGACTAAATTTGCTACCATCAACCTCATAATCGCCGTCGACAAACTCCTCTTTTGTAGGCATATAAGCATAATATCCGTTTGCCACACCTACGGCAAAAGTATTTTTATAGGGAGATTTTTCCTTAATTTTTAAGGCGATTTCCGAAAACACCTCTCCGGGTAAAGCGAAAAAAACGATTTCACCTATACGGATAACTTGCAATTCGGTAGACTCTTTTTTCGGTAAATCTCCCGAATAAAAATCCTCCGCCAAGGCCAGAGTTTGCTTTGCCGAATAAAGCTCCGTAATGTATTTATCTAATTTCCTCGACCCTTTATATTCAGGCTTGTTTTCAATCTTTCTTAAATTCTTTTCGGCAATCCGAACATTTTCTTCGGCTTCTTTCATGGTTATGGGAAATGAATTCCTTAGCGGCAATTCATAATTTTTGGCAATCACATCTACGCTAAAGCTTCCCTGCATTTCAGCGTTTTTTAAAAGCTCTATTACCGACTGCGCCATTTGTTTCCCCTTATACTGTATATAAGGGAAATCCCGCACCGGCATATATGCGCCGATAGCCGATAATAATGAGTCATAACCGGTGTTTATATCGCCTTGCGCACCCTGAAGGAAACAAACCCACGCATCATCCCCGACTTCTTCTTTTATTCCTTTAATTGCATAATATGGCCAATCTTCGGAATATAGAGTATTGCGCCAATCCAAGGTAGCGGGATGACAGCCATAATTAAAAATTAATCCTCTTAACTTACCGGATAAATCCGCTATCTTTATAACGGCAAGCTGCGGATCCGGATGCATTCCTCCGTAAAGCAGCCTGCGTCTGTTTTTCCCGACTTCCAATTGTTCTCCCACACTAACCCCGATTGTTGAGGGCTTTAGACTATTAACCGCTTCTTGCGCGCTCTGATCAATCTGTTTCATTAGATATTCAATGTATGAATCGGAAGCTACGGTCAAATTCGGCCCGGAATGGGTATGTGTACACGTAAGCATAATATCCTTACGTTCAATGTCAGCGGCTTTTGCAACAACATCTCTCATTCTATTAGCCAATTCTCTTTCTTCAATTTCTACAAAGGAAACCACCAAAAGAGCCGCGGTTTTTCCTCTATCGTCCTTTACAATCATACATCTGGAATGCAGATCGTCATGTGTTCCCGTAGCGACCTGACTTTTACCAAATCCATGCATTTGCAAATTTTCTTTCGGCGTAATAACAGATTCGCCAAGCCCTACCAATAGCTCTCTTGCCATAACATATTCTCTCTTAAAAGTCAATTCCATATTCTATTTTAACAGGTTGGCCTGTTTCTAACGATTTATGTAGCGCTTCCAATACCGCCGTATTTTTAAGACCTTCTATTTCATCAACATGTGATTTCGTATCATTTATGACGGCATGTACAAAACTCCTTATACTTGCAGGATAGGCGCCTTGCCATTCGCCAAACACTTTTGAACCTAAAAATGTCCTCGGACAATGGAATCTTTCCTTTCCGATAACGTCAATTGCCTCTCGCTGCCTGTCGATTTGCGTTGTACCTTCCGTCCCGATAACTTCCATATACGAATCCGGCATATAAGGACTGGAATTCGGATAGATCCACGCCGCTTCAAAGGTTGCAAATTGCCCCTTATCATAGGTAACGATCGCTTGAATTCCATCCCAAGTATCCCAACCTTTTAATTCTTTTAATTTTCTTTTAATTCCTTTGGCATAAACTTCAACCGGATTAGCGCCAAACCACCAGGTCATTAAATCGATATCGTGAGAAGAAAGAAACCATGCCGGGCTGCTTTCTTTGCTCCATGAAGCCAGCATAGATGTAGGAACGGATATGGGATTGTTCTTCCGCGCATAACCGATTATCGGTTCGCCAAGCTCGCCGTTTTCCACCATTTCTCTTATGTGATAATAGGCGCTTAACCAACGATGGTTAAAGTTAACCTGTAATTTTTTTCCCGTTTCTCTAACTACTTTTACGATATCTTCCGCTTCTTTTTGACTGGTGGTCATCGGTTTCTCAACCACAACATTTGCCCCTGCTTTTAAACATGCAATCACAGGGTCTCTATGATATACATCGGGAGTCGCCACATAGACTATGTCCAGATTCTCTTTCTGCAGCATATCTTCATAACTATTATATTGCGCTGCGCCTTTAAATATTTCCGCCGCCTCCTTAATACTTTTCTCATTGGGATCGGCTAAAGCGACAATGTCAACTTCGTCAATTAGTTGAAAAACCTGACCGCCGTGTTTCCCCATTATTCCCAAACCAATAATACCCGTTTTAACCTTTTCCATATATAATTTCTCCAATTCTTTTATCACAAAATGATTTATTAATTTTATGTTAATCTCTTTTATAATATTTTGAAATAATCTATCTCTAAAAATTTAATATTACATAAATTCTAACACGCCAAAATATTCAGGCATATGAAAATGTGGATCAGGATGAGTAATATTATTCCAAGCCAAATAATGAGGATTAGATGTTTCATTTCCACATTTATAAAAATTTGCATGCCAGGTAACGCCTTTTTTCGGCATTTGTAAAGAATAATATTTATTAAGCATTGCCAGGGGGATGCTATACTTTAATGTCCATATAACAGGATTTTTTATTTCCGGATCAACTACCCTTGGCAAGGAATGGTCTATTTTTATTTTTTTTATATCTTTAATATCCATGTGTATCTCGCCGACTTTTTGAGATTTTTGAAATCGTATTAGCGGCGTACCTCCACAATTGACTTCTAAGTTAAAATAACCGCTATTTATATCTTCATTCGGCGTAAAAAAGAATTCGACACAACTATCATTACTTACAGGACTGTTTATTTCCGTATTAACGGCGCGGACATAACGATCTTCAACTTTAAAAAAAACGTATATATGATTATCATCGTACATTATTTTTAACTCCGTTTTCGGCAGAAAGGACGGATTGGTTAATATTCTATTTTCTAAACGAATCGACGGAATCGTTTCCCATTGAGGACTATCCCACTCTGCATAGAGATTAAATTCCCCTTCAAATCGATGTATTAGACATTTATTCAATATTCAAACCTTTTTTAAAATTCTAACCATATAAA
>CAYRJN010000045.1:0-22252 GCA_964424545.1 uncultured Calditrichaceae bacterium
TTTGCCCCAATATTTATAGGTTTTTATTTAACTTACACTACTGCGAAACTTGAGTTAAATTTTCTCTAAATACGATGCAGGCAATAAAAGAGTTAACGACCAACGAAAACTTAAAAAATTCCGATATTATATTGTTGCAGGAGATGGACGAAGCTGGCGTAGAAACGATCGCTAATCAATTAAAAATGAACTATATCTATTTCCCCGCCTGTCTGCAAAGATATAACAGAGATTTCGGCAACGCCATTTTATCCAGATTACCTATGCAGATTGATTTTAAATTGATTCTGCCCTTTAGAAACCCTTTGAATCATCAGCAACGTATTGCCAGCGGAGCAGACATACTTATGAAAAATAAAATAATTCGAGTATATTCAATTCACACGGAAGTACCCGTTCTAAGCGTTGAGAATCGCGTAAAGCAAGTAAACGCCATAATTAAAAGCATACCGGACAGCATCGATTATGTAATCGTAGGCGGCGATTTTAATACAATATTGTCCGCAACAACCAAAAAGATTGACCGACTTTTCCGAAAAAAGAATTTATATCAGGCTACCAAAGATGTTGATTTTACGACGCAAATGGGACCAAACGGTATAATCCACATGAAAATGGATCACATTTTTGTCCGCGGAATGAAATTAATCGATACAGGCGTTTATAAAGGCTCCAAAGCAAGCGACCATCTTCCCGTTTGGGCGGATTTTGTCCTACATTAACATAATCATCATTTTAATGGCAATATAATGATTTTGGCTCTACTGGGTTTCTTGTGGGTAAAGTTCCAATTTACCAAGGAAAAAAAGATAATTAAACGAATAAATTGTTTTAAAGTTTTTTAATGATAAGGAATAAAAAATACTTAATATTTGTTTCACCTTGCAATTGTTACATAAACTATTTAAACTTGAAATCAGCTATAAAAACGGCTGTTAATATTTAACGAAAAAAGGAGTAAAGTATTATGAAAAAAACACAATTAAAACGGCTTGCAGGATCACTGGCAGCCCTTTTATTAATCCCTTTATTTTTGAGTTCCTGTTATCCTGATTATGGAATGTCGACAAGCGATTATGACATTGTGATAACCCGCTATGACAGTGAAACAAATTTTCAAACTTTCAAAACATACGCCATGCCCGATTCCGTATTCCATATAATACCGGAAAATGAAGACGACGAAATCAGCAGAGCTTATGATAAACAGATTATTGCGAGAGTTAAATCCAACATGGAAGAATTGGGCTATACCCGCGTTCCCGCCGACAGCGACAATGTAACGGACCAAACTGTCATCGTATTAATTAATGCAACCAGTTCGAGTTATTACGGATATAGTTATTATCCGGGTTGGGGTTACCCTGGATGGGGTTACTATCCGCCGTATTGGGGATATTATCCCGGCTGGGCCGTACCTTATCAATATTCAACCGGATCGGTTATAATCGAAATGTACGACGGTTCAAAAATTGATCATGAAAACGAAACCGCTCCGCTTATCTGGATGGGGGGGATTAACGGATTGACTTCCGGATCGTCCAGCAGTTCAATCTCAACGAGAATCAATCAATCAATCGATCAGGCGTTTAAGCAGTCGCCATACCTGAAAATCAATTAGAAATGAAAAATGAATGGGAGTATTAAAAATGAAAATAAAATCTTTGATAATCGCTTTTGTCCTGTTGCTTGGTTTTCAGGCGCATGCACAAAATTCCGGTATGTTCCAAATTACTTACAATATGGCCTCGCCGCTCGGCGACACAAAAGACTTTATCAGCGATTACAGTTGGCGCGGATTTAATTTCGGCGGTCGTTGGTTTGTCAACAAGAACTTATCATGGGGTTTAAATCTCGGCTGGAATATTTTTGACCAAAAAGTTACGGGCACACAAGAAATAAAAGACGGAGCGGCTACCGGAACGCAAATCCGTTATTTGAATTCCTGGCCGATTATGATTAATTCACACTATTATTTTGGCAGTAAATATGCTTTTCGTCCTTATGTGGGCTTAAATGTCGGCACGTACTATATCTACGAACGACTGGATTTTGGTGTTTATACTATTGATAGAGACAACTGGCATTTTGGAGTGGCGCCTGAACTCGGTTTTACTTATCCTGTTTCCGAATCGTTATTACTGGTTAATTTGCAATACAACTATGCATTTGCCTCCGGAACCAGTATCGGAGGAAAAGCCAAGACTTTTTCATACATCGGTATTAATGTCGGATTGGCCTTTCAATATTAAAAAAAATGAGCATTAATAAGGAGCCTGTCTAATCAGGCTCCTTGTTTATTTATACAGCTTATCTGCACTGTTTGACACGTCTTAAAAATCAATTCTAACAACAAAATAAAAGTGTCATATTTCTTATATACAACTCTTTTTAACGAAGTCAAATTGCAGGCGAACTCAAAAATCCTGCGCTTCTATATTGACAAAGATAAAGCAGGCATACTTTGTAAAAATAAAAAAAATCTTTTCCCGTTGCCTTAAATTACCTACATTATAAAAGAAGCAAAAATAATAAAACCTAACAAATAAAAAAATCGTATGAAAAAAGTTCAAATTTTTACGGACGGCGCTTGTTCCGGCAATCCCGGACCCGGCGGTTACGGCGCTATTATTAAGTACAAAGGACACGAAAAAGAGCTATCGGCCGGTTATATAAATACGACCAACAATCGCATGGAACTACTGGCGGTTATCCACGGTTTGGAAGCTTTGAAAGAACCGTGTATTGTTGATATCTATTCCGATTCCAAGTATGTAGTGGATGCCATAAAACAGGGCTGGGCAAAGCGCTGGCAAAAGAATAATTGGATGCGTAATAAAAAAGATGACGCTTTAAACCCCGACCTTTGGCAAAAATTGCTTGATCTGCTTGACAAACATAAGGTTACAATGCATTGGGTTAAAGGACACGCCGGACACGAAGAGAACGAACGATGCGATAAATTGGCCGTCGAAGCCTCAAAAAGCGCCAATTTATTAATGGATAAATAAGCAAAAAGAGAACAGCTAAATGAACAGGGAGAGTTGATCGGAACAATGGGTATTAAGGAGGAAAACATATTAACATCTTTTTCTTTAATTTAGAGAATATTTTTATCAAAATCTAAAATGAATGCCGACGAGATAACAGAATATCTTAAAAGTCTTTCCAATAAGGAAATTGCCGCCCATTCCCAGCGCTTTTTTAAGACGGCAAAAGGAGAATACGGAAGCGGCGATAAATTCCTTGGCATTCGCGTCCCCCTAATCCGTAAAGCGGTCAAAAAATATAAGGACGGCCCTGTAAGCATTGCCAAAGAGCTTTTGCGCTCGCCTTATCATGAGATCCGTCTCTTTGCTCTTTTGTCGCTCGTTTCAAAATTTGAAAAAGGCGGAGAAATAGAACGGAACGAAATATTTCGTTTTTATTTAAAAAATACATCTTACATCAACAATTGGGATCTTGTCGACAGCTCCGCTCACCATATCGTAGGCGCTTATTTAAAAAATAAAAATCGCCGCGTTTTATACGCCTTGGCAAAATCACGCTCTTTATGGAAAAAACGTATTGCCCTTATGGCCACGTTCTATTTTATCAAGAACAATGAGTTTGAAGATACATTAAAAATAGCGGAAATATTGCTTAGTGATCCCGAAGATTTAATCCATAAAGCCGCGGGCTGGATGTTAAGGGAGGTCGGCAATAGAGATAAAAAGACTGAAATTGAATTTCTAAATCGCCATTATCACAATATGCCGCGAACCATGCTGCGCTACGCCATAGAAAAGTTCGAAAAAAATGAAAGGAAAAAGTATTTGGATGGAAAAGTATAAAAGGAAAAGACCGGAGCATTAATATATCCGGCCTTTTCTTTTCGACACAAAATAAAAAACTTTAATGATGTTCATGCTTCTTATAATCCGGGCCAAAATAAGCTTTTTCAAAAGATTCCAGGGTTGCTTTTAATTTTGTTACATTTTCCAAATCGGTAGTCTGTTTGGCTTTCATGGAATAGACAAGCAATTCATGCAATAACGTTAATTTTTCCAAATAGGCCGCTTTTTTTGCAGGATCAACGCCCGGTATTTTAATTTTTTGAGTCATAAAATATTCGGTTACAATATTCTGAATTTTATTGGCGTGTTCTTCTTTGGTATTTATCCAGCGTACAAGCTGATTATAATTAATCGTTTCGGCTTTGGATAATTCCGTTATCTTCTTCATGGCTTTTTCAATGGTGGCAATATCTTCGTCAATCATATCGATACGCATTTGGTCGTTGTAAATTCCGCAAGGAACCTGACAGTGCGCAAAAGATTGGGACGACATGGAAAGCAGCCATAAAAATAGTGTAAAAATAAAGATTGATTTCTTCATTTTCTTCCTCCCTGATTATTCTTGTTGTGTTTGACTTATGTTAGATAACACAAAACAACTGACAAATTATTCCCGACGACCAAATTATTCCAAAATATCGTATATTTAGATTGTTGTATCCTTAAATTAGTTAGAAGCTGTTGAAAGAAATAACAATTTTTAAGACGGTTATTTTTCCCTCTGCCCGTTGTAACCGGAAAGGAAATATCTCCGTCGATTATTTCTGTATTGATTTTTCATTTTGCATAAATTGAATAGAAAATTACCGACTTATCATTGTCCCGACTTTCTCTCCATGTTCCACAAGCGACACAGGAGCGCGATAATCCCGAATCGACGAAGCAGGACAATGACGTCCATTTTGGAACTTAACCCGATGAAGAATAAAGTAAAAATCGGTTGAATTACAGATGAACGGCGATCTATAAAATGCCATGGCCCCAATCGGCATTCCTGCGAGCTTCAGTTCGGAGACAGGATGAATACGTTTAACGTAGGGATTTATCACGATTTGTGCGATTGATTGAGCTAAAGTCCCTTTATAGGAAAAAATTTGTTATATTCACGTGGTAAACCTCGCGGTAAAGCAAAAATCTTTAATAACGAAGTATCGGTATATTCTTTATTCAGGCGCTCAAAGTACGAAAGAACCGAAATCGCCAGTCACTCTTAAAAAAGGCATAAGCGCAGGCAAAAATTTATTTTATTTTCAAAATCGATTTATACAATCTGCCGTTATCCAAAATCTCCACAGCCTGCTGAGCCTGTCTGTCATCGATAAGGCTAAACTTTTTCAACCCTTGAGCCCCGTAATATTTTTCCGCAATTTCCAAGCGTAGATACTTCTTAATCGATTTATCCGTATATTCAAGCTCTTTTTCTTGTTCGCGTTGTAAGGTGGTTTTCAGCGTTTCCAATATGGGAGATAGGCTTTCTGTAAAGCCTTTTTTCTGAGCAAGTTTTTTGAGTTCGGCAATTTCACGGCTTCCTTCCGGTTCATATTTAAAATCCTTTTCCCCTAAATATTGTTTGAAAGCCTGGTAAATGGAATCGTTTTCGATCTTAGTATCATTCCATTGCGGATGATTATTGTGATATTGCACGGCAAAGTCAAACAAATAATTACCCCGCAATAACTGCATGATAGCATAGTTGGTACTATCCCCTCTAACATAAACATCGGGATTTATACCGCCATGATTGCCAACCGACCTACCGTTTTTAGTAAAAAATTCTTTGTTATTTTTATTAATTTCCGTATCCGTTAAAATTGCCTTATTATGTCCGGTGTAGTCCTCTTTTTGAATACAGCGCCCGCTGGGAATATAATATTTTGCCGTTGTGATTTTCAGACGCGCTTCCGTATTTTTATCAATCGTGTAAACTTTTTGAACCAAGCCTTTACCGAAAGTCGGCTCACCGACAATTATTGCTCTATCCAAATCCTGTAAAGAACCGGCTACAATCTCGGAAGCGCTGGCGCTGCCGCCGTTTACCAAAACCGCAAGTTTAACATCCGGCAAAATAGGTAAATGTTTGGTTTTGAAAGTTACGTCGCCTTCGCGGAAACCGCGCGTAGAAACAATCTGCACATCCTTATCCACAAAAATATTAACAATATCAACGGCGCTTTCCAATAGCCCGCCGGGATTCCCTCTCAGATCAATAATTAAGGAATTAATTTCCCCTTTGGTTTTCAACTCCCTTATGGCCTTTTTCATTTCGGACGGCGCTTTATCGCTGAATCCGGACAAACTGATATAGGCCATTTCCGGGGCGATAAAAGCATAATAATCGACATCTTTTATAACAATCTCCGCTCGTTTCAGTGTGATGGTAAACGGCTCGCTGATTCCCGGACGTTTAATTTCCAAGCTAACATCGGTTCCGATTTTCCCTTTTAAACGTTTGGATACCTCTTCGATTCTTAAGCTTTCAATACTTTCACCGTCAATTTTTTCAATAATATCTCCGGCTAGGATACCGCCTTTTTTAGCGGGTGAATTTTCAAATGGCGATATAACCGTCACTTTGTTGTTTCGGATACCCACTTCCATACCCAATCCGCCGTATTTACCAGTTGTTATAATGCGCATGCGCCGATCGCCGTCTTCTATAAAAACCGTATAGGGATCCAATTTGCTTAACATTCCGTCAATACCGGCCTTTATCAACGGCGCAGGATCAATTTCTTCGACATAGTGAAGATTGATTTGTTCATAAACGCGTTGCATGTAAATCCAGTTTTTCTTCAGCCTTTTGTAATAATCTTTATCAATATCTCCCGCCGTGACGGAAGAAGAGAGCAATGCCGATAGAATAAACGCTAATAATAACCTGCCGTATATTTTCATAAAACACGATCCTTTACAATTTCTAATATATCTTTTTGAATACTTTCAATGGAAACGGACGCATCTATCGTAACGATACGTTCTCTATTATAATCGGCAATTTCTTCATAACCTTTATAAACGCGTAAATAAAAATCATTGCCGGATATTTCCAATCTATCTTCGGGACCTTTGCGCTTTTCTCTTCTTTCTTTGGCAATGTGAGGTTCCAATTTTAAATATAATGTCAGTCCCGGTAAAATGCCGCGGGTCGCAATGAGATTAATCCGCCCGATAATTTGCGGATCAATTTCCCGACCGTAACCCTGATAAGCCGTCGTTGAATCGACGAAGCGATCGGCGATTACAATCGTTCCTTTTTTCAACAGCGGTATTATCTTCTCTTCAAGCAGCTGTACGCGCGCGGCGCTGTATAAAAACAGTTCCGTTCTTTCATGCATATTGGAATTTTTTTTATCCAACAAAATATCACGGATTTTTTCCGATATCATCGTACCGCCCGGCTCGCGAATTATCGATACTTCATAACCGTTTTTCATTAAATAGGTTTTTAAAAGATTTATCTGGGTTGTTTTACCCGAAAAATCTATTCCTTCAAAGGAGATAAAATGTTTATTATCGATTTCTTCCATTTCGCACGGGTCGTTAATGTATGCTGTTAAGATGAGATGTTAACGCTGTAAACAATCTCTGTACTAATTATGGGAAAAAGCGGTATGCATTTTTAACATACCGCTTAAAATATTTACATATAATAATCGAGACCGAGATGCGTAATTTCTTCTTCTCCGGCCATAACGCGCAACGTATTTTTCAACTTCATAAGCTGAATAAAAATATCATGTTCCGGATAAAGATTTGGCGCATGAATCGGACTTTTAAAATAAAAAGACATCCACTCCTGAATACCTTTAAAACCGGCGCGGCCGGCCAAATCGAGAAACAACGCCAAATCTAATACAATCGGCGCGGCAAGAATGCTGTCACGGCATAAAAAGTCTATTTTGATTTGCATGGGATAACCCAGCCAGCCGAAAATATCAATATTATCCCAACCCTCTTTATTATCTTTACGCGGCGGATAATAGTTAATACGAACTTTATGATAAAGATCTTTGTATAAATCCGGATATATTTCCGGTTGTAAAATATGCTCCAAAACCGAGAGTTTACTTACCTCTTTAGTTTTAAAATTATCGGGATCATCCAAAACTTCACCGTCCCTATTACCGAGAATATTGGTGGAGAACCAGCCTTCAAGTCCCAACATTCGGGCTTTTAATCCCGGCGCAACAATGGTCTTCATTAACGTCTGACCCGTTTTAAAATCTTTACCGGCAAGGGGCACGTTCATTTCATCGGCATATTCATACATTGCCGGAATATCTGCCGTCAAATTTGGAGCCCCGTTAGCGTATGGAATGCCTTCGGAAATAGCCGCCCAGGCGTAAAGCATACTGGGAGCAATTGCCGGATGGTTTTCTTTCATCCCTTTTATAAATGATTCTTTGGTTGCGTAAACGGGATCATAATCCTGATAAACTTCCGTGCTGGCCGACCAAATCATAACAACACGATCCAAGTTATTTTGCGATTTAAAATTACGAATATCTTCGCGCAGCATTTCACACAAATCGTATTTGTTAGGCGCTTCTTTTATAAAATGCCCGTCTAATTTTTTAACCCACCTTTTATCAAACACAGCCTTCAAAGGTTTAATTTCGGAAAGTTCATCTTTTAACTGATCGATTAGCGTTCTTTCCAAAACGCCCGCTTTAATCGCCGCCTCATAAGCATTGTCTTCAAAAATATCCCAAGCCGCAAATTGGATATCGTCTAAAGACGCCAACGAAACAATTTCATTAATCAACGGATTTCTTTTTTCATCTCTTTTCCCGAGACGTATTCTGCCCATTTGTGTTAACGACCCGACGGGTTGACCGATTCCTTTACGAATAGCCATAACGCCGGCGATAAACGTTGTGCTTACGGCGCCCAATCCAGGCGTCATTACGCCGAGTTTTCCTTTTGCTTCTTCAATTTTAAATGAGATTTTCTCCTTCATCAATCCTCCTGTTTCGTAGTAGATTTGCTTGCTCTATATGCATAAATTAGTCGTTGAATCGCTGTATAATTCGCTAAAATGGCAATGGCCCAAATACCGATTTTCAATAGAAAAACATGAAAAAGAGCCGTAACGCCCACAAGGACCACCCGTTCCGGCCGCTGCATAATACCAACCTTGGCGGGCAACCCCAACGATTCTGCCCGGGCGCGCACATAGCTGACCATTGTCGCTCCGCCAAAAGCAATAATCGTTACGATGGAAAATAGATAATTATCCAATTTTACATAATATACGGCTACCGCAAAAAACATAACCATTTCGGAATAACGGTCTATTACCGAATCGAACAAAGCGCCGAATCTTGTGGTTTGTCCGGTTTCTCTCGCTACTTTTCCATCAATTATATCGCATATCCCGCCGAGAATAATCAATCCGCCGCCCAAATGAATCATTTTCGGATCATTCATAATTATTAGCGCCGCTGCAAGTGAAAAAATAAATCCGAGCACAGTGAAAAAATTGGGGTTTACCCGCCATTTTATAAACAGATTAATCATGGGCATAAGAAGTTCAACAAAACCGTCCTGAATCCACAGGGGTATAAAGCCTTTACCTTCTTTCATACTTCATTTTCCTCTCTTTTCGTTGTGGTTCCAGGCCCTCTATTAGTAACACCAATTCTCCTTTAATGCTTTTCGAACGAATATGTTCCAGCAAACCGCTTAAAGTGCCATAATAGAACTCTTCAAATTTTTTTGTAAGTTCTCGGGCCAATACACATTTCCGGTTCCCCCATGCGGATAATATTTCAAAGACAGTTTTTTCGATACGATGCGGCGCTTCATAAAATACAATAGTGCGCGTTTCATCTTTTAAAAATTCAATGCGGGTCTTCCGCCCTTTTTTAGCGGGTAAAAACCCTTCGTAAACAAATTTGTCGATCGGTAATCCGGATGCGGTCAATGCGCTCAGCACGGCCGAAGCTCCCGGTATGGGTATAACCCTGATTTTATTAGCTACCGCATCGCGAACCAACTGATAACCGGGGTCGGAAATACCCGGCGTACCGGCATCGGATATAAGCGCGATTGCCTTTCCGCGCAAGAGTAAATCTATCAAACGCTGCGTTTCGCGTTTCAGATTATAACTGTGATAACTGCGCATCGGCGTTTTAATATTATAATGGCGCAGCAAAACGCCCGAAGTGCGGGTATCCTCAGCCGCAACAACATCCACATTACTTAAAATATGAACGGCACGATAAGAAATATCGGCCAAATTGCCGATGGGCGTTGCCACAACGTATAATGCGCCGCTTTCAATCTCCTCCACGGTTTACACACCCCAATCCCGACAATAACGAAAATCCTGATTAATCGTGCGATTGGTCAGCTTGGCAATCACCGGCGGCCGGCGTTTAAACTGGTATCGTCTTATTTTTCCGCGAATATCATTGATGGTTGTTTCGGAATAGCCCAAATTTTTTAAAAGATCATCGGAATAGCGCAAATCCACCATGTAATGTAATAATTGATCGATCTCTTCGTATGTATAACCCAGCTCATTTTCATCGGTTTGCCCCACCCACAAATCGGCCGAAGGCGGTTTGTCGATAATTTCTTTCGGCACCTTTAAATAGCGCGCCAACTCCCAAATATGCGTTTTATAAAGGTCGCCGATTGGGTTGATAGCGCTGGCCAGGTCGCCGAATATTGTCCCGTAACCGAGCAACAGTTCCGTCTTATTGCTGGTGCCAAGGACTAAGGCGTTACGCGCCGCCGAATAATCATACAACATACACATACGCTCGCGCGCCATTCGGTTACCTTTGCGCAGCATATCGGCCTCGGGATCAAACTTAAAAAAAACATCTACCATCGCTGAGATATCGCGTATATCATAGCTTATACCAAGTTGTTTCGCTGCCGTTTCAGCGTCTTTTTGACTATCGGGATTACTCAAGCGGTAAGGCATAATCAAAGCATGCACATTTTCGGCGCCAAGGGATCTGGCCGCCAAAAAGGCCACGACGGCGGAATCAATGCCGCCTGAAAGCCCGAAAACGACCTTCTGCATTCCGATTTTATGCAGTTCTTCAAAGATAAAATTCTCTAATATTTCCGCTACTAATTTTGTATTTATTTTAAACATAATGTTTTTTATCAGGTGGCTATCCTCAGCTCTAATCCTGCGCTTTTAAATACTTTCCAATTTTTCAACTTTAAATCATTATAAATTTTCTAACTCGCCGGCTTTTTTCTTTTATCACATATAAGCTTAATAAGTTAACTTATTTTATGAATTTTTCCAAATATTCAAACGCCGGCGTTAAAGCCCCTTGATGAGCTATTACGGCGCGTTTTATTTCCGGAAGCAGATTCAGCTTTTCAAAAGATTGTGAGAAATCCGTTTTAAGAATGTCCGGCACAAACGGCGCAAGCAGATTACTGAAAAAAGTTGACGAATCAGCCGCCAATTCGGCCGGTAGATTATCTACAGCCAGCAGCACAATGCCTTCGCCATCAATGCCCTCCGCGACCGTATGCGTTAACGGATTAACAAGATAAGCAGGCTTGCCGGAATCGGTTGTTTTGACATTGCACTCAACGGATCCGCCCACATCGCAAGTAATATCGGCGATCCCGCACAGTTTTGGATTCCGCTCTTTTTTATAGAGACGTTCAAGCGCCGCCCAAGTAACAAATTTAGGATAGCGTTCTTCCCAATAAACGGCATTGACAATTAACGAGAGATATGGTAAATATTTTTCAAAATCGCCCGCATATTTTTCCGGATGTGAAAAATAATCCTTTAATTCAAAATCCGAGCCGTCTTTACGCTTTACGATATGACGCTCTTCAAAAACAACAATATAAATTTTATGCTTATCATAACGGCCTTTGCGTGTAAACGGCTCCAGTTCTTCCGCCGGCAAATATTCCACAGGCAAAGCGTTAAAAATCCCCTGGGCGCCCTTGGAGACATTCCCGTAACCGAGTATTCCCACGACAAGCGGCGCTATTTCGGATGGCAAGCCCTTTTTGCTAATTTCCCTGCCGATTTTAGATAATTTTTCTTTAGCTTCGGCAACAGAGCGGTATTCCAGCGCCTGTTTAACCTTTTCGAAGGGGTTCGCTATGCCTTTATGCGCCCAATAACGGCCCATCAACCACAAAATATCGATCGCGCCGGCGTCTCCCGCAAATGGTCCGAAATAGACCAAACGCCGCCCATTTTCATCCGTAATTTTTTCATAGTCAATTAGAGTAGCGTTGCTTTGCAGAATTTTTTTAAGCAAAGGCACATTTTCCGCCTGCCCTTTTATCGTATGGGAAAAAAATAGGTATGTTTTATTATCGATTATTTTTTCCGCCGGAATCTCTTTAACGCCGAAAACCACCTCGCCCTGCGCCATATTATCCGTTTCCTTTGCGCCGGCTTTAAGATATTCCTCCAACGGGAAAAAGCGTTTTGGTGATTTTTGGATAAAACTTTCTGCGCCCGTTTTTTTAATGATCTCTTTTAAGTCATCGGGAACGATCGTTGAACGCCGTTCCCATCTATTTTTGTCTTCTGCTCGTATTAACAATGAATTCATTAAACGCCCAATTCTATTTCTATTTTAGGATCTAATAATTTTATATATTTAAACCGCGCCTGAATGAAAAGCCAATTTTTATTATTGCGATAAGCAAAACCTGCTTTGAATGATGCAGTAGGGCGGCAGTTCCGTCGGGAAATAAATTTATTTTGACAACAGCGCCGCAATTCAAACCAAACTTTTTAAAAACGGTAAAATATCCTGAGGTTGATAAGCATAGGAATTGAAAGCTTCCAAGGCCATATCCGCCGCTTTACCGTGATAATAATTAGCATAATAAGCCGCTTTGAACGGGTCAATGCCGCGCGCTAAAAATCCGGCGATTAATCCCCCCAATATATCGCCGCTACCGCCTTTGGCCAGCCCCTGATTGCCCGTAGAATTAACAAAAACCTCGCCGTGATGCGCCGCCAAAGAGGGCGCGCCTTTAAGATTTAAAACGGAATCATATTTCTGTGAAAATTCACGACCGGATTGCCACGGTTCTTCCCTTAAACGTTCTTTATCCGTTCCGCTTAAACGTATATACTCGCCGTGATGTGGCGTTAAAATTACATTGCCGTTAAGTTCCTGCAGCAAATCGGGATTTTCACTCAGCATAAACAGCGCATCGGCGTCAACAACCGTTTTTTTATTGAGCGATATTGCATAAACAAGCGCTTCCTTAATAATTTGCAAAGTACGTTTATGCCGCCCCAAACCGGGACCGATCAAAAGCGCATCCGCCCAATCTATTTTATTCTTTACGGCGATTAACGCTTCATCCGTCAATATCCCTTGCCCGTCGTCCGCTAAAGGCAATGTAAGTTGTTCGGTCAGTTTGGTTTCAAGGATAGCGTTTAAGCTCTTTGCCGTACCGACATAAACCAAACCTACACCCGATACGCCCGCCCCTAAGGCCGAAAGGACAGCCGCTCCCGTCATCCCGGGCGACCCGGCTAATATAAAGACCTTTCCGACGGAATATTTATGTCCTTCCGCTTGCGGCGTATCAATTTTTATATCCTTTTCTTCCACCAAGTTGATTGAAATTTGCGCAGAATGTTCTAAAAAAGCAGGCATACCAATATCGGCTATAAATAATTCGCCTACACGGGATTTAGCCGGATAAAAAAGATGGGCGTACTTCGGCAGAGCCATAGTCGACGTTAAATCGGCTTTCACCGTCTCGCCGTTTAGCGCGGCCGAATTACCGTTTAACCCGGAAGGGATATCTATTGCGGCCACAAAAGCCTGCTGCGCGTTGATCCAACGGATAATTTCGGCGGCAAAACCGTGTACGGCGCCCTTGATACCGGTGCCGAAAATAGCGTCTACAATTAATGTCCCCTCGCCGGTGAAAGGTAAATCGTCGATCGATTTTATTTTTTTAATAGGAATTTTATATTTTTTACACACCGTATAGTTAATTTTGGCGTCGCCTTTAAGCTCATCGTCAACGGCAAGAGCCAAAATGCGTACTTCAAAACCAGCCTTAACAAGATGCCGCGCTACGACAAATCCGTCGCCACCGTTATTCCCTTTTCCCGTAAAAATATAGGCCTTACGGATATTTTTTTCATCGCAAACCTGTTTTATTTTTATAAACGATTGATAACCGGCGTTTTCCATCAAAACTATTCCGGGAACTTGCAATTCGGTGATTGTTTGATGATCAAGGCCGCGCATCTCCTCATTGGAAACGACTTTAATCACGACGTTCTCCTTTCGATAATTACAAAAGCCGTCGCTTGACTTTTAGTATGCGTTAAAGAAATATGTACAATATCGTTGTTTACGATTCTATGCGCCTTATCATAAAGATTGACAAAAGGCTTTCCGAGTGCATCGTTCAACGTTTCCACGTCTTTCCATTTCAAACCGTCGCGCAAACCGCTGCCGATAGCCTTAAATAGCGCTTCTTTGGCTGCAAAACGCGCCGTAAACGAACCGTAATTATCTTTCTTTTGCAAGCAATAGGTAATTTCTTTATCGGTAAAAACTTTTTCTAAAAACCGTTCGCCGCTCTTTTCAATTAAAGCGGCGATACGGCCGTTTTCCTCTGTGTCGATGCCTATACCGCGTATTTTTGTTTCCATCTATTTTCCGCCTATTGTGAGGTAATTGGAGAATTTAAAACTTATATCAAACAATGTCAATGGAGATGAAAAATGATTTACGGTTTTTAATTTTTTACCTTTGGAAAACAGATTTTCAGCTATAGGTATTGAAATTTGAATTATGAAATGAATTGAAAAATTACTGCTATTTAGGACTCATTTTCAATTGGTTCCGAACAGCGGCCTTTAAAATCTTAATTTTTAGTATGGGGATTTCAAAAAACAACCTATTTCGGACATTTTCAATATAATTTTTAGAATATATTTTGTATGCGCACAATTTTAAATTCTTTCTTTCAAGGAATGACAAACATTGGGTTTTATTCTTTCCCACATCCGTTATTCTTCGATTTATCAAAAAATAACAAATAGGCCACTTATAGCAATCAAATTGCAAAGTTATGTTCATTATTTACTAAAAGCGCCCGACACCTAACGCTACCAAAAAAATCTCCTCAATACCAAATCGTTGGTATGTCAATAACAATATTTACAATATCATAAAACCAAAACCGCTTAATTTTGATATCATTCAATTGAAAAGATCCGTCTATACCCATGCGTCAAAATAGTTTTAAATTTCCAAGTTTTTCATTACATTAAGAAATAACAAAAAACATAAATTGGAGGATAGAATGGAAAATCAGGAAGCGCTGGAGCAGCAAGAGGTAAAAGAAGCGAGTAGAGATGAAAAAATGTGGGCAATGCTTACCCATATTTCCACTTTTGCAGCGTTTGTATTCCCCGTAGGCAATATAATAGCTCCCTTAATTATTTGGTTGATTAAAAAGGATGAATTTCCCTTGGTTGATGATCAAGGCAAAGAAGTTCTTAATTTCCAGATTAGTATGACAATTTACATTATCGCTTCGGTTGTTCTGGTGTTTTTCGTTATCGGCATTCCCGTCCTGATCGGATTGGTTATTTTTGATTTTATTATAACAATAATCGGCGCCGTGAAGGCAAATGACGGCATTAAATACCGTTATCCGATTACGATAAGGTTTCTTAACTAACAGATTGCTTCCACCCAAGTAAGCACATCGAAATGACGGATAGAGAATAATTTGCGGATATTTTTTCGCGGTCAAGTCGGGATATTCTAAAATCGGCAAACTCGCACGATAATCCCGGAACTGCACCTTTACAATTATAATCCGTGTTTGAACGGTATCGATATGCAATCTTAAATTATCTTGTATAGCTCAAATACTTTTAATCATAGCGCCATAAAACGGAATAATATGAAATCTACTGTTGTTAAAAATCCGATGTTTCGCTACCTAGCGGTTCTCACCATCGCTTCCATGGCCGGACTACAGACATGGCGGACGCTGTTTAATAATTTTGCTGTAGATATCGCCCACCTCGAAGGCAATCAGGTAGGGATGATACAAACATTTAGGGAAATTCCAGGTTTTCTCGCCCTTCTCGCTATTTATGTTATGTTAATCATCAAAGAACATCGTTTGTCGGCGCTCTCTATTTTAATTTTGGGGGTAGGTTTGGCGGCAACCGGATTTTTCCCAAGTTATCAGGGGCTGTTAATGACCACTATGATTATGAGCTTCGGTTTTCACTATTTCGAAACGACCAACCAGTCTCTGACGCTCCAATATTTTGACAAAGATACTTCTCCCTGGGTATTCGGCAAGCTGCGCAGCCTGGCAGCAGCTTCCAATATCAGTATCGGCATACTCATTTTCGCTGTTTCCGCGATTTTAACCTATAAAGAGATGTATCTATATTTCGGTTTGTTAATTATTTCCATGGCGTTATGGGCCTTTATGCAAAATCCTGCTGATAAGGATATTCCCGTACAGCATAAGAAGATGATCTTACGAAAACGCTATTGGCTTTACTATTTTCTTACATTTATGGCCGGCGCGCGCCGACAGATTTTTGTGGCCTTCGCCATATTTTTACTCGTTAAAAATTTTAAATTCAGCGTTCAGGAAATCACCGCGCTTTTTGTTATAAACAATGTTATTAATTATTTTTTAAGCCCCTTTATCGGCCGAATGATTATAAAATACGGTGAACGTAAAGTATTATCAAGCGAATACGGAAGTCTTATCTTAATATTTCTCGCCTATGCTTATACCGATTCCAAAGCTATTGTTGCCGTATTGTATATTTTAGATCATATTTTCTTCAATTTTGCCATGGCCATCCGCACCTATTTCCAAAAAATCGGCGATCAAGCCGACATTGCACCCTCAATGGCCGTGGGTTTTACAATCAATCATATCGCCGCTGTTGTTATCCCTGCCATTGGCGGAATATTATGGATGATTGATTACAGAATTCCTTTTATAGGTGGCGCCGTTATGAGCGTTATTTCTCTGATTGCCACGCAATTTATCAAAACAGATCATATCTACGAAGCTTCCCGAGAATAAATTGAATTTAAAACACGTTATTATTATTTTGCAGTCAACGGAATTATAACGTGCGACTTGATTACAACGATCACGATATCATCAATGTTAAACCAATATTAGAACAGGCATTAAAATGAAAAAACCACAATTAAGCATTTTTTTAATTCTCTTTTTGTTTATGCAGCTTGCGGCGCAACAAGCGGCCGATTCCAGTTACCACAATCTTCTACCCGAAGCACAACAACCGCGCGTGGAACAATTGGTAACGACTATCCTCTCCCGCTATCACTATAAAAAGATAGCTCTTGACGATTCACTCTCATCCGAAATCTTCAACCGCTATATCGAATCTATGGATTACAATAAAGTATATTTTTTACAATCCGATATTAATCGTTTGCAAAAATACCGCTATGAGCTGGTCAATGATTTAAAAAAAGGCATTATTATGCCCGCTTTTTTTATGTTCAATATTTTTCGCGATCGTTTTGCGGAACGAAACGACTATATACAGAAACGCCTTGATAGGCCTTTCGATTTCACAATCGACGAATATTATGATTATAACAGGGAGGACGCTTTATGGGCAAAATCAGCCTCTCAATTGGACAGCATTTGGCGTAAACGTCTAAAAAACGACGCCTTAAATTTGGTGCTTGCAGGAAAAACGGAGAAAGAAGCGCGCAAGACTTTGAAGAAACGTTATAAAACGCTTTATAAACGCATGGGACAATATCAGAGCGAAGATGTATTTCAACTGTTTATGAACGCGTTTGCCGGCTGCTACGATCCGCATACCAATTACTTTTCTCCCAAGGCTAAAGATGATTTCAATATCCGTATGCGACAATCTTTGGAGGGTATCGGGGCCCGTCTAATGAGCGAGAATGATTATACCAAAATTGTGGAAATTATACCGGGCGGTCCGGCGGCCAAACAAGGCATTCTTCAACCCAATGATCGCATAACGGCCGTAGGGCAAGGAGACGACGGTGAAATGATAGACGTTATCGGCTGGCGTATCGACGATGTTGTGCAATTGATCCGCGGTAAAAAAGGAACCATCGTACGATTGAAGTACATTCCGGCGGGCAAGAAAGCCAGCGATCCGCAAAAGACGGTTCGTATCGTACGCGATAAGGTTAAAATAGAAGACAGCATTGCCGAAAGCGATACATTGGAAATAAAGCGAAACGGTAAAACAATAAAAATAGGCGTTATTCATGTGCCCTCCTTTTATCTTGATTGGGACGGGATGCGCAGCCATGATCCCGATTATCACAGCACTTCGAGAGACGTAAAAAAATTAATCACCGAGCTGACGTCAGCAGGCGTTAAAGGGATTTTAATTGATTTGCGTAAAGACGGCGGCGGTTTTCTTACCGAAGCGGTAAATTTAACCGGTTTGTTCGTGCATAACGGACCGGTTGTGCAGGTGCGCAATTCGGACGGCTCTGTTAAGGTGGAAGAGATCGAAGATGAGGGCGTTCATTATGACGGGCCGTTGCTTGTACTCATTGACCGTTTCAGTGCATCGGCATCGGAAATTTTTGCAGCCGCCATTCAAGATTACGCCAGAGGTATTATTGTGGGAACGCAAAGCTATGGAAAAGGAACCGTACAAAACGCCATGGATTTATCGCGTTTTTTCCCGCGGACTAAACAAAAATACGGTCAATTAAAATTAACGGTTGCCAAGTTTTACCGCATAACCGGCGGCAGTACGCAGCACAAAGGCGTTCTTCCGGATATCGCCTATCCTTCGCGCTGGACGGCGGAAGAAGTGGGCGAAAGCTCAAATAAAAATGCCTTGCGATGGGACCATATCCAGCCGATTCCCTACCAAAAAGTGGATTTAAATCTTTCCAAAGAAATTCCGCTTTTGAGGAAAGGCCATGAAAAACGCGTCAAAAAAGACAAAGATTTCAAAGAATATGTGAAACGTGTCGATGAATTTAAAAAAGAACGGGAAATAACCGTAGTTTCTCTTCAGGAAACAAAACGGAAAAAAGAACGAGAAGAAAAAGAGAGCAAAGATTCCAATTCCGACAGTAAAAAGAAGAAAAAGAAAAAAGATGTTTTGTTAAACGAAAGCGCTAATATTCTCGCAGATTTTATTCATATTAAAAACAAATGATACAATGAACGATCGCTATTTAACCGTTAATAAAATTATTAGCGGCTTTTTATTTTTGAACCACATGACTTTTTCTATTGATTAAATCGTGCACTTACTCGTTCAAATCTATTATCGTTAAACCGAAAAAGTCGATACTAAATACGGTTCTTTTATAGTAATTTTATTACGATATATTAGTGATTTCCAATAAAAACGCCATAATAAATTTTATGTAGATTATTGCAAAGAGAACAAAAGTAAGGTAAAAATGCACATAGGACTTATTTCCGATACTCATAACTTACTTCCCAAAGAAGTCTTTTCCATTTTTTCAAACGTGGATATTATTTTCCATGCGGGGGATATCGGCTCGCCTAAGATACTGAACGAATTGGAACAAATTGCTCCGGTAAAAGCGGTTTACGGCAATGTTGATACCTTCCCTCTTGTTACGGAATTGAGACCAAAGTTCTATTTTAAAAGCGACAATCTTAATATTTGTGTTACTCATATTATAGGGTCGCCAAAAACCTTCGCATATACATTATTAAGAGATAAAAAGGAAATAGATATCGTTATATCGGGGCATACGCACCAGCCGCAAAATATTGTATTTCACCATATTCGTTTTATCAACCCCGGCAGCGCCAGCTACCCCCGACAAAGCTCCCGCGGATCGGTTGCGATTTTAACTACAGATCACAAAGAGCCGCAAGTTGAATATTTTTACCTATAAAAAAAGCCTCACGACAAATACCATGAGGCTATAGTAATTGAGAAATAAACTTTACTATCCGTAAATTTCTTTTTCATTACATTTACAAACAGCTACATTTCTTTCAACAAAACGGTAAGCGCCTGCTTTTTTCGACTCAATCATATCCGATTTTAAAACAAAACTGTAAAATTCGCCGCAAACCGGACAAGATTTACCATGTTTTGCCATTTTCATTGTTTTGCTGGCAAAATCCTGTTTCTTAGCCATTATTTATCCTCCGGGTTCTGTTATTACATCTTTTTCGATTGCTTCCGCTAAAATATTGCAATAAGCAATCAATTTTTCTTTATCTTCATTATTATATTTATTTGCTTCAATATGTTCCAATGCAACCAAGCCGATTGCCCCGCTTTTATACCGTATCGGAGCAGCCATATAAGAATGTAAACCGAAATTGGACTTCTCATCCTTGGTAAAACGCGGAATAAAATATTCACCTTTTTCAATATTATCAATTAGATAGGCCTTATTTTTCATTACAACCCAGCCATTTAAGCCTTCGTTGACTGGAAATTCAAACCCATCATTAAAACCATCTTTTAAACCGATCGTTTTGTTAATAACCGCTGTTTCGCTGCGGTTGTTCAGTTCTTTCAATAAGCCTACGGTCAATTTTGACGCTTCGAAATTTTCAACGACAACTTTTACGAATTCTTCTATTTTTTCCGCCGCGCTGTCGGCTTTGTATAAGCGCATCGTCAGGCGAAAATTATCCTCTATTAAGACCTTCTCCGCAGCAAGCTTTTCCATGCTACTTTCAGCCGTTAAAAACTGTTGTGTATTTTCGCTTAACGCTTGAAGATAAGAAATAATTTCCCTATCAAAATAATCGGAAATATCGGCGTCGCAAATCCAATATAACGCGCCGGCCTTTCCAAGTTCCGTTTTAAAACCCAATACCGATTCAGCTGTATAGTCCAAATGATTATAATAAGGTAATACGGAAGCATCGCCGACCAATTTATTTTCAATGAGTAATCCGCCTTTTTGATCAATCAAGCTAATTAACTCCGTTGGAATAATTTCGTCGGTTTCCTCAATCCCTTCCCCTAAGCGGCTTTTCAACAAAAAGACTTCATTGGCAGCGCTTTTATAGCACAAATAGGCGTTTTTGGGCGACAAAACTTTTACAAACATTTTGAACTGCCGTTGTAAAAAATCATATCGGCTCTTATTAATTCCGCCGGGTAGCTCAATATCAACCTGTTCTTTTTCAAAGATCGTTTTCTCGTTTACTTCGGGGCTTTCAAAATCATCCTCGACAACGTCGGGATGGTCGCTCCACCTTCCCTCTTCTTTAAGCCATGAATCATACAAATAATATGACACCGCCGATATGATCACAATTTTAATTATGATATTTCCGACAGTTCCCAAAAAGGTAAACTGGATAAATATACCCGTAAGAATAAGCAGGTATAATATGATATATTTACGTAGAATTAATTTATCCATATCGAGTTATGTAAATTAATAATAAAGTTGATGAAAAACAAAATTTTAATTACTAAGCTCGATAAAAGAGGGTTATTTTTTCTCTTCAATAAGGTTTATATTCGGTGTGGCGACCGATTTTACCGAATGCGTGGCGGTATCGCCTTTGGCCGGAATTTGCAAACTATTTTCCACCTGCTGCGCTTTTTTAATTTCTCTCGCAATCGTCTCTTTTACCTTACTATCATTTTCGTTACTAATTACTGTTGCGGGCGATAGCGACGGCGCAGCCGTAGCCGGTTGTTGAGTATTTATTTTTTCAGACGGAAAAAACAGCGTAAACATAAAATAGGCGCTGACAACAACGGCAACGCCGCTAAGACTCCACGACACTTTTTTTATATTAAAAAGCGACTTTTCCTCTTCCGAACTATGCGCAATACGCCGTTGGAGGTCTTCGTTGAATGTCGGAGAGAGCGTAAGCGATTCCATGGAATTCAGCCGGTCTTTAATAAGCTCCGCCTGTTGAAATACACGTCTACAAGGCAAACAAACAGCAAGATGATCCTTAACCTGTCGTTCATCGTGCGCAGACAAATCTTTTTCTAAATAACCGGTCAACATCCCTCTAATAGTAGCGCAAGAGCCCATAGGCGTCTTCTCCATCTATAATTTTATTTTCAGGATTCAATAACATCCGACAAATCTTCCTGTAGTTTTAAACGGGCTCGATTTACGCGAGATTTGATAGTTCCCAGCGGAACATTTACAATCTCGGCAATTTCTTCATAGGAAAAGCCATGAACATCTCTTAACAAAATAACCTCTTTAAACTTAGGAGCCAATCTGGTAATGGCTTTTTGAATAATCTCGTCCGTTACGATTTTATCGAGTTTATCTTCGGGGTTGGAAGAGGGATCCGGAATATCATAATCCTTATCGGTAGACATAAAGAAGTTAATGGAGAAAAACTTTCTTTTTTTCTTACGGCGCAGTTCCGTTCTCGCCAAATTACCGGCAATGGTATATATCCAGGTG
>CAYRJN010000046.1:0-22043 GCA_964424545.1 uncultured Calditrichaceae bacterium
TCAACTAATAAACACGATACGTCTAATGTTAAAGCGCTCGGGGATTAATTACGGGCGGGAAAATATAGTAAGAATAATGTCAACTCAAAAAATCGTTACAATGAAACTACCCACAAAAACAAAGGCAATACATCAAAGGCGTTCAACTAAAGTGATAAAGGAGGCGAAGCGTATATATGATGCGGCGGGATGCATCGATACTCAAAAGATACTAAAAAAATATGTAGTGTACCACTGACATTTTTGCCCCTTAGCATTACGGGCTTTTATTGCCTATTATAGCCCGGTTAGGTTAAATATTGTCAGAGCAAATTATTTATTTTTCTCACAACATCACGACCGCTTAGAGACCGAAATATAAAACACGGATATTTGCCTTTTCCCCTACATTGTTACGAGCTTCTACAAGCGACGGAGCAATATAACAATCTCCCGCGGCCGGCTTCGCCCGAGCGGATGATTGCAATGCCTCGTATTTTTTCTGCATTCCACGGTATGTTCTTTTTCATTTTTCTTTTTTCAGTACGGTTCATTGCATTGCAACGGATAAATCCCTAATTTGCCAAGAAAAACAATGAGGAAAATCTTGATCAAGGCCTATTTTATCTCCGATTTGCATATCGGCGTCGATTGTTCGGAAGAAGAGAAGCAAAGACAGCAAGTAATACTTAAATTCTTAAAAAGAATCGGCGACGATTCGACTCATTTGTATATTGTGGGCGATTTGTTTGACTTTTGGTATGAATATAAAAAAGTAATTCCTAAGAAATACTTTGAATTTCTTTACATTTTAAAAGCTATGAGCGATCGCGGCGTAGAAATTCATTATCTTGCAGGGAATCACGATTTTTATCTCGGACAATTTTTTGACGACTATCTCAACATAAAAACATGGCAGGATGAATATACCTTTGAACTGGGAGGAAAGCGTATCTATTTACTGCACGGAGACGGTTTGGCCAAACGCGATAAAGGATATCGTTTTCTGAAACGGATTTTACGAAATAAAACAAATAATCGTATATTCCGCTGGCTTCATCCCGATTTGGGTATTCCTTTCGCTCGTTTTGTTTCGGGTTCGAGTCGCAATTACACACGTAATATAAATTTACAAGATGAAGAAGATTACAAAACCTTTGCCAAAGAACAGTTTGAAAAGGGATACGATTATGTTTTGCTCGGGCATCGTCATATACCGCTGGAATACGTAAAAGACAACCATATTTACATTAATCTCGGCGAATGGTTTGAATCGAACAGCTATGCCTTGTTTGACGGTCAAAATTTAAGACTGCGCTATTATAAAGGATAAAACGACATAAAAGGAAAATGCAGAGAGTGACATCCTTTTTCCGCTTTCTATTTTAACAAAGCAAGGAAAATGGTCTTAACGGCTTAGCACGGAATTATTCTAAAATCAAGGAACGATTGACGACAATAATAGCAGCAGCGATAAAGAATTTATTAAACAGGACAAGAATATAAGCATTGCTGAAAATCAGATGGCTTTTATTTGAAATTTGTGAGATGTTCATTTGAATTATTATGATATTTTTATAAATTTGTCCCCGTCATATACAATGGAGCAGAAATGAAATACAGATTCTTTTTGGCGCTGTTTATACCCTTTATTTTTTCCTGTAATCAATCTGACAATCAGCCTGTAAAATATAGTCAAAAACAAATCGACTCTTTAAAAGCCGTCTTTAACGCCTATTTAAAAGAAAGAAATAGAACTTTTTTAGAAGAAGCATGGTCCCCTTTGCCTGATAAAGACAAACAAAACTTCTCGGGTTTAAATTATTATCCCTATGATATTAACTGGCGTTTTGAAGGAGCGCTTGAATTATTATCCGACCCGGACACCGTTATTATTCTCGGTTCCAAAGGAGAAGAACGTAAATGTTTCAATTTTGCTTATTTCCATTTTAATAAAAACGGAAATAAGTTTAAATTACTGATTTTAAAATTTCCCGCGCACAAAGCGGGGAACAAGCCCTATTTATTTCTCGGTTTTTGGGATAAAACATCGGGACGGGAAACGTATGCCGGAGGACGCTATATCGATATCGAGGAAAATTCCGAAAACCATTATGTGATTGATTTTAATTATTCCTACAATCCCTATTGCGCCTATAACCATCGGTACAGCTGCGCCGTACCTCCGCTCGAAAACCGGCTGCCTATAGAAATTAAGGCGGGAGAAAAAATATTCAAAAAAACATTAACGAGGTAAAATGGATTTAAATCATTATTTATCCGTCGCTATTGAGGCTGTACGCAAAGCGTCTATAATCACGGCGGAAATACAACAAATTCTTCTCGACGATGATACGATCATTAAAAAAGATAAAAGTCCGGTAACTATCGCCGATTTTGCCGCACAGGCCGTCGTCTGCAAGCAGCTTAACAAAGCCTTTCCGCAAATCCCCATTGTGGGCGAAGAAGACAGCGGATTTTTACAGAAAGAAACTAACCGCTTTATTTTACAAAAAATAAATGAATTTTTACCGAAATGGCAGCCGAAGGAAATTCTTGAAGCAATCGATCTCGGCAACGACAAAGCGGGAGACCTGTTTTGGACGCTTGATCCGGTGGACGGCACTAAGGGATTTATTCGTAAAGAACAATACGCCGTCGGGTTGGCTTTGATCTATTACGGTAAACCCGTTGTAGGCGTTTTAGGCTGTCCCAATTTGCTGCATAACAGTGTGAAAGGTTGTCTCGCTTATGCCTCAAACGCAAACGGAGCTTTTATCCAATCTTTGAATAACGGTAAAGTCGAGCGACTGTCCGTTTCTACACGCTCCAGCTCCGATATTATTCGTTTTTTGGAAAGCGTGGAAACAGGACATTCCAATCGCGATTTACAGGAACAAATAATGTCTTCGCTTACAACCGAGCCACAGATCATACGTTACGACAGTATGGTAAAATATTGCATAATTTCCCGCTCCGAAGCCGACGTTTACCTAAGACTTCCGAATCCTAACAGTCCCGGATATGTCGAAAACATCTGGGATCATGCGGCGGGCGTGGTTATCGTAGAAGAAGCAGGCGGCAAAATAAGCGCTATGAACGGAAAAAAACTTGATTTCGGTCAGGGAAAAAAACTATTCGCCAACCGCGGTGTTATCGTTACAAACGCTGAATTACACAGCGACGTTATTCGCGCTGTACAAAACGTATCGAAAAAATAAAAATTAACAGAGTATAAAACGTTAAATAAAACAGAAAATATGATGATTGAAACCGCAAAAGAAGCGGCCTTAACCGCGGGAGATATCCTATTGGAAAACTTCCGTAAGGTAAGCAAAAATGAAATCCGCAAAAAAGCGCGCAATGATTTTTTGAGCTATGTGGACGAAACTTCCGAAAAGAAAATAATTTCCATAATAAAACAAACCTTTCCCCAACACAGTATCCTTGCCGAAGAAACGGGAAAATCGGAAAATGAAAGCGACTATCAATGGATAATCGACCCCCTTGACGGCACAACAAACTATCTCGCGGGCATCCCTATTTTTGCCGTTTCCATTGGTTTGCGGTATAAGGATGAATTGATTCTCGGTGTAATAAACGACCCCGTTCATAAGGAACTGTTTTGGGCGGAAAAAGGAAAAGGCGCTTTTATCAATGATAAGAAAATTAATGTAAACTCGGCAAAAACATTAGAGGAAAGTCTTTTGGCAACGGGCTTTCCTTTTAAAGTAAAACATCTGCTGCCTGAATATATTAAAGCATGGCAAAACACTTTTTTGCCTTCCATCGGAATGCGAAGAATGGGAGCAGCGGCAATCGATCTGGCTTACGTAGCCGCGGGACGTTTTGACGGCTTTTGGGAAATCGGTTTAAGCCCCTGGGATGTGGCTGCAGGCGCCGTAATCATTCGCGAAGCGGGAGGCGCCGTCTCCGATTTCTGGAACAATGACCGTTTTTTAAATATCGGATATATTGTCGCCGATAACGGCAATATTCATAAGGAGTTACTCGATATCATACAACAAGTTTTTCCATTTTACAAATCAATTAAAGAAGGGATGAAAAAGTGACACCGGGAACCATTGGCAAAAAAAAGGGAGAACGCGGGGCTTTAAGTATTATGGCCTGCAACTCCGGGCGTGAATTTGCCCAACGCATCATTGAAGGTTTTAATCAATATACTCGGTCGCGCGAAGGAGAAGGATCGCCTTTGAGACTGACCGAAACGGAAGAGATTAAATTTGCAAACGGTGAAATCAAAACCGTTTATAAAGAAAATATACGCGGCGACGATCACTACATCGTGCAATGTATTGACGATCCTTTATCCGAAAATTCCATCAACGACAACCTGATGGCATTGCTGACAGCGGTCAATGCCGCTTTTCAATCTGATGCCGATTCCATTACCGTTGTCGTTCCGCAATATCCTTATTCGCGTCAAGAGCGAAAAAAAACCCGCGAAGGGATTACCGCCAAGCAAATAGCCCGTTTTTTGGAAGTATCCGGCGCTAACCGCGTTTTGACTTTGGATGTACATGCGGAGGCCATAATGGGATTTTTCGGTCCGGCAAAATTGGAAGATTTGCATGCCTCGCGAACGATAATCGATCATTTTTGCAATCATTACGATACCTCTAAATTAATCATAACCGCTCCGGATGTGGGCGGCGCAGAAAAAGCGCGCTTCTTTTCTAAAGCTATGCATACCGATTTTGCCATTGTTGACAAAGCGCGCGATTACAGTAAAACCAGCGTTGTGGAAAGCATGCGCCTTGTGGGCGATGTAGACGGCAAAGACGTACTTATCCCGGACGATATGATTAGCACCGGCGGAACGATTGTTAACGCCGCAAAACTCTTACAGGGAAAAGGCGCTAATAAAATATATATTA
Source organism: uncultured Calditrichaceae bacterium (assembly GCA_964424545.1). GTDB lineage: Bacteria > Calditrichota > Calditrichia > Calditrichales > Calditrichaceae > JAUVIB01. The sequence goes on from CAYRJN010000046.1 coordinate 4,878, forward strand.
CCTGCAGCCTTCCCTTTCTAAACGATCCGGCTAAAGAGCGTATTATGGCGGCTTATAAAGACGGAATTATTACAAAAGTAATCGGCACCGACGCCGTTTTTCACGGAAAAGATTTTGTAGAAAGAACGCCATGGTATGACGAAGTTTCCATCGCTCCTCTGTTTGCCAAGGTGATTTATCATATTAATACCAAGCGTTCGGTTTCCGAATTATTACGATGACGATTTGTTTAATTCTCAGTTGATGTTTTGGTTTCTCATAAAAACAAACGGAGCCAAAAATGGGCAGCAAAGGAGAACAAGCAAAACTATCAATGGACTACTTTAAAAAGGCCTATTCCCTGCAATTGAACGGTCATCTTGATAAAGCGGCGCTTTGGTTTAAAAAATCCATTCAACAGAAGCCGAGTCCCGAAGCCTATACCTTCCTCGGCTGGATTTACGGGCAAAAAGGATTGTACGAAACCGCTATTGAATATTGCCGCAAAGCAATCGAAATAAATCCCGATATCGGCAATCCTTATAACGATATCGGCGCTTATTTAATTCGCTTAAAACGCTTTGACGAAGCGAGACAATGGTTGGAAAAAGCTCTGCAAGCGCCGAAATATGATAACTACTGTTATGCTTATTTTAATCTCGGACATATTTACGAAATAAAAGGCAAGTGGCGCGAGGCTTTAAAGTATTATAAAAAAGCGCTTACCGAAAATCCCGATTATAAAGCGGCAAAAACGGCAATAGATCGTTTACGGGGAAAATTCAATTAAAACCATATGGGAACCAAACCTTTCTTCAACGTTAGCGCGGCAATTATAATTGACGAGCGGCAGAACATATTAATCACCCGGCGTCCGCTGCATAGTCACCTCGGCGGCTATTGGGAATTCCCCGGCGGAAAAATCAAGGAAGGCGAAAACGCCGAGCAGGCTTTAAAACGCGAGATAATAGAGGAAACAGGCCTTAATATTTGCGTTGATAAAAAATACCGCGAAGTGACCTTTGAATACGACATAAAAATTGTTAAGCTCCTATTTTTTTTCTGCCGCCTCTGCCCGCCTAAACAAACCGTTAAAAAAATAGAAATAAGCGATTTCCGCTGGGTTAAAAAATTTGAGTTAAAGAAGTATCGTTTCCCGCCGGCCGACGCCGCCATTATCGACGATCTTTCTAAAAGCTTGTCCTAAAATTTCATAATAATGAGCAAGACGGAATTAACGAAAATTCATCATGCCACAGAAATATTATCTTTCCGCCAATTTGATTTTCGCCTGCCGCTTTTTTCCTTCTCTTAAATAGGTAACCTTTAGAAAATCGCCCGCTTTATGCTGTTTCAATACGTTCGCATAATCGCGAAGATTTTTTATTTTTGTTCCGGCCATAACGACAATCACGTCCCCTTTTTGCAAACCCGCTTTGGCGGCGGGAGAATCTTTATACACATCGGCGAGACGAACGCCTTTGCCGTTATATCCGAAATCGGGCATGGAACCGGTCGAAACACGACGGGTGCCGTGACTCATCTTTTCCACTGAAGGATGACTGGCTGGTAATTTCGTTTTGCCCTGAAAAGTCAACGGCTCTTTGCGATCGGCAAGATACAAAATCCCTTCGCGCACAAAAGCGGCGACTTTTACCAATCCCGCAGGGTCAATTTTATCCACCGTATCGCTCGGACGATGGTAATCTCTGTGAGCACCCGAAAAAAACTGCACGGCCGGAATGCCTTTTTCGATAAAACTTTTTTGATCGCTGGCGTCCAAATCCTGCGTTACCATTTCGGCGTTTACGCCCGTAACGTAGCCCGCGCCCATAAAGATAAATTTCCACTCCCTCGCGCTGGAGGTATTCAACACCAGCAGTTTATTGCCGAACAAACGCCCCACCGTATCAAGATTGAGAGCTCCAATAATTTTATTAGCCGGATACTTCTTAGCATGCGTAACATAATATTTAGAACCGAGCAATCCACTCTCCTCACCGGAAAAGGCAATAAAAACAACCGTACGCTGTGGTTTCATTGTTCTAACCAGATTTTTAGCAAGCTCCAGCATAGTCGCTATCCCACTGGCATTATCATCGGCGCCGGGATGAATTTTACCTTCATCACCTTTATGCACATCCGGCCATCCAAAACCCAAATGATCATAATGGGCACACACAACAACCGATTCCCCGGCCATTTTGGGATTTGTGCCGGGAATAATGCCAATGATATTTTTCAGTTCGCCTTTATCACCCTTTTTATTGACAACATCCTGCCAAACCTGAAAATAACCATCGTTGTCCCCGCCAGGCTGCAAACCTATCGCCTTAAATTGAGCGGCAATATATTGCGCCGCTTTTTCAATTCCCGCACTTCCCAGACCGCGGCCAGTCAACTCATCCGAGGCAAGATATGTAATATGCTGCATCATTCTATCGGCGGAGAATACGGGAGCCAATTGGGCCAGAGCTTTGCGTTTCGATAGCTGCTGCGTACTTTTTTCCGTTTTGGAAAGCCGCGCCGTCAACGGCGAATTGACCGCCGGCCATTGACCTTTGGCGATATTGGCCGGTTCATCGCCCTCAAAAGCGAGATAGCTGTACTTGCCGTAATGAGGCAATTTCCTTGCAAGACCATTAACAGCAGCTTCATTACCAACCGTTAACCAAACAATGACCGAGCCCGGGTTTTGCGGATGCCTCGCAACAATGATTATACTGTTATTGGTATAGGGAATAATTGTTTTTTCAAAGCGCACATTTTCGGCATTTATTTGGGCGTCATAATCCTTAACAGCGCGTTTTACCTGCGGCAGCAAACGATTATTTTTACCAAGAATCCACACAGCGTCTTTTTCGGGCAGCTCGGTAATTTTATCGTCATACGTTATGGTAATTTTTTTAGTGGGATCTTTTTTCCATATCGCCACCAGCTCTTTATAGACGGCCTTGTTATCCTGAGGTAAAACCACGGTGATATTTCCCGACCCGTACATTTTTGATAAAGCCGGCGGGATTTCATTGTAATCCAAACGACGGAAGATGTGGAATTGCGGATCAATTTCCAACTTTAAAGGCTGCTGCGACAGCGTAAAAGTGTAATCTTGACTGCGCCTCTCCATTTTTACTTTTTTTATCTCCGTTTTATCCTTAAAAAACAGAGCAACCGGCACATCTATGATATAAACATCCTCATTTTGCTTTTGCCGCAATCCAAAGGATAATTTATAAGCGCCGTTTTCTTTATTAAGCGACCAATCGCTAAGCGCCAGATCGGGAGCGCCCGTCCGCGTTACCCACTGTTTAAAAAATTGCTGCAAATCCTGACCGCTGACCTCTTCAAACGATTTTTCAATATCATAAAAAGAGGCGCGTTTATACTTATAATCACGATAAAACTTCTGAAATCCTTTAACAAAGGTTTCATCCCCGACTTTTTCCCGGAGCATATCCCACATCATTAAGCATTTTCCATACCCGATCGCTTCGGAAGAAGCATTATAACGCGATCGGAATTTACTCAAAGGAAAATCATTCTGCGGATTTACATAATCGGTATATTTTTGCAAAGTAGAGCGGCGATAATCGGCACCCTGGCCGCGCTGCTGCTTGATTAAATGATCGGCCATATAGGCGGTAATGCCTTCACACCAGTTGCCTGTCGTAAAATCCACATAAACGCTGTTGCCCCACCAATTATGCAGCAATTCGTGCGGATAAGATGAATGCAAAATAAAAGGAAAACGGATGATTTGCTCGCCAAGCAGCGTAAACGAAGGCATGCCGTAACCGGTGGCCCAAAAATTTTCCACCAGGGCAAATTTCCAAAAAGGATAGGGGCCGATCAATTTGCGATACATTTCGAGATATTGCGCGGTTGTTTCGAGATATTTATTGGCCAGACCCTCATCGGGCGTACGTAAAAAGGCCATCACCTGCACCGTTCCCGCCGTATAATTATATTCATGAAACTGCGCGCCGATAAGATAGACCTCTTCCATCAGCTCCGGCGATTCCCAACGGGTTATGCGCCTGCCGTTTTTCACTTTGTGAAGTGTACGCTTACCCTGACTCACCACATCCCAGCCCTGCATCATTTTAGTCGTCAAATTAAAGGAATATAAGGCATCATTAAACCAGGGCACCCAGTAAGTGGAGCCGGCTAAATAAACGCCCTGCTCTTCTATCGTTCCCGGCGTTACGCTGAATCCGCGGGCATACTCTTCGCCGAGCTGCTTTATGGGATAATATATTTCGCCTTTATATTGTAAAACGACCTTCACATCGCCTTTAAGGGGAGCATCGAAAATAATTTCATATTTATTAACGGAAATATCGGATTGCGATTCATATTCTTCCTGATCCATGCCCACATCGGATGCTTTAACATTCTTTTTCAGCAATTTTACACTGACGCCCTTTTGCGCACTGCTTACCTGCAAATTACCATTCAGCAGAAAGGTTAAGGGTTTTACATTTTGCCCGGACGGAATCGTAATCGTGTCTTCAACGTCAAGATAATGGTTTTGCGGCTCAACCGTAACATTTAAATCGTGATTAATATTTCCAGCCGTTAATAACGACGTGAAAATAATCAGCATCGTAATGGTTTTGAACATTTTTATACTCCTCTAATTCAACATTTATTATCGTTTAACAATCATAAACGAAAAAATATTTATCCAATTTACTTCGTGAGCTTCGTGTTCTTCGTGGTGATTTAATTTACCCATCCCTCTCTTTGACAAACAAAAATCAAATAACTAAAAAAACATAAAGGCGTCATTTTCACGATCGGTGGGGAAGAAATCTTTGAAGCAATTATCCTCTGTTTAAGCTTTTTTATGAACATTCGGTTTAGGATTTCTCCACTCCATTCCTATAAAAAACACAGGAATTCGGTATAAACATAATTATAACGGTCTACCGTACAATAATCTCTATTTCATTTTTCGGCTGCATATATTTTTTCATCACTCTGCGCACATCATCCAAATTAACGTTTTTCAACTGCTTTAGAAAATCTTTATCATAATTGATATCCCCATTAAAATAGAGCGAATAACTGAGATAATAGGCCTGATTTATACTGGATAAGCGGCGGAACATCATGCGTCCGAGATACATATTCAGCGATTTTTGCAGTTTTTCTTCCGTTAAATCTTTATAGCGCTTTTTATTAAAAAATCCGGGATATTGCGGCACGAGTTTATCCACATTTTGCGGGCGCGTTCCCTGATTAATGTAAAACAACGCTTTATCCTTAACCATTTTGATACCGGCGCTCATGTGATAGGCCATCCCTTGTTTTTCGCGGATATCAAAGATGATATCATCCTTTAAAACCAGAGAGAGCGCTTGAAGAGCCGCTTTATCCTGCTCATCCACCTGTTTTATAAATCCGTAAAAAAGATAGGAACGTTCCCCGCCGCCCTCTTTTTCAATCTTAACGGGTTTTTGCGGCAGCTTATACTCCCGCACATAAGGCGCTATTGTCGTTTCTTTTCCGCCGTTGAAAGACGAAAATAACGATTCTATCTTTTGTGGCGCGGCGGGCGAAACAGCGGCGATGATCATATTATGCGGCTGAAAATAGTCCGCGGAAAATTGCAACAGAGATTGATAGCTCAATTCGGGATAGCTATTTTCAGGTTCGTCGGAAGCGTATAATGCTTCATTTAAACTATTACCGAATATTTTTTTGGCCGGATCGCTGCCCCGTTTCATCATGGCGGAACGTTTAAATTTCATAAGCGCTTTATTAAACTCTTCTTCCGTGGGCTTAAAGCCTGTCATGGCTTTATTTAAAAAGATAATGGCGCCGTCGATATCTTTTGCCAGCCCTTCAACCCGTATGTATCCGAAATCGGGATTCATATAAATATCGTCCATGGGAATCCACGGATTATCATTGACCGTAAAAGAAAGACCGAAGGGCGCCGATAATTTTTGGTTTTCAGGCGATTTCATACGCTGCCCGAAACAATCATGCAGAATTTTGGCCGCATCTTTACCGTATCTTTCTTCAAAATATTTTTTATGTTTGATTAAATAGTGTACGGCGAGCAAATTTGAGGCGCTGTTTTGCACGGTGATAACGGCTTTACCATTTCGATTTCCGAACAGCTGCGTTTTTATCTGCGCCTGCTCGCTTTTCTCCTCTTTTGCGGCGGGATGTTGTATAATTACAACGGGATTTTTGTGAATTTTCAACCCCGATAATTGTTTTGCGGCCGCGGAAAATTTTTCACTGTCATACTTAGCCAACACGCCTTCAATGCCGTTTTCGGCAAAAATATGGGCATTAAAAATACCGAACATGTGCGGTTTTTCTATATTCTTAAAAAAATTAGTCAGCGATTTGGCAGACTCAACGGCGATTTTCTCATCGCTTAAAGCGAACGATTCCTCTTTAACTGCTTGCAGCAGATCGGTATAAATTGCCTGCACATCGGCGCCGGGTTTTAAGGTGGCTTCCAATTCGATAAAATTTTTTACCGGCGTTAAACGGCTGATGAAGGAAACCGCGATGACATCGTCTTTATGTTTTTGCTGAATTTTATCCTGTACACGCTCGCCGGCATTTTTCAAAGCGATATCGAGCAGATCATAATATTGCATACTACTACCGGTAGGCAGCCTGAAAAAGAGCTGTAATTTAAGGTCTTTCCCCGTATAAAAACGATGAAAAACGGCCGTGCGCGGCACATCTTTTTTTAGGGATTCAAACCCCGTTTGCCATTCGGGATTTCCACCGCGTAATATTTGTCCCGGGGCCGCTCTACCATAAATATTTTTAATGGTTTGCAGCATTTCGGCGCTGTTAAAATTGCCGATTACGCTCATAATCATATTATTGGGTACATAATTAGCTTTATAAAAGTTGTAAACGTCATCGCGCGTCATGGATTCAATGGTGGCATAGGTTCCGAGCGTGGGCAGAGATAGGGCATGACCCGGATAAAGGATAGAAATGATATTGCGGTCTAATTGCTCGTTGGGTTTGGCCAGACTTTTGGAAATCTCCTCCAGCACAATACCTTTCTCTTTTTCAAATTTCTTTGGCGGCAATACGGAATTGAAGAGCATATCGGCTTGCAGCTCCAGTCCCTTTTTGGCATATTCCGCGGGGACGACCATCATATAATTGGTATAATATTCGGAGGTATTGGCGTTATTATAGCCGCCGATCATATCCACATCATCGTATAGCTGCTGCTGGGTACGGGTAGTTGTGCCGTTAAACAGCAGATGCTCCAGCATGTGGCTCATGCCGCTGCTGGCAAAATTTTCGTAGGCCGAACCGGTTTTAACCACCGTATTTACACCCACCATGGGCAGCGCCGGATTTTCAATCAGCAAAACTTGCAGACCGTTATCCAATTGAAAAATGGAAACACCGTCCGGAAGCGGCTTAACAGACTGTTTTTGCGCGAAAATATGGGGAGATAACACAAACGTTAACATTAAAATAACGGATATTTTTTTAAGCATGGGCGACTCCTAAGTAAATAATTTCTTGGCGTAGGATAATTTAAATCCATATTCATTCTTTATCAAACGCTTTTTTATTTATTTTATGCCATTTCAAACGTGAAAGCAGGATTTTTGTTGCAAAAAGATAATATTCAATTTTTTCGCCGTCAAATCAGGATCGCTCTATTGCAGCTTGTAAGAACTATAAAAAATTTGTATTTTATAACATTCGGTTTACATCTATTCGCAAAAACATTTAAGGATGAGAGCAAAAGAAAAATCGATGACCATCTAATATCATAGCGCTAAGATGCTAGGCATTCGAAACAAAGAACATAACTTATCAAAGTGATCAATGAAAAAAGTGCGGGTAGAATCGTCAACGTGCCATTCTCCGGTGAATCGGAGAGTCCGAATCATGAATAGGAAGATTTAGATTCCCGCTTTTAACATTCCGGAATGATTGAAATGAAGAATTGTCCGATCGAATCAGACAGTCTAAAGTGGAGCGTATACAAAAGATATTTAAAACTTATAAAATACTAAAATAAAGTTTATAATATTATTAGAAATGTCTGAATATTGTTATTTTTTGAAATCTCTATACAATTAAATAATATTTGGAGACAAATATGATCAAAATAATCAAAAGAGCCCTAACCGCATTTAGTATTATATTAATTGTAATCGGCGCTTTATCCGCCGGTGTCTATTGTTACATAAAATTGACTTTACCCGACTATGCCGGCACCTTTGTAATTCATGGGATAAATGATACAATAAAAATATTTAGAGATGAACATGCCATCCCTCATATTTATGCAAAGAATAAAAATGATTTTGCCTTCGGTATGGGATACGCGATGGCAGAAGACAGATTATGGCAAATGGATCTGTTCAGACGGGCAGCAACCGGGCGATTATCGGAAATTTTTGGCGTAACGACATTAAAAGCCGATCGTTATTCACGGATACTCGGCTTTAAACGGCAAGCAATTTCATTATTCAACGAGTTGCCTCCGGAACAAAAAGCCTACCTTAACGCATTCGTATCCGGAATTAATCAATATATTATGTTGCATCCCGATGAAACTCCTATTGAATTTAAGGTATTGGGCTATAATCCTGAACATTTTAGCGGTATAGATATTATGGCATTATCTAATTTTCAATCTTATGCTTCGAATCACAATTGGAAATATGAATTATTAAGGAATGCTGCAATTAAAGAATTTGGAAATATAAAAGGACGCCAATTGGTTCCCGCCTTAACTTTTCACGGTCCGTATATGTCACAACCCGGTGAACACGACAAATATGAGGGCATTCCGGCCATAAGGAACAATTTTCAATATGATATACAAATGAATAACACAAACAAACGTATTGAAACACAACGAATCCATTTACAGACAAGTGAACGGATTTTCGCCGCCATGGTAGAATCGGACAGAGCTATTCATTCACTAATCGGCCTTCAGGGGAATGAGATTCATAGTAATTTTTGGATTGTATCAGGGAGTAAAACGGAATCGGGAAAACCGCTTTTTTCAAATGATTATCACATGCCGTTATTATTACCCTCTCTTTGGTATGAACTACACTTAATAGGCAATGGTATCGATGCAATGGGTATCACTTTACCGGGATACCCAACAATTGTTGCCGGACATAACCGCTATATTGCATGGGGCGCAACAACAACAGGCGCCGATACACAAGATCTTTATTGGGAAAAGCTAAATCCTGCAAATCACAATGAATATCTATATAAAGGAAAGTATTATCCGTTTAAAGAAATTAAGGAAAAAATTAACTACCGTGAAAACGGGGAAATAAAGACGGAAGAACTCCTTGTGAAAATTAGTCGACACGGTCCGATTATTAATAACATCAGTAAGAATATTTCGGACGATGAACCGCCTTTGGCCTTACAGGGAATAAATGAAGCAGGAAAAGGGCAGCTTGCCTTTACGATGAAAATTTACAGCGCAAAAAACTGGTCCGAATTCAAACAGGCAATCGCACAAGTAGCAACGCCTGTATGGAATTGGGGATACGCGGATAGGGTGGGAAATATCGGATATAAACTCAACGGAAAAATCCCCATTCGTAAAAACGGTTATGTTATGGACTGGAACCGCATAACGGGTGGACAGGTGAATTTGATTGGATAGGATTCATCCCCTTTGATGACTTGCCTGAAGTTTTCAACCCCAAAACGGGATATATTGTATCTGCCAATACGGAAGTTGTTAATACCCGGTATCCTTATCTGATTTTCGGATCGGCTTTTCAGCTGCCGTATCGCGCTATGCGTATAGAATCTCTTTTAAAAGATACAAATAATCAAAAATTAAACCAACAGGATATGCGTAATATTCAAAATGATCAGTATTCGCTTTTTGCCGTAAATCTAAATTCTTATTTACAAAGAGCCTTAAGTGAAACGTCCGTTGTAAATAGTAAAATCGCATTGATGAACAAATACTTAAAAACCTGGGATGGATTTACCGATACCAACAGCATTGCCAATACAATAATGCAGGAATTCTTTATACAATTATTACGGCGAACCTTTGCCAATAAAATGAGTGCGTCTTTGTTTAATCAATTTATCGCATCAGGTAATTTAAATTATGCTGCGGGCGTTCTATTACTAATGCTTCAAGAGTCCTCTTACGATAAATGGTTCGATGATCCGTCCACAAAAGAAATTGAAAATAAAAATCAAACAATCATGCTATGCATAAATTCTGTCTATGATTCATTGTCACACTATTTTAACGCAAATATCACTCATTGGCAATGGGGCAAGATTCATCAAACTTATTTTACACATCAAATGGGTCGTGTCGCGCCATTTAAATGGTTGTGGAATTTAGGCCCGTTTCAAAAAGGCGGAGATTTTTCGACGGTTAATCCGGGAACATGGCTTGATATTAACACAAAACCATATCGAGCATCACATGGCGCTTCAATGCGGCATATTGTGGATTTCGGGAAATGGGAAGAGTCGGATTTGATTATCACAACAGGTCAATCTGGCAGATGGTTAAGCTCATATTATGATGATCAGGCAAAGCTATGGCATGCACAAAAATATATTAATATTAAAACAACAAAAAATGATATTATCGAGAATTTAATCGGCGAGAGCGTATTTATAAGAGCGCGTTAAATTAAAACGTAATTCCTCAATATCTCTTGATGAAAATTTAATTAAAGTTACGCTTTTTTTGGTGAAAGTATAAGAATTTAGAACATAGTTTTACAAATTGATTAATGTTGAATTACGCAAATTGAAAAACAGATTAATACCATCCCCTTAGAAAAGGGGACTATAGGGGTTGTCCTGTTTTCATTATTCATTAATTGCGATATTTATCACACCCCCCTTATCACTTTTATAAGGGGAGATTTATTTTTTCTATTTTACAAGATAGATGGAATAAGCGTAAACTTTGAAATTCCGATCCTATAAAATAGTGTTTAATTCTCTATCCAATTTTATTGCATTATGCAAATCGTATTCATACATAAAATATTGATTGTCTAATTTTGTTGTAAACGTAGACCCCGCATATTAATAAGATGGATATTTTACCAATTCAATGTCATAGATTGTTATAGGCGTTGTAATATGTACGCCGTTTACAACTTGCTCCCCTCCGAGAGTGTCATAACAAAACAACCTATCTTCTTGCAGCCGCCAATCTAAATTTTCTAAAAAATAGTCTTCCTGGTGTTCAAATTGTATTTTATCGCCGTCAACCTTATAGCTTCCGTCCACGTTGATGGTCAATGTCTTATCCATATCAAGTTCGCTCGTATCCTCAACGGAAATTATAGCCAGTGATTCCGGCAAAAATAATCGACTTGAAAAAACGCCGTTTTCTTTCAAGTTTATGGTGAATTGCGCTCCGTTCTTTATCATATCCATATCGATATTTTCCACCGTATCAACGATATACAACTTCGTAGCGTTATAATCGCCCGTATAATCGCTGTTTCCATTATCGGTAACCTGAGAGCAGCGTATAAATAGAACAAACAGTAAAAAAACAAACAGGGAATTTTTCATAATCAAGAATCCTTTATGTTTTATAGAACATTTGTCTTGAAAATAAAATAAATGATTTACCTCTATCTATTTTAACAAGACAACCTTGATCGATTTATGATACGCTTTGCCTGCTTTTTGTAAGGGTAGGGCGCTCATACGCACAATATACACGCCCGACGGCGCTCTAAGGCCGCCGCTGTTTTTAGCATCCCACACATAAGCATAACGCCCGGGCGCGATATTCTTTCGCACATAGGAATAGATTTTCATCCCCAAAATATTAAAAATATCTATCTGCAAATCGCTTTGAGCCGCAATGTCATATTTTATGGTGGTCTGCGGATTAAAGGGATTGGGATAATTTTGATGCAGCCCGAACGTTTTGGGGATATTGGCCTCGTTGCCGACGTCAATGGCCGTTTCGATAGTATGGCTGACGGAAACATTAGAGAATACCGCCATGGCGCTCTGTCCTGCGCTGCCGGAGGTTAAAGCCAGACCGACCGTTACCACGGAATTCATTGCGATAATCGTCGAATCCACTTCCCTGCCCCAGAGTTCGCCGTCATAAGAGATGTAGCTTTTAAATACGTTGCCGATCCGCGTCAGCTTAATCCATAAAGGCGCTTCAACAGGCAGACCGCTGTGATCCTTAAACTGCATCATCCCGCCAGCAGACAACCGTTTCATTGTTCGTAAACCCGTCGCTTTCGAGATGCCCGTCATATATAATTTTGAATTATGAGTTATACTATCGCGAATGGTTAACCCTACAAAAGCGGAATTTTCTTTGATCATCCAGTCGTCCAAACGCGCCTTGATCTGAAAATCATTATTAAAATTTTGAAAAACATAGAAAAACTGATCCGTATTAAAGAAAAATCCCGTGCCGCCGCCCTGCATGATAAAACTGCTGTCCTGATAAAAGGCCTCGCCGCGCGGACTGGCGTCTTTTACATTTACCGTATCCCAGTCCCGCGGAAGCGCCCCCCGTGGTTTAATACTGAGATTATCAATATAGGCGTTAAAATTACCGCTGTTCGCCGCCTTATCAAAACTAACGAGTATTGATTTAACAACCCAGCCTTCGGCGCACGAATCTATGGGAATAGTAATCTCCTGCCATTGGCCGACGACATCCGGCTCATACGTTTTATTTTTTTTAGTCGAAAACGCGCAGTCGATGATATTGTTTCTGTTACCGTTTGTAAACAACAGGTCTACTTTTACATGCAGAGCAAGAGAATCTTGCGGATTAATCCGATAGTGTATGGCCGATGATTTCAGAATAGGAATGTGAACGTCAAATATTTTAAAACGGGCGTAGGCGCTGTCGCCGCCGAGAGATTTCCCCGAAATCTTCAAAGCGTAATCGCCCTCATAGGCGTTTCCATCGTTTACCGCCTCGCATAAAAGGCTCGATTGTCCATCGGCAGGCTGTACGTTCTTTACATCGTACAACGTATTATTCCAGTCGTTTTGCCGCTCGTCCGTTTCCCAGCCGCTTTCAAAAATAAAATTGGAAACGATATCCTTTTGATAATTATAATCCGCCTCCAATTTATCGCCGGCCTCATTTTGAATGATGGCGCCGTTTCCCGAATAGGAGGCAAAAAGCGTCGCCTTATCAATATCGGCGGCAAACGTATATTGCGGATTTGCCCGTTCGGTAGTAACCATATTATGCAAATCGCAACGGCCGCCGTTTATTTCCATTCCGCTCATTTTATTATAAAGCTGTTGAATAATCACCGTGCCGCTACCGTTGATCCGGGCGGTCGGCCCCGCCGCATCGCCCCAGGCCAGTGAATTATAAAAAGAAGCTTTACCGGAAAACCCTGTGGTTGTTTTGATCGCCGCGTCCATTACCGGACCCAACAGCACAAGCTGGCTGCTGATAAAATTAAGCCCTTTATCTCCTGCGCCTTCGATAACGATTGCCGAACTGGCGGCATCTAACCCGGGAAGAAAAACATTACTGTTGCATCCCCCGCCATCGTCAATAAAATACATGCCCTTCAAAGTGGCGTATACAAAATTACCGAGATTATATTCATTCTCGCAGTATCCGAACTTAAAGGCCTCCAGATTACGCTGCTGATAATCCATTAATGTTGGAAAAACCGGCGCGTCCGGCTGAGGATAACCCGGATTGCGCAACCAATAGTGCGGATTAAACTGCATATTTTCAATCCAGCCGTCGCCCGAATTTTTACTGATAAAAATTCCCGTATTCAGCGGAGAACCGCATAAATAACTAACATAGTGGCCGCTGCTGTTATAACTGGCCAGGTCCGCGCCTTTAAAGGGATTGCCAAGCGCCACGTCTTTTATCCAGCAATCGGCTCCTTTTGTTTGAATCGTCCAGGGATAAGCGTACATCTGCTGCGTCGATTGTTCGGGATACCAAACGGTAATGCCGCGTACGCCTGCCCCGCTTTCCAACGAGATAAACGGCGAGGCGGATTCATCGCCCTGTCCTTCATAAGCATATAATACCGATCCGTGCGAAGTTGTATGATGAGGCGCATCCCAAATACCGCGCAGCTCCACGCCCGTGGGAACCGTTAAATGCGTCAAGATTTTATAATGTCCGGCCGGCAGATAGACCGTACCGCCGCCGTTCTGTCCCGCAGCGTCAAGAGCGGCCTGAATGGCTTGCGTGTCGTCGTGTATACCGTCCCCCACGGCGCCGTAAAGGCTGTCCGTTGCCACAAAAAGATCGTCGTTTGCCGGTCGCGGTTCTTCGGGATAAACATATTCGCTCACCTTCATTTTTTCGCTGTACAGGGGTTCCTGCGATATGACAAGCTCGGTGGTATTACTATTGTTCTCTAATTGCGGCAGTTCATTCGCATAAACATTATCCAATATCTGGGCGCTGGATACACCACTGCCCAGATTAAAATGAAGCGCGTCCTTTTTAAAATCGGAGCTCAGCACGGCAAAAGAACCGCGGCTAATATTGAACGCCGCGCCGCCATCTCCATATCCCCAATCCTTAAAAGTGCAATTTTGAAAAGTTAAACGCGATGCATTTTGTCCCTCGCTGTGTATAATTTCCGCCGGCTGCCCGCCGAAAGTACAGCTGTTGAACTGCACAATGGACGCGAAACCGCCGCGGGCATAAACACAATAGGGCGTGTTGCCGTAGGACGCTTCTATATTTGAACCGCTTATCACATAACCGATGGAACTCACATCATCGAGTAAAATACCTATTTCGCCATCGCTTATATTTAATCCGTACATGGCGCCGTTAGGCGCGCCATGCTCGGTTTGCAGAATACGAACGCCTATTTTATACGATTTCAGGGAGATATCGTACATATATTCCCAATCGGAACGACCAATTTCAAAACCGGTGGCGTTTTGTTGCAGCCAGCTCGCAATGGATGATTCCGACGGCGCGCCGTTTAATCCCGATTCGCTCCAATATTTCGGTTCAAAGTGAACATTAAAAATACGCCCGATATCGGTGGTGTAGTCCATCCAAACGCCCAATTTCAAAGGAACGCCGTACACATTTTTAATATAATGCAGCTCATTCCATTGCGGGCCGATTTTTATGGCTTTATAGGGATTGACTAACGTTACATTAATAAGCGAAGTATTATCGCCCGTGCCGCTTTCCGGATTACATTGAATTGTCCATGGATAGGGCGTTGCGTTGGCCGTTTGTTGCGGATACCAGATATTCATATCTTTTATACCGCTGCCGCGCTGCAGGGAGAGGAACGCCTCTCCCGATTCATTGCCTTGTCCGGCGTAAACATCCAAAACCGTCCCCTGAACGCCGCCGCCCTGTTCGGGATTAGCCCATTCTCCCCGCAGTATAACTTTTTCTTTAAGTAATACGTTGCTATCGAATCGATAATGTCCCGCCGGCACGAAAATAACGGCTCCGCCCACAGCTGCGGCGTCATTGACAGCCCGTTGAAAAATATCCGTTACGTCGCTTAGACCGTCATTGGCGGCATTATAAGGCGCTTCGGTAATATTAATTGAAGCGATGGGAACATCTTCCGAAGGCAAAGTTGTCGTCATTACCCGCGGTCTGATTGCCGCGGCGGGATCAAAATCCGTTAAAATCTGTGCCTTATCCAATAAAATCGTCCCCACAGCCCAGCCGTTTTTATCAAAAAGGCGGAAAGCCAGCCAGCAATAGGCGGCGTTCAGCGGCGCCGTTGTTGTTATTTTATATTGGGCATAGCTATCCGTTAAATATTCATTTATGGATTCTTCATGAATCACATTGCCGTCGCTGTCGAAAAATCCGAAAATCATGGAAAGTTTCACGCTGTCGCCGGACGATTTTTTGGCCATAACGGAAGCGCTGTATTCCACGCCGCCGAATACGGGTACTTTGGTGGTAAAATTGTCAAATCCGTGATCCTGTAACGTGCCGTCGCTGGCGACAAACGTCAATTTTATGGCTTGCGCGCCTTGGTAAACATCATCGCTAATCACTTCGGCTGTACTTCCGAGATCATTGGGAACCTCAAAAAAACGCCAATAGGTCATCCCCGCCTCAAAATCCCCGTTATAGGATTCCATGATATCATGACTTTGTGAAAATGTCAGCGAAAATAATAAGATAATAAACAAAGCGATTTTATTATAGGCAAATTTCATGAAAAGCGCCTCCATTATTCATATTACCAAAAATTTCGTTTTATAGTGTATAAATATTTAAAATTTCGGGTTATATCAATTCCCTGAATTTGGTAAAAGTCGCGGCAATAAAGCGAAAGATACGTTACCCCTTAAAGTTGGATATTAGAAGACCGAAAATAGTGCGCGGAAGGATAAAATTATTACGTTTGAAAAATGCTCTTATTATTTATTCCCCCTTCGCCTCTTCGGCTTTATCATTCGCATGCTTGGAATTGTTTTTCTCGGCGATAGTTTCCTCTAAGGTTATCTGTACGGCTTGTTTTGCTTCTGTGGAAGAGTTTTCTTCCATATTTTTTAATCCCAGCTCTTCCGGACTCAGTTGCTGTAAAGCCACTTGATCGAGACTTTCAAGGAATTTCTCATCGCTTTGTAAAAGCTCGTCTATCTCTTTCAGTTTTGGTAGATCGGATAAACTTTTCAACCCGAAACTTTCAAGGAAAAATTTAGTCGTGCCGTAGAGCAGCGGATTCCCAGGCGCTTTTTCACGGCCGGTTATGCTGATCAAATTGCGCTCGATCAGCGTTCTAACGACGCCGTCCACATTAACGCCGCGAATCGATTCGATTTCCGCTTTGGTAATAGGCTGCTTATAGGCGATAATGGCGAGCGTTTCCAAGGCTTTTTGCGTCATACGTCCGGCTGCTCGCGCTTTATTTAAACGGCCGATCCATTCGGCATATTCTTCCCGCGTTACAATCTGATATCCGCCCGCTACCTCTATTACCTCGAAAGGCGAGCCGCTTGTTTCGTATTGCTTATTAATTTCGGAAATATGTTTTTTTATGCTTTTAGCGTTTAGACCGTCCAAAACCGTTTTGATTTTCGGTATATCAAGCGGTCCGTCGCTGGCAAAAATCAAGGCTTCGATTATTCTCTTATTTTCCATGATCTATCTTTTCTTTATTCTGATTTCGTTATACACATCGGATTGACGCACCGTAATTAATCCGTTTTTAATCATAT
>CAYRJN010000047.1:0-21906 GCA_964424545.1 uncultured Calditrichaceae bacterium
TACGGGTTGCTTGTTATGGCGCATGAATTTGTTGTGCAGCCGATAAAATAATAATAGCTAAAACCCAACGCTCCGCCTATTAAGGCAAACAGTATCGGTTTAAACCAACGGTTATTTGAAATTTGCATCGATAACCCCCTGTATTCTTTCTTTTATTTCGTCCGTGTAGCCGCTATCAATGACATCATTCAAAATAGCGATAATTTCATCCATATTATGCATTCCTTTGCGCAAAATGCTGTCTTCCAACGTACCCCAAACCGGTTCGCCGCAAACAATACATTGTACGCCCATCTCCTGTAAAGGTTTGATGGTTTCGGGAAAGGACTCTACAACCTCTTCCATATCCATATCTTTATTGATTTTTCTTTGTTGCATATTAACGATACCTTCTGTGATACAGTGAAAAGAAAAATCCGATTGTCATAATAATTGTTCCTAACCAAAGGATATTTATCAACGGTTTAACGGAAATTTCCGCAGCCAGCAACTCTTTTTGTTTGCTTTCATTTGTATGCGCTTCGTCTTCCGGAACAATTACGGCCAAATCAAGCGATTTATTTTCAACATTAATTCCTGCGATATAAATTTTAACGGAACTCCCCGGTAATTCAGTCTGCGAAACTTTTTTTTCATTTCCGGCCACTTTAATCATCGGCCTAACGATTTCATCAATATTTTTGTCCTTATTCACAACATGTATTATAGCGGCTATGCCCATGTCGCCGGCGCCGCCCATCATGGCCTGACTGTTCATATCATATCCCTGCAAATTCAGCGTATAATCGTTCCACCTAATATCCTTTTGTTTCTGCAATGTAATATGTTCATGATTATCATCGTCATTATCGTTGCCGCCGGCCGGAATAATCTGAATCGGAGAGACGTATAAATCCTGCAAAACCTGATTACGAACCGACGGCGACACCATGTAAGCCCTGCTGTATTCGCTCCAGTAAAACTTGGCGTAGCTGTCTTCCCCGTCAATCTTCACAAGCACCTTATCTTTACCATCTTTAGAGGGAATCCTGCCGCCATATTCCAATACGTAACCGAAAACGCTCTTTTTTTCACCAATCGGTAGCGTTGTTTTAAGGGCTTTATCATATACGGAAGAGGTTATTATGCCGATTATCATTAATCCGATACCGAGATGCGCCAATAAACCGCCGAAATTATAATTTTTCTTTCGCATCATAGAAACGACAAGATGAGCCGATACAATAACGGCAAACAAGGAAAGAGTAGTAATGATTAATGATTGAATGTTTTTCATACCGAGAAAAAATATAACCACACTGAGAACAAGACTCGCCGCGGCATGAATAATCAAAGAATTCAGTCTTTCCGGACTGTTTTTGCGCCAGCTTAAAACCGGTGTTACGGCAAGAAGCAAAGCGATAAGCATGGCAATCGGAGCAGCCAATGTATTATAATAATCCGTGGAGACATTAGAAGCCTCTCCGAAAAATCCCGTAATGATCGGCGAGGAGGTGCCCACAAAGGTTAGCGCGGCAAAGATCAAAAGCGTCATAACGCCGTAAAGCGTGAAATTCTCCCGCGTAAAAAAATCGTTATTCACTTTTTCGCCCTTTATTTCTGGCATTTTTATAATAAAGAAAATTAAGGACAACACGGAAAAAACAATTACAAAACCAAGCAGATATTGCGATAGTTCCGAAGCGCCGAAGGAATGAACGGAAAAATCCGTCAGTACGCCGCTGCGCGTTAAAAAACTACCGTAAAGCACCAGAATAAAGGTAAGAAGCGCCAGAAAAATATTGGTTTTCTTCATGCCGCCTTGTTTATTTTGGATAACAATGCCGTGGATGAGCGCCAACGAGGTCAACCAGGGAATCAGGGAGCTGTTTTCAACAGGGTCCCACCCCCAATAACCTCCCCATCCGAGCGTCGTATAAGCCCAATACCCGCCGAGAATAATGCCGACGCCAAGCGATAACCCTACAAATACGGCAAAGGGAAATGCGCGTTTAATCCATGTATCGTAATCCCGCTTTATTAATGCCGTCATGGCATAAGCAAAAATCAACATAGTTGATGAATATCCCGCAAATAAGATCGGAGGATGAATAATCATCCATGGGTCTTGTAAAAGCGGGTTTAAACCGTTGCCGTCGGGAATATTGGCGCCTATGGGAAAAGCGTTGGGTTGCACATTCCAAACGTATTCGAAGGGATTCTTTTTTATTAGAATAATAACGATGGCAGCCTGAACAAGATTCATAAATATCATAACAAGGGCTTCATCCTCGGAGCGCAGGCGGATTACAATCCAGCCGTAAATAACGCCGAATATTAACCACAACACAAAAGTGCCTTCTTGTCCCGCCCAAAATGTCGATATGAGATAAAATACGCTAAGACTGTTAGAGGAATATTGCATGACATAGGTCAATTGATATTGATGGCTCAATAGTCCCCACATCAGCAAAACGCCCTGAAACAGTATCAGGGCGGAAGATATATAAAAAGAATATCTGGCGATTTTATTCGCCCCATCTTCCTTGGTTTTATAATACTGATAATATGCCGCAATGCTGATAATAAGAAAAATAAAGGTTAATGAGGTGGCCGCAATACCTATTATCATGATGCGTCCCCCTCTTCCTGATATTTAGAGGGACATTTAACAAGGATACTGTTAGCGTGAAAACTTCCCTGTTCGTATTTTCCCACGCAGACAACATGAGTTGCTTGATCAAAATTTCCCGGTTTGGGACCGTCGTAAATCACTTGAACGACTTCGCCTTTTTCATCTTTAATTTTAAATTTAAAAACGTTTTTCTCCACGTCAAAGGTTCCATTATCAAGGCGTTCGCCTTTTACCTGCACAACCGAGCCTCTTTTTTTGGCATCGGCAATACTAACATAAGGCGTTAGTGATTTATTAAATGATATCGCGGCCCATACGGTAAATAGAACGATTATAATAGCGCCGATAATATATTTTCTCTGCATATTTTCCCCGCATTAAATTTTAATTATCAATGATTATTTCTTTTTTAAACGTTCAATTTGGCCTTTTAGTTCGCTTATATTTTTATTTAAAGAGAACGTATAAAAAAACAATCCAACCCAGATTATTAAATTTATGATTAAAACGACATACGTAGGTTCCATTTATTTCTCCAATTCGTCTAATTGTAATTTTACTTTTATTAAATCGATTTTCAGCTTAAAAAGCCAAAAATATAAAGCCGTAAAACCGGCAATGGATGACAAAAAAACCGTAAGAATGCGGCTACCCATATGTATTTTGCCCTCTTCATTTATTACCGGATCGGGATGCAACGAATCATATATTCTCGGTACGATGAAAATAAAGAAAGGCACGGTAACAAAAGCCAAAATGGAATATACCGCAGAAAGTGCGGCTTTTTTCTCATCCTCTTCAATGGCCGATCGTAATGCAAAATAAGCGGCATAAATCAAGAGAAGAATAAAAATAGATGTTTCACGCGGATCCCAATTCCAAAAGGAACCCCAACTCGCTTTCGCCCAGATTGATCCGGTTATTGTGGCCAAAACGGCAAATACAATCCCCAATTGGTTGGTGGCCTCCGCATATAAATCATATAAGGGTAAACGCTTTTTTAGATATAAAATACTAAAAAGGGCGCTCATTAAAAAAGCGATAACCGTGATCCAAGCCATAGGCACATGAAAATATAAAACCCTTGTATACTCTTTGAGGCCTTTGGCAAGTGGCGCCCACAAATAAGCTCCGCTGAATACCAAACCTACCCAGATAAGCAAAACGATTTTAAGCGTTGACATAACGGCATTACTTTTCAAAAATCACCTCGCTTTTTGAAATTAATATTCATAATCTTCCCCCTTTTCCATTCAAGATAAATCATTTTATTATATCAAAATTTTTTAATCTCTTCAGAAATATTCTGAATTTTGTAATTTCATATATGGTAAATACATACATTGTCCGATTTAATCGGACAATTACAATTTAATGACGGGCGCACTAATCTTATCTTTGATCAATTTGCCCAACTGCGTTCTGCCGATCAAAAGTAAGTTCGACATATTTTTAACCAGCGGACGACAGAACCGTTCAATTCAGACTTCCGATATTATTTTAAAACAATTATTCTGCCTTATTCATTCCAGATAAAATCAAACAGCAATCCCGAGGCCGTTATAATCACAACCGTATAGGCAAAAATGGCTTGCAACTCGCTTGCTGCAGCGCCGAATTTTATGTCATTTAAGGAAATCCGTGTAGCACTGATGGCGCTGATTAACACCGGCAACAAAATGGGAAAAGCCAAAACGGTAAATAACGCGCCTTTGGAATTTGCCTTTGATATAATCGCTGCAATTATCGTTCCTCCCGCCGCCACGCCAAGGCTGCCTGCAATAACAACCGTTAAAAATAAGCATATATTTTTTACTTCTAAACTCATCACACCGAGAAATAATGGTATGAGAACAACTTCAACCAGTACAAGCAGGACAATATTAAAAAACAACTTACCCGCAAAAACAGCCGCAGGCGGCGCCACAAGCTTAAGCGTATCCGCCGTACGCGTCTCCTCTTCTCTTACAAAAATGTGCGATAGACCCGACATGGAAGAAAAAAAGATAATTATCCACAGTAAAGCCGCCTGAATCTCCTGACCGGCGGCATAAGCGCCGATGGAGAAAGAAACGGCCGTTAATGTAACAATACTGAACAATAAAATAGCGTTAATGGTAAAACGCGTGGCAAATTCTTGTTTTACGTCTTTTTTAAATATGAGCCAAGCTTTATGAATCAATAGTCAACCTCTTATCTGCAAGTATCAAATCCTGTTTTTCATTGGTAGCGATAACAAGAACGCCTGTTTTCTTATAATCACGGAGTAAATCATAAACGATATTAATGCCTTCTTCGTCGAGATTGGTTCCTGGCTCATCCACAAATAGAATTTCCGGAGCGCCCATAAGCGCCAATACATATTTCAATCGCTGCTTCATACCCGATGAATAAGCTTTCACACGAACGTTCAACTTATCGGCAATTTTTAATCGTGAGCACATTTTACTCATCTCTTTACGCTCATTTTCGGAAGCGTCTTTAATAGCGGCAAAAAAATCCAGGTTTTCTTTTGCCGTCAACTCATCATATAATTCCAAATAGGGACTTATAAGACCGATATGGGCATAAATATCTTCCCTTTTTATTACGGTGCCGTTATTTTCGTAATGGATTTTACCCGAAGCGGGACGTTGGAGCGCGCAGAGGATTTTTATCAATGTCGTTTTGCCCGAACCGTTCGCGCCAAGCACGGCAAGACATTCCCCCTGTCCGATCTCAAAGCTCAGATTCCTGAATAAATAATTACGATTATAATGTTTTGAAATATTTTCAGCTCTAATCTTCAAACAATTTCCCCGAATAAGGCTCCAATTTAGGAAATTAATAACAAAAGAGCAAATATGAGTTTAACGAATTTATCTAATTAGGATGATGACATCGACGTAAACGATTAATTTCCGGCGCTATAGGAAGCGTTGGCGATTCTGCCGAATCGTCTGCCCGTAAATTCCGACGGAAGTTTATTCGAATCAAAAGAACAAAACGAATTAAACAAACATTGAAAATACCGCAAAGAATCTGATTGTTGGCGTTGCTTGTTCCCGGACGCCGTTGCCGAAAATACGACAATTTGATAATCCCTTAAAAAGCGTATTTTAACCATTCCTTAGCCATTAAATAGGCGCCGGCAATGCTGGGATGCACGCCGTCCGGCAGCCAGTATTCGGCAGGAGCATTATTTACAGCGTTATTGAAGATAGTTTGAAAAGGAATAAATTTATCAGCATACTCGTCCGCCATCTCCTTTGCAACGGCTCGGTAGCGTTCAAATTCGGGAAACCAGCGCTCATTAACCGCCCCGACTTTTAAAACAAACGGTTCGCAGATAATTATTTTCACTTTCGGAAGGGCTTCTTTTGTTCGTTTTAGTAACGCGTTATAATCATCTTCATATTTCTCCACGCTGCCCTCCGGATAATGTCCGCTCAGCGTATGCCAAATATCATTCACACCGATTAATATGCTTAAAATATCCGGTTTAATGTCAAGGCAATCCGTTTTCCAACGCTCGGCCAGTTGAAACACCTTATTGCCGCTGATTCCGCGATTAAATATTTTATATCCCTGTTGCGGATGTTACGCCAGTAAATATCCGCTAATATGAGCCGGATAACCGTAGCCCATTGCCCCGACGCTGTTGGCAGCAAAATCTTTTCTGTTGCGGTGCATATCGGTAATAGAATCTCCTTGAAAGAGAATAATACTCCCCTTTGGAAAATTTTTCGTATTTTTTGGCTGCTGTCCGATTCTGGAAGAATCACATCCCGTTGCGCTTAACAAAGCGCTGCCCCCGACAACCATGGCGGCGCTTTTAATTATAAAATTACGACGGTTGGTTTTGTTTTCCTGCTCCATTGTTCCACTCCGTTTTTATATAACAATTTTCTATAGAATACGCCTATGCAAAACAATATATACAGGTCAAATTTCTTATTGGGTCAATTGATATTTTAGGCATAGACCTCTACCTATATTCCATCGAAAAACAAAGATATAAATTAGTTAAACTAGCATTTCGAACCTGCATAGGCGAGTGAGAAATATATACTTTTTTACCGATTTAATTCACCAACAAGATTTGTAAGGTCAATTTTTAAATCGTCCATAGTTGACTTATCGGCGCAATTCAAATAGATATGACCCTTTTCTTGGGTAAAATCATACATATCGCCTATATTATATCCTAATTTTTTTAAATCAATGCGCTTTTTTTGCGGTAGATAGTAAAGCCGGTATTCCGTTTCTGCCCGTGAATCTCCCGTATCCGACGCCATACGGATCAAAATCAACCAGTTTTTATCTTTGCTGTTTTCAACAATCTGAAACACGGATGAGTTATCTTCGATCAAGATATTTTTAGTTTTTTGCGATGTATCGAATAATACGGCATTTTCATCGTCATTAGTATATATTTTTTCGATGGACGCTGAATTATTTACTTGTGTAATGAAAGCAATATCCGAAATACATGTATCGTCCCACTTGCTGCCCGTATATACATCAACAATTTCGAATGAAAGAATATACTTAAAATAGCGCTGTGATTTATTCTTTTTCGCATAATCAAGCTGCTCGAATTTTTTTAAAATGTACGTTTTATAGGGTTTCAACAAATCCCAATCAAACGGAAATTTAATCTCCTGAACCGCGGGGGTATCCTTTAGTTCGATCGTAAATTCTTTATCAAATGGTAGGCAGCGATACAGATCGGCAAATTGTCCGGCGTCCTCGTCAGTGGTTACGCCGCCGTAAACAAGGACTTTAATCTTTTTTACACGGTTATTTTTATGGAAAACCACCTTGTTTTTAGCCAGGCCATTGGTAATTTTCAATGCTTGTAAATTCTCAGGAATAACAAAAAATATCTTTTCGCCGATACCGGAACCTGCTGCGCCTTCTGCCCAACATGTGGCAGGATTACCGTCAAAAACATTGGAAAAATCATATCGTCCTATTTCCATCATATCGGCGGGCTTTTGCAATTCGGAGCTTGTATTAAACAAATGTCCGCGTACGCTGTATAGAGGTAATTCAATCCATTTCTGGTTTTCCCCCAAAAGGATTGAAAACATACTAAACAAACTTAATAAAGTGATTTTCATCTTGCCCTCGCAATTCTTTTATCGTCTTCAATTAGAAGTTGATGTTATAAATTGTAAATATTTAGATGGCATTATTTAATCAAACAATGATAACTTGACGACAGACGCTCCTCTTTTTACTAATTAATTTGCTGAGTTGTCTTCTTAATCTATGTTTTTTCTCTCTTCCGCTTAATAATTGTAAACTTTGAAATTCCTACACAAACAAATAACAAACAATCCATTTACCCGTCTAATTTAAAGTTTTACCTTCGCTGTAATAAAGGAGATTGCCGTCAAGATCTCAATGACAGCGCCATATCATCAAAATAGCAAATACCTTCTACCGATCAATCCATTTACATAGCATTGATTAGTAGTCGCTCTATTAAAAGCGGAAGATTTTATGCGCCTTAAAACAATTTTAACTAATATTGTTATCGTACACTTTAATTTTCAATGAAAAATAATTTCTGCAGATTTCAACTTCAAGATGAATATTATTCTTTTTGAAAGACCCGTTAACTATAGACGGATCGCCATTGTCCCAACGTCCCTGCCAATGATTTTCTTTTGTGAACAATTGTTTATAATGTTTAAGAATCTGCTTGTAATTTTTAGGATGTTCTTTATAAATAACATAAACCTTGTATACTTTATCGTTTACGCCGCCCGGCGTAGGCGTTCTGCCTGTTCCACTTTGAATATCATCCGCGCTAATACCCTCGGGGAGGGTTACTTCTTCAGGATAACCTTCCGGCAAATCGCTCTCTATCCGTTTTTCCGTATATCCGAAAGCAGGCGCCTTTTTGTCGGACTCATTATCATTTTTCTTGCAATTTGTTAATAGCGAAAAAACAAAAAACGCGCCGATTAATACATAAAAAAACAGTTTCACCCTATTTCCACCTCATAGTTTATGACGTTTTTTACGAATCCATGTTTCAACTTTTTCATACTCGGGAAAGGAACGCTCCAACTTGCGAAATTCTACCGTGTGTACCCTGCGTCTTCCGTTTACCGTTACAACAGGAAGATATATATGCAGCATCTCATGATACATCAAATATTCTATCACGTTTAGCGGGGTTTTACGCGAATCAAAAATACGACTGATTACCAATAAATTCTTTTCCGACGAATAAAACCCGAGTCTGCGGTAACTATCGTTTAAACTCCACCCTATAAGCGGTTTTGAAAGTTTATCGTTAAAAAAACGTCGATTAAGTTTGTAAAATATGTCATCAAGATCGTAATACTTCCCTTTGGCTGTATAGGCGGGGGAAGGAGGCCGCGTTCTTACGGCATGATAATCATCAAAATGATTTTCCCGAATATATTGCTTATATATGCGTCGAATATCATTATCTATTTTACAATGAAATACTTTAGATAAAAGTATTATCCCCAGTATTTGTATAATTTGCCGCGGCGCCTCAACAAATGCCTCCGATATATTCAGGGTCAAAACGCCGTCCCGCAAGCGAATGGAATGACTAAGAGTTTTTGTTTTTTTAAATCTCGCAAATAAGCGGTTTTTTGAGCGCTTGGGAAAATCATTAATTAAGACATCCCGAAGGATAACATTTAAATCCGATTCTGTCACTATATACCTGCAAATTCTTTATTCTTTACAATATCTAATCGCCATTTTTAAAACAACGGCAAACCAAGTAATCAACAAATATCAACTTAATGGAATGTAAATATGTGATGCGATTTTTACAATATCCGGCACCTAAGAACAAAACTTTGTATATTGATTAATTAAACCCAACATTTGTCATTTCTTCTAAAGAAGGAATTTGAACCCTGAATTGGAAGATTTAGACTCTCCGATTAAATCGAAAAATCTAAAATTGTACGTATAAAAAAAATATTCTAAAATAATATTAAAAATGTCCCGAATGGGTTAATTTTTAAAATTCAGATACAATTAAATATATTTCCTGCGCGCTTGGCTAAAAAATACACTGGTTTCTTTTATTATTAAAACCTCAGTTTTAACTTAGGCCTCTCGGGTTATATTTACAATAATCATTAATGGAAAAAACAGGCGTAAAATTTATCGTGTTTTGCTATTGTTGCATTACTTCCGCCTTAAACATAAAAAGGATAGGGTCGGATTTTATCTTTACCGTAATATTATTCTTTTTAAATGTTCCGTTACCTTCATTTTCTTCATTAATATTCCATTTTCCTTTCCATCCGTTTTCTTCCGTCAACAAAGAGCGGTAATGCGCGACAAGCTCGCCGAGGTTTTTAGCATGCATAATATCGATTTCATACGATCTATATTTTTGTTCTTCATTAGCGCTTCCGGAAGATAAAATGGTGCCTTCGCCCACGCTGACCCTTTTCGGGCTGACGCCTTTAGGTAGCGTCAGTTCCGCGGGATAACCGTCGGGAAGCGACGCTTCTTCCTTTTTTTCAACCTTTGTCACCGCTTTTTCACTTTTTTTATTTTCATCTTTATTGCTTGAGCAAGCCGTAAAAAGAGAAAAGGCCAAAACGGTGCTTACAAAAAATCTAATAAATAATTTCATAATATTGTATCCTTTTTTTATAAGCTTAATATCTATTAATTTACGCCTGTTTAAATTATCTTTTTTTACAAAAAATATTTCATAACTAATTGAATCATTTCGGACAACCAATAAAATACATAAAAAAAACCCTTATTCCATAACAGAATAAGGATTTAAAAACGCATCAATTAAAAAATATATCTTTCACCGATTCCCAGCAGTTTGGCCTCATATCCATTACTCTGTACCTTCTCAATAAAGGAGAGCGGGTCAACGTTAATCACATCAAAGGTTTTGTAATGCATTGGAATAGTCAGTTTTGGCTTAACGAACTCAACCGCCTTAACGGCGTCGTCAATTCCCATGGTAAAATTATCACCGATATTCACGAGAAAAATATCTACGGGATTCATCTCTCCGATTAACTGCATATCCAAAAATAGTCCCGTATCGCCGGTATGATAAATAGTTTTTCCTTCAACCGTCAATAGAATACCGGCCGGCGTGCCCGCATAAGAGCCGTCGGGAAAAGACGATCCGTGCCAGGCAGGCGTCAATTTAACTCTTCCAAAAGGAAATTCATGAGCGCCGCCGATGTGCATTGGATGAACATTGGCTCCCTTATCGCCGCAATAATTGGCGATCTCAAAATTCGTAATAATTATACCGTTGTTGGCTTTAGCCAATGGTATCGCGTCTCCGAGATGATCGCCGTGACCATGCGTAACGATAATATAATCGGCTTTAACATCAGATGGCTTTAGAGCCGCTGTGGGATTACCCTCTAAAAAAGGATCAATGGCAATGGTGTAATTATCCGTTTCCACCAGCCAGGCGGAATGACTCAGATAAGTTAACTTAGCCATAGTTTATCCTCCTATTTTGTCATGGCAAGAACTTCGTCTTTCGTTTTTTGTACGGACGCTACGGACTTTTTGAAATCTTCTTTTTCGGATTCCGTCAGATCCATTTCAATTACTTTGCTCATACCTCCGGCGTCAAGGATAGCGGGAACGCCGATAAACAAACCGTCAACGCCGTATTCGCCTTCGAGATATGCGCTGACGGCCATGATTTTCTTTTTATCGTAAATAATGGATTCGGCCATTTCCAAAGCGCTCCATGCCGGAGAGACAAAAGCGGAACCGGAACCGAGCAGTTTAACCACTTCGCCGCCGGCTTTTCTGGTACGGGCTTCGATTTCATCCAATTTTTCCGATGAAACAAACTTTTCAACCGGCATACCGGCAATTCTGCAGGCAGAGCGAATCGGCAGCATATTATCGCCGTGGCCGCCGAGAACCATTGCCTCAACGTTTTCTACGCTTACGCCCGCTTCTTCGGCAATAAAATAGCGATATCTTGCCGAATCCAAAACGCCGGCCATGCCAATTAACCGCGCGCGCGACGGTTTAAGATTCATATACAGACGATAAACAATAGCGTCCAAAGGATTGGCAATAGAAATGAACATAGCTTCCGGACAATTTTTGCTAAACCCTTCACTGACGGCGTCGGTAATTTTTAAATTCACTTCCAACAGTTCCTCGCGCGTGGGAAGAGTGCCGTCCGGACGAGCGGCGCGCGGAACGCCGGCTGTATTGATAACCAACTCGCATCCTTCAAGCACATCATACTCCTTAGAAGCGCTTACTTTGATATCCGTCGAAATAACCGGCGTGCCCTCGGAAATATCCAAAGCTTTACCCTTAGCTAATTCGGGCGGTTTAACGTCAACTAATGCAACCTCTCTTCCTAAACGACGGCGTACCATTTCCTGCACTAAAACTCCGCCGATATTCCCCCCGCCAATGACACCAATTTTGTTTAACATTTCTATTCTCCTTTAATTTGGTTAGGATAACTCATAATACTTCATTATTAGCTCGCTTGCAACATATTTTTTATTTTTCATTTTTCAGATAATCGTTAATCGCTGCCGCAGCCTTTCTACCGGCTCCCATTGCAAGAATAACCGTCGCCCCGCCTGTTACAATATCGCCCCCGGCAAAAACGCCCTTTTTCGTAGTCGCCATGGTCTCCTCATCCACGACTATCGTACCGCGTCTCGAATACTGCATATCCGGCGTCGATTCCTGCAGCAATGGATTAGAGCCGTTTCCGATAGCCATAACGGCAATGGAAACATCGATGTCAAATTCCGAACCTTCAATGGGAACCGGACGCCTGCGCCCCGAATCGTCCGGCTCGCCAAGCTCCATTTTAATACAGCGAATACCACGCAACAGCTCGTTTTCATCAGCTAAAAATTCAACCGGATTGGTGAGCATAAGGAATTCGATGCCTTCTTCTTTGGCATGTTTGATCTCTTCATTTCTCGCCGGCATCTCCACATCGGATCTTCTATAAATAATATAGGCGTTTTTAGCGCCGAGACGTTTGGCTGTTCTTACCGAATCCATAGCTGTATTGCCGCCGCCGATTACCGCAACATTTTTGTCTTTACAATCCAAAACGGGTGAATCGTATTCGGGGAACTTATACGCTTTCATCAAATTAACGCGCGTCAGCCATTCATTGGCCGAATAAACGCCGGCTGCATTTTCTCCAGGGATACCCATAAACCAAGGTAAGCCCGCTCCGGCGCCCACAAATACGGCGTCAAATCCTTCCTTCGTCAACAACTCATCGATGGTGTCGGTTTTTCCGATTACGGCATCGGTTACAAACTTTACGCCCATACTCCTTAATCCGTCTATCTCTTTGCGCACTATCTCCTTCGGCAAGCGGAATTCGGGTATACCGTAAACTAACACGCCGCCAAGTTCATGCAATGCTTCAAACACCGTTACATCATGCCCCATTTGAATTAAATCATTAGCGCAACTCAATCCGGCCGGCCCGCTGCCCACAATAGCGACTTTTTTGCCGGTAGGCGGCTGGATTTTCGGCATTTCAACGGCGCCGAGCTCGCGCTCGTAATCAGCCACAAAACGTTCCAGATTACCGATAGCAACCGGTTCACCGCGTTTACCTACGATACAAACTTGTTCGCATTGTTCCTCCTGCGGACATACTCTGCCGCAAATTGCAGGTAAGGCGTTATCTTCTTTTATTTTGGTTACGGCGCCAAGGAAATCGCCTTCGGCTATTAAACCTACAAAATCTTTAATTTGAATATTAACCGGACAGCCATCGACACAAGTCGGTTTCGGGCACTGAATGCAGCGCAACGCCTCTTGTTTGGCCATTTCGGCCGTATAACCTTTATTCACCTCTAAAAAATTCGCGGCGCGCTCCAACGGATCTTGCTCTATCATCGGATTGCGCGGTATTTTCATTCTTTCTTTAACTGTCAATTCCGCCATAAGGTCACCTTTTATGTTAAAATTTCATACTCGGATTTAATAATTAAATTACGCCTTTACGCATTTTTCAATTCGGAAATCTACACATTTAACTTGCATTCATGTTCATACTTTTCGAGCGATTCTTTTTCATACTTCGAATAAACTCTGTTGCGGTTGGTTAGATTTTTAAAATCCACCTGATGGGCGTCAAATTCCGGCCCGTCTATACAGGCAAACTTTGTTTCCCCATTCACCGTAACGCGGCAGGCGCCGCACATACCCGTACCGTCCACCATAATGGGATTTAGACTGACTACCGTTTTAATTCCGTAAGGCTTGGTAACATCCGCGACCGCTCTCATCATGGGAATGGGACCGATAGCCAGAACGAATTTTATATCCTTGCCTTCGTCAATCAATTTTTGCAACATTTGGGTAACAAAACCATGAAAGCCGTAACTGCCGTCGTCCGTAGTAATGTAAGCTTCATCGCTTACGGCATTCATTTCTTCCTCCAAAATGACTAAATCTTTAGTGCGCGCCCCGTTTATGGTAATCACATGATTTCCGGCTTCTTTTAAGGCCACGGCCGTCGGAAAAGCAATCGCCGTACCTACGCCACCTCCGATACTGACCGCAACGCCGAACTTTTCTATATGCGAAGGCATCCCCAACGGCCCTACGACGTCAAGAATGGTATCCCCGCTTTTTTTATCGTTCAGCGCTTTTGTCGTCTTCCCCACACCCTGCACGATAAGGGTAATTGTGCCTTTTTCATTATTTGAATCGGCAATAGTCAGGGGAATACGTTCCCCATGATCATCAATGCGTATTATTACAAACTGTCCAGCTTTGCGTTTTTTCGCGATTTTGGGCGCCTCAATCTCGAAGCGTTTTATATCCTGAGCAATAAATTCCGCTTTTATAATTTTATACATCTTCATCCCCGTATCAATTAATATTTATTTTATTTTTGAGTTGTTAATATAACACTTTAAGCTAAAAAATAAAAGCCGTAATGACCTGAATTATCAAGAAAATTATATATTTATCAAATAAATTTATCAACACTTGCAAAAAGTCGCGTAAGCTTTTATCATCGGATGGAAATGAAAGCGCCTCGATGAGAATCGTTTAAGGCTTGAAATGAAGCAAAATAATTAACTTAGAAGAGATGAGATTTTTTTAGAAGGGCTTTTAACATAATTTTTAAGTCCAGTGTAAGAGAATGGTTTTTCAAATAATACATTTCCAATTTTTCCGAAGCCGTGAAATCGGCGATTCGGTTAAGCTGCACAATTCCCGTAATACCGGGTTTATATGAGTATTTACCCTTACTTTTGTCGTCGGTCGCCACTATCGGCGCCCCTACAAATGAAATGCATCCGCGTAATACGTTAAATAGATTAAGATAAAACCTTAAAATTGATTCGGAATTATACCATAATAGTTTACAGACGTCCATTTCAATTTTCCGTATATTGGCTGCTTTTAAAAGAAGAAAGGGAAGCAGCGGCAGCATCAGAATAAGTAATAGAGATGATAATAAAATATCGCTTATACGTTTTACAACACGGTTATATAACTTGCCGTATGCGTATTCCAAATCCATCAATTCCACGTCTTCAAATCGATCTATATGCGATTTTCCGATCATATATTCAAGGTGCTCGGGAGCCATTTTAAATTCAATATTGGCATTATTTACTTTAACCATGGTTTCAAGAATTTTGGCGAAAGGTATTTCGTGGGTTGAAAAAATAACGGTATTCACTTTATTTAAACGTATGTATTCCGGAAGCTGATCAAGAGAAGTAATGATATGAAACCCACTGACTGTTCCGCCCACTTTTTCTTTATCGGCCGAAACAATTCCCAGAATTTCAAAATCCGAATATCCGCGGGATGATATCTTTTTAAGCAGGTTTTCCGCTTCGCTGTCCGATCCCACAATAAGTGCTCTGCGCATAAAAAGCGTATCGTCTACATTGAAATCAAAGCGCTTTCTAAAATAGAGCAATGTTAATCGCCATAAGGCCATCAGCGCAAAACTCAACAACGTGGAAAGAAGAATAATAATACGGGAAAAGGCGTAATCACGAAAAAAGAAGGTTAAGAAGGTCACAAAAATCATTGTTACCATATTGGCTTTAAATAACCGTGAAAAGCTGAATTTATATTTGGTAATTCCCTCGAATGAAAGCGATGCAAAAAAGAAAACAAACGAACTGATTATATTGATCATATAATAATAGGACAAATAGTTATCAAAATTAAAACGACCTTTTATTTTAAATCGCACGTAAAAACTGATAAAAATGGAGAGATTCAACACGATAAGGTCAAATATAATGGGAAAATATTGTTTAAAATTATTTTTAATAAAAATTAACAATCCGCGGATAATGACGCCTAATAAAATTAGCCACTTTATGGGCGTGATGTATTTTTTTTGATAATGCTTTTTATAAAAAAGATAAAGCGATTTATTAAAGTTATATACATAATCGATATTATTCTTTTTAGTGCTCTCCCCTTTGTAGTGGATTATTTGCGAGGTCGGCACATAATAGATTTCACCGCCGGCATTATTGATACGATGACAATAATCGATATCCTCGCAATACATAAAAAAACGTTCGTCAAGCAGCCCAACCTTATCTACCATTTCCCGCCGAATCATCATAAAAGAACCGGAGATAGCTTCTACCTTATGAATATCGTTCTCGCTTAAAAAAGTTAAATTATAGCGGGCAAATAATTTACTTTTCGGAAATAGCCTGTTAAATCCGATCAATTTCCAGAAGGCGGTCATCGGCGTGGGAATGCTGTGACGCGAATCCACCGAAAAAGTGCCGTCCGGATTTAATATTTTACAGGTTGCCGCCGAGGCCTGCGGATTTTTCTCAAAAAATTCAAGCAATTTTACGAACGTATCTTCTTGCACGACCGTATCGGGATTAATTAAAACAACAAACTCCCCCTTGGCCTTTTTAATGGCCAGATTATTCGCAGCGGAAAAACCCGAATTCACCTTATTCTCAATTAAAATCACCTCGGGGAAACGTTCTTTTAGCATAGGAACGGATTCGTCGCTGGAATCGTTATCTACAACAAATATCTCGGATGGAATATCCTTTAAAGAACGCTTAATGGAAATTAAAGCCTGTTCTAAAAAATCCTTAACATTATAATTGACAATTATTATTGAAATTTTTATCATAATTTTATCGTCTATTTTGTAATCCTGAAGAAGAAAAGGAAAAGCGAACGCAGCATAATCCTAATATCGAAACTGATTGAAAAATTCTCAAGATAAAAGAGATCGTGTTTAAGCATCTCCCGTTGTGATTTCATTGTATCGGAATAGCGGTAACGCACCTGCGACCAGCCCGCCAAACCCGGTTTAATTTGGAATCTTCTGTTATAGAATTTGATTTTTTTCTTAATCATGGCCGCATTTTCAGGGCTTTCCGGTCGAGGCCCCACCAGACTCATATGCCCGAATAATATATTAATCAAAGCGGGCATTTTATACAGATACGAATCATGGATAAATTTATACAACATTGGATTGCGTTCACGATCGCCGTAATTAAAATTAACCATTCCGTAAATTTCACCGCCCTTGCCCACCATATCGCTTATTTGAAAAATCGGCCCGATACCGCTTAGCGCCAAAACCAGCATAATAACCAGCCATAAAGGGCTGAGAACAATCAATAAAAAAAGAGAAATGGTTACGTCCATCATCCTTTTGATTATTTTTTGCCATAAAAACATGTGGTCTGGAAAAAGACGGATTAACGGATGACCTACGACTTCTTCCGTTTTATGACCGGAAACCACGTCATACATATCGGGAATTATTTTAAAAGATACTTTAATATTGCCGGCATATGAGACAATATTTAAAATCTCATCCCGGGAATGCTGGCGAATAGCAATGATTATTTCTTCGATTTTATACTTACGAATTAATTCGGCGATTTTTTTATATTTTCCGAGAAAAGGCAAACCGGAAAATGATTTTGATTTTTCCTCGTCGGCGACATAACCAACTACATTATATAATAAATGCGGATTATTTCGAATTTCACGCAATAGTTTTTTTCCTTTTTCCGAATTGCCTATCAACAGCGTATTATGCGGAGCATATTCAAAGCGAGTATTATGCTTTTCCCACGCTATAATTAGCATGCGGCCAAAATTTACAAAGAATATCATAAAAAAACCGTAAATAAACGAGCCCCGCAATGAAAAACGCTGCGGATCAAAGCTTAAAATAAACAATACCAACAATCCGAATATAATAATTTTACTTATCCTTTTTATTTTATCAAAACGCGAAATATCCCAACGCATATTATAAAGATTATTAAGCGAAAAAAGCAAAATCCAACTTATCGTAAGAATAGCGAACAGGGGTAAGGTTAATATTTGGTTGATTTCCGTTATATTTCGTCCGGCAAACAGCCCTAGCTTAAAGCGTAACCAAACCGTAACAATCAGCGCAATATTAACCATTACGATATCGACTAATACTAAGATAGTAATATGTAAAAATTTGCTTGCCGAAATCGGCGCTAAAACGGTTTGAATTTCAAACACATTTTGATCGCCATAAAGTTTTCCTTTGCGTTTGGTTTCGAGATAACCGAGCCTTTTTAATCCCAAAATACTAATAATAAGCGCAAGCCCGAGAGAAATGATACTTAATAAGGGCGAAGACCTTTCAAACAAATAAACAACGAGGACAAACATGGCGCTAAGCAAATATATGAGATAAACGGTCTGTCCGTGTGATAATCCGAGATCAATCAAACGGTGATGCAGATGATCTTTATCGGCATGGAAGGGATGTTTTCCTTTATTCAGACGGCGGAAAAATGCTAAAACCGTATCGCCGATAGGTATCCCCAATAAAATAATGGGCGCAATAAAATCAACGCGGCCGTTCGTGTAACTAAAAACTTTTACGCTGAGTACCGATAAAATCAAACCAAGGAACAACGAACCGGCGTCCCCCATAAAAATGGAAGCGGGACGGATGTTAAACTTTAAAAAGCCGATTAATCCGGCGCATAAGGAAAGCAAAACAATAATCATGGCCATATCGCCCCTCGGCCAAACAACGGCTAACAGCCCAACCGAGATAATTAAACTGACGCCGCCAGCTAAACCGTCGAGACCGTCAAGCAAATTTATGGCATTGCTGATACCGATAATCCATAGATAAGTAATGGGAACAGCCAATATACCCAATGGTATAACAACATCGGAAGGAATTTGAATTGATTTAATGACAAAACCCGAAAGAATAACAATTGTTGCCGAAAGAAACTGAAAAAAGAATTTTTTTGAAGCATTTAGTCCTTTCTTATCGTCATATATGCCCACAAGGACTATAAGCAAAGACGCCGCAAGCAATCCACCGAACGTTTTGAAGATATCCGCAAATAGGCCTTTATTTATCAATAATGAAAAAATTATCCCGCTGATAAAACCCGCGAAGATTCCTATTCCACCAAGCAGCGGTTTAAAACCTTTATGAATCATTCGCGCTTGCGGTAAAACGCCTATCTGATATTTTATAGCAAACTTTTTTACAAAGTAAGTTGCAATTAATGAAACCAAAAGCGATGCTGTGAAAAGAAATAAAATTTTCATCTATTCTCTGAAATTTTTTAAAAAATGCTCATAACACCGGCGCGTCATTCAAAAACGAATAGTCAACCAACTAATTTCCAACATCCAAGCGGTTTTCACCTAATTATTTTTTGAACAAGCTCCGCTCACTTTTAATATCTGAATCTAAAACCGAAATGAAATTCATTATAAGGAGTTACAACGCCTTCTTTGTTTTGTCCGGAAAGTTGATAGTCGGCTTCTATAAACAAGCCGTTGAACGGTTCGTAACGAAGATAAAAATTATAATCTCTCACTGTAGTCACAATGCCGTCCAATAACTTACCGGTCTCCAACGGTTCGGTTTGATCTCCGAGTAGATTATCATGACCCAATAAAATATCACCGCCGATATTCAAATCGGGATAATTCTCACCATGAGCATATTGCCTAAAAAATAGCCCCGTAACAAAACGACGCGACCATTGTTTTTCAATTTCCGCAAAATATATTTCCGAATTGGGACCGGCCCAATGCCCGAGAGAGCGGTTATCGGTTGTATAATTATTAATTCTAAATCTGTGCGTATAAACCCATGGTTTTATAGCCGTATATTCAAAGGTAAGGGAAATATTGGGAAGACCGAACGGGTCAAGTTGTTCAAAACCGACAAGTAAAGCTTGCTTATTACCATACCAGTCGGTATTCAACTTATTCAGATTGAATTCATCGAGAAAAACCGTTGCATAAAATTTGGCGCCTTTATAGGGTAAAAACTTTGTATCGAGTGAGATGGTCGCATTATCCCTATCGCGCAATTTATGCTGCACGGCTCTATAAAAATTCAGCGGAATCAAATAGGACCAGTCAAGATATCGATTACCGTATATAAAATTTTCATTTATGGAAAATTTCCACCATCGTAAAGGCGCGATTTCGAGACGATGCGCTGCCAGCCATTTATCGGCATAAACGGGATAATCATCATCCGTAACCCCCGATTGATGGGCTAATAATTTGCCGTGCAGAGAGGTAAAACGACCCCAGCCCCAATCGGCTTTCAAGGTAATATAGGGATAGTGTTCCGCATAATTGGACAATATTAATTTACCGGATTTACCGTACCCCCATTCAACCTCTTGCTGTGCAAAGCCAAGATTTATATATTTACTTGACCAGGCAATTTCGCCACCGGCGCGATCGCCGTAAATTTTATCTTTGTTATCGCTCTCTTCCGTCCAGGCGCCTTTTAGCAAGGGATCGGAGAGCCTGTATTCTCTGTCGCCGCGCACGGCTTGCAACTCTACCCAGGCAGCATAACCGAAATTATCGCCCAGCGTACCCCTAAACTTAAAATCCTGCCAATTTGCCGAACGATAAACATCATCGGATCGTTGGTCATAAGTGAAATTTTCGGCAGCATTAAAATAAAAACTGTTTTCGTTGTTTTCCCACATAAAAACATAATTGGGCTCTTCCGGCTGTATGCGTTTAAAAAAACGCAAGAAATCCTTTTTAAAATCGCTCCAGCTTTGTAAAGGAGAATACATTGTCTTCCCTTGATAAACCTGCTTATATTTTGCGGTTTTATCAATTTCGTAGCGAAATTCCAGCATAAACAGGTCTAATAATTGTTTATCTATTTGCGTCATCTCATCGCGTTTTTGCGAAGCTTGCTTTAAAAACCCGGCTATACGGCCGCGGCTTAACGGTTTTGCCCCGTCCAGGAAACGACTGATCACCCCCAGAGCTTCCAAACGTTCCAAATAGGGATAAACCCGATGGCGCACCGGTACGCTAACCGGATTGGAGGCTTTGACGGTAATTGAAGCAAAAACAATACACAATAATATAAAGGCAATTTTAATATAATTTTTCATTGAATATTTCGTTTACCAATTTTTTCTTTATGCAGCATTTTTGATCTTTATTCCATTAATTAAATTGTGCTGTTATGTTCTAAATATACCCATTACTGAATACTATTTCTATAACGTTCCTTGATAAAAAGAGATTTTATTTACAATTTGATTTATTAAAAAGTTGAATTTATTATTAGCGTAATAATCTCTCATATTTTTCTCTATAATCGAACCCAGTTTTACTTTATAATCGATATCTACAAATCCATCAATTATGTTTAAAATCTTTTTATAAAAATCTATTTTTTTTTTCGGCAGCTTAACCCCATTCCTCAATAGAAACTCCAAATCAAATGCATCACGAATTTCACGGCGATCAAATAGTGCGGATAATTTGTTTTGTATTGTTTGTTCTAAAGTATGCGTTCTTATTGCAACTTGTTTATCGCTATAAGGGGACCAGGCAATATTTTGTTGGAAATCAAAAAGTGTAAACTTATTACGTATTTCAATTTTTAATCTCTTTGGAAAATTTTTATTCCTAATTTCAATCAAGGTTGTAAATCGTTTATTTTCGGCATCTGTTATTTCATTTTTTTCTTTAAGACAACTCACTACATCTTCCAATAACTTTAATTCAATATTATTCTGGTATGGCCAAAAATCCAGATCAACCGAATATCTTTTTAATCCATGGCATAATCTTAACATAGTGCCGCCGCCGAAAATGAGTTTATCCAATATCCGGCATTTTTTTAGTTGTTCCAGCGTCAATATCTCGAATATTTCATGATTTTGCAGCGTATTCACTATTTTCCCAAAACTTTTTTGTTCTTTCATTATACGATTTTAATATTTCAGAGATACGGTTTAAATTTA
>CAYRJN010000048.1:0-21615 GCA_964424545.1 uncultured Calditrichaceae bacterium
TTTTTATTTATTTTTG
Organism: uncultured Calditrichaceae bacterium; assembly: GCA_964424545.1. Classification (GTDB taxonomy): domain Bacteria; phylum Calditrichota; class Calditrichia; order Calditrichales; family Calditrichaceae; genus JAUVIB01. The sequence goes on from CAYRJN010000048.1 coordinate 17, forward strand.
TATTATTCTCAATTTTGAAATTATACATCGTTCACATAGACAGTATTTTAGATTCTCCGATTTATCTGAGAATGACAATGGCGGACTTTTTTGTTTCCGTTTCTACATTCTCCTCCTCCTTGTCATTCCCGATCCCGTATTGACGGGACGGGAATCTAAATCTTGCTATTGTCTACATTCGGATTCCTTCTTTCGAAGGTACGTTGACGATTCTACCCGTACTTTTTTCATTAATCACTTTGCGTAGCTATGTTCTTAATTTTGTCGTTTTCCCGAGCTCCTCGGTAATAAATCTTAAAAGTGAAATACGGCTTAAATCGCCTACTTTAAGCGTATACTTTAGTTTTAAGATTTCTCCACTCCATAGCGATAAAAAACACCGCTATTCAATTACAATCAAATTATCCCGATGAATCACTTCATCGTAATTATCGTGACCAAGAATATTTTTAATTGCGGAACTCTTTTTTCCCTGTATACGACGGATTTCGGATGCGGAGAAAGAGACCAGACCTTTGGCAATGGTTTTACCCGCCGTATTTTTTATTTTTACGAGCGAACCTTTATCGAAATTGCCTTCCACCGTAAGGATACCGATGGGCAATAAACTGTAATTTTGCTCGGCCACCGCCTTTTCCGCTCCGGAATCGACAACGATTATACCGCTCGCTCGATGGAAAAAGGCGATCCAGCGTTTACGCCGCTTTATTTTCGATAAAGCGGATTTTTTTTTCGATACAATCAGCGTTCCGATATCGGCTCCGTTAATAATTTCCGGAATTACATTTTCCGCATTACCGTCGGCAATAACAACGCTAACGCCCAAATCGGCCGCTAATTTTGCCGCTTGCAGTTTAGAACTCATACCGCCGAGCGAAAAATCGCCGCTTTTGCCGTTAGCGATCTTCAACGTTTCTTCGGTAACGGCGTCAAGGAAAGGGATTCGACTGCTTTCATCCCCGAATTTTTCTTGCAAACCGTTTGCGGTGGTCAGCAGCATTAATAAATTGGCCTCAATCAAAATCGCCGTCAAAGCCGCCAATTGATCATTATCGCCAAAACGGATTTCATCAACCGAAACCACGTCATTTTCATTGATAATCGGAATTATATTATGTTCCAGTAAGCGTAAAATCGTATTGCGGGCGTTCAAATGACGCGCCCGTTTGCGTAAATCGCCATGAGTTAACAAAACCTGCGCCGCCGTACAACCTTGAACGGAAAAGAGCCGTTCATAAAGCGTCATCAAACGCGTTTGCCCCACAGCCGCCGCCATCTGTAATTCGGGCAGCGCTTTAGGACGACTTTTTAACCCCAAAGCTTCTACGCCGGCCGCGATGGCGCCGGAGCTGACTAAAATAATTTTCTTACCCTGTCTATAGAGGCCGGCAATTTGCTTAACCAATCCGCCGATTTTAGCGCTATCAGGGTGCCCCGTTTCATCCACCAACACACGGCTGCCGACCTTTATTACGACAATCGTGCTCTCTTTTAAACGTTTTCGCCGTTCTATATTGGAAATTTTCATAGTTTTGGTACACCGAATTTATGGAAAGCCCGTATTTAATTAAATTTTATTAAAAAAGCAAAAGCATTTAATTTGCAAACGGTATTTTTATCTTTACGTTTCCTCTTCATTGTATAAGATGTCCGGCAAAATATTCTTTTGACATTTGGATTACGAATAAGTATAATTCAGGATTGATACATAATATTACGGAGAAATTTCCATGAAAATCACAATCCTTTTTTTACTTTTATTCGGGCCGCTTTTTGCTCAAAAATCCGCTTTCCGATTAGATGATTTATACAAACTAAAAAATATCGCCGATCCGCAATTATCTCCGGACGGTAAAAGCGTTGCCTTTACCGTCACTTCCTACAATATGTATAAAGGTGAACGTAATTCCGAAATATACCTAATAAATATAGACGGCGGCGGTTTGAAAAGAATGACTGTCGATTCCGCCGCAGATTTCCATCCCCGCTGGTCGCCCGACGGTAAAGAACTGCTCTTTATATCTACGAGGAAAAACGGCGTGCAAGCCTGGAAAATCCCGATTAACGGCGGAGAAGCCGTGCGGGTGAGTGATTTTAGCGGCGGCGTGAGCAATGTTGAATGGCTCGGGAAAAGCGGCGAAATTATTTTTTCAAGTCGTGTCTATCCCGAATGCGGCGCCGATGATTCATGCAATAAAGCCATTAGAAAAAGCGTTGACAACGGCCCATTAAAAGCTCATCTCGCCGACAGTTTATTATATCGTCATTGGACAAACTATCGCGACGGTAAATATTCGCATATCATCCGTTACAATCCGTCGTCCGGAACATACACGGATTTGACCCCCGGTTATAACGACGCGCCGGACATGTTCGGCAGTTTTGATGTTTCAGCGGACGGAAAATATTTGTGTTATGAATCCAACCGCCATAAAAATAAAGCGGAATCGACGGATAAAGACCTTTTTCTTGTCGATATTCAAACGGGAAAAACCATAAATTTGACATCGGCCAATAAAGCCTATGACGGCGCCCCGAAATTTTCACCGGACGGCGCAAAAATCGCTTATATTACGCAGCGTATACCCGGCTTCGAATCCGCTTTAAAGAAGCTGGCCGTGTATGATTTGCAGAAAAAGAGCAGCCGCATTGTAAGCGCCGGCATCGATAATTGGGTTAATGATTTTCAATGGGGATCGAACGGCGACGTCCTGTTTTTCACCATACATGAAAAAGGCCGTTTTCCCCTTTACGGCGTAAATTTGAAAACAGGAAAAATAAAAAAACAATTCAACGTCGGCACGATTGATAATTTTATCGTAAAGCCGGATTCCAAAACAATAATCATAACGCGCCGAAGCGTCGCCGAACCATCGGAACTTTTTTCCGTTACATTAAACGGTAAGTTACACCGTTTAACTTTTTTTAATAAAGCGATCGAAGAGAAAACGGATATCCGTCCCGCCGAAGAATTATGGATAAAAAGCGCCAACGGAGCGAAAATTCACACTTTTATAATCAAGCCGCATAATTTCGACCCTAATAAAAAATATCCCTTAATTATTAACGTGCACGGCGGTCCCCAATACCAATGGATGGATAGTTTTCGCGGCGATTGGCAGGTTTACCCCGGCGCCGGCTATATCGTAGCCTTTCCCAATCCGCACGGTTCCACCGGCTACGGACAAAAATTTACCGACGCTATTTCAAAAGACTGGCAGGGCAAGGTTTACGAAGATGTTATGGCGGTTACGAATTACCTGGCCAAACTCGATTACGTTGATGAAAATCGAATCGGCGCTATGGGCTGGTCCTACGGCGGATATTTTATGATGTGGTTAGAAGGACATAATCCCCGGAACACTTTTAAGGCCATTGTTTCCATGATGGGGCTGTATGATTTACCTGCCTTTTACGGCGCTACGGAAGAACTATGGTTCCCCGAATGGGATTTGGGCGGCGCCCCGTGGAATTCGGATTTATATGAGAAATATTCGCCACATAATTATACACAAAACTTTTCTACCCCCTGTCTTGTTATTACCGGCGAAAAAGATTACCGCGTGCCTTATACGCAGAGTTTGGAATTTTTTACCGCTTTACAAAAACGCGGCGTAGCTTCGCGTTTGATCGTTTTTACAAACGACGGACATTGGCCCGATTATGTTAGATCCATGCCCTTTTATTACAACGCCCATCTCGATTGGTTCCATAAATATCTCGGCGGAAATAAAGCGCCCTATGATATGAAAAAGATGTTGCAAAACCGAGCATTCCGAAAATAAAAGAACAGTCCGTTGAACGTAAAAGGTTTTTAAAACGCTTAAGCTTGTGAAATTGAGCGATGAAATTAAATAACAAATACGGGAGATAAATATGCTGAATGATTTTTCAAAACCTGTTTTAAGCAAAGCGTTTCATTTTTATGCCAAAGCCCTGGCTTTCCCTTATGATGAAATGACTCATGAATTTCAATATCTGTTCAGAGAAATGGAAAAACAGTGCTTCAGCGAATTTGATCAGGCCATCACAAATAAGGTTTTGGATATCATTAATTTTTATCAAGGCGAAGAACAAATCGATTTACACGGCGAATACTCGCGGCTGTTTTCTTATGTGGGAAATGAAGAACCGCGCGTAGCAACCAATGTGATTAGCTATGACAGCTCCATTGATACGGACGACCTTTACGACCGTTTTGAAGAGAGCGGTATTTTGTTTGACCTGACCGAAGATATCGATAATTTCCAAAATTTATTGGACTATTTTTCTTTTCTAATCGAAAACAGCGAAAATGACGACGAGATTATTGAATTTTATATACAATATATGAAACCGATTATGCCGCAGTTTTGCCAAAATCTAAACCGCACGACCACCTTAAATTTTTACAAAGAATATTCACGCGCTTTGGCGGAGCTGTTAACATCCATCGAAAGTTAAATCCTGTAAAATGGCCGTAAAAATAGAAGAAAAACATATCACCCTTTCCGTCAGGGACCTGGTCGGTTACGGCGCGCGACGCCAAATTCTCTCCTCTTTCCCCATGCCGCAGCGGGGAATGCTGGGACAGCAGGCGCAGGCCAATGTGCAGCGGGAAAAAAGAACAAATCGGGGTCTGTTCCATACCGAATACGTCGTTAATCGCAGCTATCAATACGGGGGCTATCGTTTTACCGTTCAAGGCCGTATCGACGGCGTTTATAAATTTCAAAACCGCGTTGAAATCGAAGAGATCAAATCCGTCATTTTAAATAAAAAAGAATTCAAACTCTTAAATATAGAACATCATCCCGAATATATCCATCAAGCGCTTTTCTATGCCTATTTGCTGCAGGACGAATTACAAGGAATCGAAATCGGCGTTTATGTTATTCTTATAAACCTGATCGATAATAAAAAACGGACATTTCCCATAAACTATGAACGGCAATATGTAGAGCGAATGCTTTTACAGAAATTCAACGCAATTATCGAAAACCATCAAGAACGCCGCAAAAAAATCGCCGCAAGAGAAGAAGAGCTGAAAAGCATCCGCTTTACCCTTCCCGAAAAACGTCCCCAACAATTAAAAATGATGGAAAAAGTAGATTCAGTTTTGCACAGCCGACGTCGTTTGCTGGCATCTGCGCCCACCGGCTCGGGAAAAACGGCCGCCTCTCTCTTTCCCGCTCTAAAATATGCTTATCTGCACGATAAAAAAGTATTTTTTCTTACCTCCAAAACCACGCAGCAGCAAATCGTCGAGGAAACGGTGCGCTATTTAACGGATCAGGGAATGCGGATTAACGCCCTGTTTTTACGCGCTTCCCGAAAAATGTGTCCCAACGAAATCCATTTTTGCCATGAAGCGTATTGCCCGTACGCCAAAGATTATAGAGAACGGTTAAGCGATTCGGGGATTATTATCCGTCTGCTCGAGAACAGTATTCTTACGCCCGATCTTATTTATAACGCTGCGGCAGAATTGCAATTATGCCCTTTTGAAGTTTCACTCGATCTTAGTTTGCATGCGGACTTGGTGGTCGGCGATTATAATTATGTATTTGATCCGGCTGTATTTTTAAGGCGGCTTTTCGGCGCAAAAGATTACTCCGACTGGATTTTGATTATCGACGAAGCGCATAATCTTTATCAACGCGGATTGGATTACCTGTCGCCGTCCATTGAACGCGCTATGACGCAAAATCTGATTAAGTGGAATCGTAAAAAAAAGACGCCGATCTATAAAGAGCTTGTGGCGGCGCTCAAAGAAATTGAAAATCTATTCAAAAAAATATATGCGGAAGGCGAGATACATCATACGCATCAACAATATTATAAAATCGACTTAAATACAAGGGAATGGGACGACGTTTTTTCATTGTATGAGTCCGTCTTCTTAAAATATCTTATCCACAATATTAAAAAGAAAATTTTAATCATTGACGATCCGCTCGAAGATTTCTATTACCGACTCAGACGCTTCGTAAAGATTTCACATATCCGCGACGCGGCTTTTGTTCCCTTTGTAAACGCGCAAGACGGCGGCATCTTGAAAATCCAATGCTGCGATCCCGCTAATTTTCTCGGTCAAAAGATGGACTCGTTTCACAGCGTCATTGCTATGTCCGCAACGTTAGACCCCATCAATTTTTATGAAGAAACGCTCGGTTTTAAAAAGGAAGGTACCGATAAACTTATCCTTGATTCTCCTTTTCCCAGCGCTAACAGAAAAATCATTATAGCGCCCCACGTTTCAACGCGTTATAAAGACCGCCTGAAAAATTATCAGGAAATCGCCGCCATAATCAATAAAACAACGGCTGTCAAAAACGGCAATTATTTATGTTTTTTCCCCAGTTTCGAATTTTTGCAAAATGTAAATCTCTTTTTATCAAAGAGTCATTATAAAAAACTTATTCAGAAACCGGGGATGAGCGAAAAGGAAAAAGAAAAATTTTTATCGCTTTTAAAATTAGGTAATAATGATTATCTTTTACTAAGCGTTATCGGCGGTATTTTCTCCGAAGGCGTTGACTATATCGGTAAGATGGCTATCGGCGTTATTGTTATCAGCCCCGCTTTACCCAAAATCGACTTCGAACGGGAATTATTGCGCGACTATTATGAGCGCCATAAAAGCGCCGGTTTTGAATATGCCTATATCTACCCGGGAATGAATAAAGTGATTCAGTCCGCAGGCCGACTGATACGCTCGTTTGACGATAAGGGTATATTGTTATTGATAGGCAGTCGTTTTGCCGAAGAAAAATTTAATGAACTTTTTCCGGATTATTGGTACAATAAAGAGGGAGATGTCGTTATTAGCGAGGATTATGAAAGCGTTTTGAATTCTTTTTGGAATAAAAGTTAAAAAATTGATATTTTATGATTTATTGGGAACATAGCGTTGTAAATTTGTTTAACAAAAATGATATGATTTAAACATTAATTTTCGGATTTTATAAATGAATTATGCTGATTTATCAAAAGAAGATTTAATTTTTCGCTTGCGAAAAGCGCAAAACGAAATCAAGCGACTCAACAAGGAAGCCGACATTTCACATAAAGCGATCTACGGCGACGAAATCTATCGCATTCTTTTTGAGGCTTCAAATGACGCTATCATTTTGATGAATAAAGAAAATTTTATCGAATGCAATAACGAAGCGGTTAAAATGTTCGGGTGCCCCGACAAATCCGCGCTCATCAATAATCCGCCTTTTAAATTTTCTCCGAAATTGCAGCCTGACGGCAGAAATTCCAAAAAAAAGGCTCTGGAAATTATTAATAACGCTTTAAGCGGTAAAGAACAAAATTTCCGATGGGTCCACAGCAAATATGACGGAACCCCTTTCCTCACGGAAATCAATATTCACAAAATCGGCTATAAAAGTTTACCCCATTTGATCGTCATCATAAAAGATGTCAGCGAACGAGAGGCCGCTTACAAAGCTGAAAAGGAGAGTAAAGAGCTTTTTAACACCATTGTTAAAAACCTGACGGAAGGTACGCTGCTGCTTGATTTCTCGGGTAAGTTGCTCTTCATAAATCCGGCCGGTTTAAAGATTTTAAATAAAGAATCGGAAAAAGATGTTCTCGACCATACTATAAGCGAATATATAACCGTCAAAACACAGCGAAAGATAAAAACAATCATTAAAAAGTTGAAAAAAGGGCAAAATACACTATTCGATGAAATCAGCTTTCATGGGGATAAATGGTTCGATTGCCTGGCCAATAGAATTAAATATCAGAATGAATGGATTTGTCTCCTTACCTTAAGACCCATAAGCGCGGAAGGAGAAAGCAGGCTGGCTTTGCGGCTAAGCGAAGAACGCTACCGCACTTTATTTGAAGTTACTCCGTCAGGAATATTATTAGAAGACGGCGACGGAAAAATCCTTGATATTAATTCAACCTATTGTAATAGTTTCGGACTTCCCAAGGAAGAGTTGATTGGAAAATATATTCATGAATTTGCAAGCGAACCGAAAGAAAAAATAGACGATAACATAAAACGAATCCTATCCGGAGAACGTTTAACGCACGTAGTTAAAAACAAACTCAAAAACGGTTCTACTATTTATTTGGAATTAACGGAAAACCGCGTCACGCTACCTGACGGACAAATAGGTATCATCTCCGCTTCCAATAATATTACGAGACTTATTAACGCTTTGAATGTTTTAAAAAAGAGTGAAGAAAATTATCGTTTATTAGCAGAATCTATCAAAGATTTTATTGTTGTATTAAATACGGAGAAAAAAATAACGTATGTAAATCAAGCTTTTTTAAACAGCACCGGATTACGGAAAAAAGAAGTAATCGGTAAAAAAGGTATTCATATCACAAATCCAAAACATCATAGTCTACTAACCGACATAAGAGAAAAAAGAGATAACGGAAATACGGAACACATCTCTTTTGAGATTGATATAATTGGAAAAGACGGTAATCTCATTCCGGTTGAGGGCATCAGTTCACCGATTATCAAAGACGGTAAGTTCTCGGGCGTTATGGTAATTGCGAGAGATATTACCCTACGCAAAAAACTTGAATCCCAATTAATTCAAAGTCGGAAAATGGATGCCATCACGCGCCTGGCAGGCGGCATTGCTCATGATTTTAATAATATCATGACCATAATCATGGGTTACGAGAAAAAAGTTTACAATCAAATGGATAAAGATAGTCCTGCGGCAAAGGATTTATTAAAAATCGAAAAAGCGGGTATCAGAGCAAGAAAACTAACGCAACAATTGTTAAATTTCAGCCGCAAACAAGTATTGCAACCCCGCCAAATAGACATAAATAATTTCCTTAAAAAAATGAACGGGGTTATTTCGCAGTTAATCGGCGCGGAAATAGCCTTAAAAATGAATTTGAGCGCTTCCCGTCAAATAATTCAGGCCGACCCCTTGCAATTGGAGCAAGCCGTATTAAATATTATTATGCATTCGAAAGATCTTTTAAAGGAAAATGGCGAAATTCGAATTAACACAACAAATGTGCAAGTCGATAGGATTTTAAAAACCCGTTTCGACCCGATTCCTCAAGGTTCCTATATCTTAGTAGAGATTTCAGATAACGGACCACATATCAACGATGAAGATTTAGCGGGTATTTTTGAACCGTTTGTATCGCTAAAAGAAAATACAAAAAGCAACGGTTTGGGACTGGCCTCCGTTTACGGATTTATAAAACAGAGCAATGGATTTATTAACGTCTCCAGTAAAAGAAAGGGCACATCCTTCCATATATATTTTCCCTTAAGCGAAATATCTTATCCGATAAAACCGATTGTTAACAAATTGCCCGCACCAAAAGGAAAAATCTCCGTTCTTGTCGTAGAAGATGAATCCGATTTAAAGAATTTAATTTGTGAAATATTAACGCAAAATGATTTTGACGTTATTTGCGCCTCTAACGGAGAAGAAGCGTTACAGGCTGTTTATAAACACATAGATGAAATCAGTATAATTTTATCCGATATAATCATGCCAAAAATGAGCGGGCCCGAATTTGTTAATGAGCTTTTAGACTCGGGACACAATCCTCCGGCAATCCTTTTTATGTCCGGATATTCCGATGATAAAACCTCTTATGATAAATGGGAAAATAAAAAAATTGAATTTATCCGGAAGCCCTTTACACCGAATGAGCTTATAAATAAAATAAAAGCATTATTAATTTAACTGACATCAATCCCGATACATAAATTATTAAAATTTTTTAACCAAAAAAAACAGCATTTACGAATATAAACGCTAAAATTCTTATTTCTATGATCCATCATGAGCGGAAGAAGAGAAATATTAAAGGCAAAACAGATCTAAAATCGCTCGTTATGGGAATAGTATATGTTGAAATATCTTCCCTTCACCCCGGTACCCTTTACAATAAATTTACATCTAATTTGATATCGGAATTTCAAAAAGTAACCTATTTCGGACATTTTCATATATTTTTGTATTTCTTCAATTTTGAAATTTTACATCGTTCACATAGGCCGTATTTTAGGTTCTCCAATTTATCTGAGAATGACAATATTGGACTTTTCTTTGCCGTTTCTACATTCTCCTCCTCCTTGTCATTCCCGATCCCGTATTGACGGGACGGGAATCTAAATCTTGCTATTGTCTACATTCGGATTCCTTCTTTCAAAGGAATGACACCTTGACGACTCTACCCGCATTTTTTTTATTAATCACTTTGCAGAACCATCTTCTTGAAAGAAATATCAAACATTCTATCGCAAAAGTATTAATTGTATCTTTATCAAGTCACCCAAAGTGCACAAGACCAGTTATTATTTTCTTTATTTTTTGACAATTATATATTCTTTTAATAGATTTGGGAAATTTGTTTTTCGGAAAAATCCTACTTTGTCGGGGGGTATCTTAATATGAATAACATTGAATTCAAACAAAATATATACCAATCGGCTTTTAAGGCGGCTCAATTCGGATTGGCAATTGCAGACAAAAACGATCAAATAATTGACGTTAATAGGGCGCTTTGCGCTCTTTTCGAAAAAGAACGCAGCGAACTAACGGGAATAAAAGTTGATAATCTGATAAATAAACACCTTGAACAGGCTAAAATCGATTTAAAAAGCTTGACTATGCTTGATAATATACCCGATATTTACACCTTTACAAATAATAATTCAAATAAATATGTTAGCGTGCGTAAAATATCCATTCCGTTTGATAAAAATAAAAATGGGTATTTACTTACTTTATTAGAGATTACGTCTTCAATAAACATTTTGAAAGGACTCGAAAAAAGCGAATCCGACTATAAATTACTTACCAACACGATAAAAGACGCCATTATTGTTTATGATCTGATCAATAAGATTACTTATGTAAACGATCGGACGCCGGAACTTCTTGAAATCCCAAAAAATAAAATACTCGGTAAAAACATTTCCGATTTTCTACCGGAAAAATATTTTGATTTTCTGAATCAAAAAAAAGAAGATTTATTAAACAACTGTTTTGACAATCAATTTAAAGAATTGGAAATTATCAAAGAAAACGGCGAAACAATTGATATAGAGGCAACTTGTTCGCCCATACCAGGCGGTACTGACAATAATTCTATCCTGATTGTAATAAGGGATATTACTTACAGAAAAATACTGGAAAAACAACTGCAGAAAACGCAAAGAATGAATGCCGTTAAAAAAATGGCCGGCGGAATTGCGCATGACTTTAATAATTTGTTAACCATTATTATGGGAAATAATAAATTATTATTGGACAAGCTAAAAAATAATGCCGCTGTCGGTCAAAATCTTATGCAAATTGAAAAAGCCTGTCAAAGAGCGGAAACATTAACCAGCCAGCTGCTCTCTTTTAGCGGACAACAATCATTACATCCTCAAAAAACCGACATAAATGAATTGGTTTCCTCTCTAATTACATTGATTAAACAAACTTTAAGGAAAAACATTACACTGGAAAGTCAACTGGATCCGACTGTTTCCAAAACGCTTGTGGATCCTAAAAAACTTGAAATCTCCATTTATAATTTAATATCGAACGCCGCCGAAAACATGACAGCCGAGGGCGGTAAAATCATCACTAAAACCAGTGCATACTGTTTGAAAGATGACTGCCAAACCAAGCATCTTTTCACTATTAAAACGGGAGATTACGTCCTTTTGGAAATTATGTATCCCGCTATAGATGTTCAAGAAGATGATTTGATCAATGCCTTTGAGCCTTTTCAGAGCGGAAATAAACTTTATGAAAGTACCGGGTTGGATTTACCTTCCATATACGGTTTCATGAAACAAAGCAACGGCTACATTGACATTGAAAGCATAAAAGAAGAGAACATAAAATATTTGCTGTATTTTCCTGTTTATGCGGATAAGGACGAATCCGAAACGCCGATATCCGCAGAAGCTGCTAAACCGCTAAACAGACCTAATCCGGCCATACTTGTCGCTGAGGACGAATATGATCTTAATGAAATGATTTGTGATATTCTGGAACATCACGGCTATGACGTTATGTTTGCCTTAAACGGTAAAGAGGCATTGGATATTGTTAAAAAGAATCCCGATAAAATCGATTTGGTTTTAAGTGATGTTATCATGCCTGAAATGGGCGGACCGGAATTTGTAAAAGCGGCAAAAAAAATAAATAAATCTTTAAATATTATTTATATGTCCGGATATACCGATAAAGCCATTTCGCTCATTGAAAACGACGATAGAAAATTTGAATTTTTACAAAAACCTTTCACTCCCGATAAATTGCTCAGTAAGATAAAATCCCTTATTCGCGACAAAACGAGCAAAGATTAATTCCTAATATAACCCTGCTAATTGACAAATATTGGAATGTTAAAAATAACATATTTCAGGGAATAATTGAAATCTCAGGTAAAGGCCGTTAAAGATATTCCCACAAAAAAACAGAGATGTTAACCCAACTTGGCAATTTTTTAAAGATTTCGCCCTGGTTGAGCTGAACGATATGTATGAATGAGTAATGAATTTATGTTGAATTGTTTTATATCAGATTGCGGTATTTAAATCAAGATAAATAAAAAAAGCCGCTCAAATTATATCCGAGAGCGGCTTTTTGTATAAAAAAGAGTTTATCGAACCAATATCATTTTTTTAATATTGGTATAATTTCCGGCGGTAATTTTATATATATAAACACCGCTTGCAAGATTTGAAGCTTTAAACTGCATAGAGTAAGAACCCGCGTTTTGTTGTGCGTCAACTAAGGTTGTTACTTCTCTTCCCTGAATATCATAAACCGCCAGGTTAACATGCGCATTTTCGGCAAGTTTATAACGGATCGTTGTAACCGGGTTAAAAGGATTTGGATAGTTTTGCATTAATTCAAAATCCTGTGGAAGAAGATTAGCAACTTCTTCTATTGCCGATACATAGTCAGACTCGACTACGCCCATATCCGGGGCAGCGCCGTTATAACCGCTTGAATCACTTTGAAATAGTGTATCGGAACCAATGACTAACAGGTCGGTACCGGCGTCAATACAAGGTGATCCCCGACGTAAAGAGAGATCAAAGTACAGCGTATCATCAACAAACATGGGATTTTCGGATAAATTGTTACTTCCCTCTATATTTTCGGTTTGCTGCAGGTCGGAATAATATACATGGGTAACAGCGCCGTGTGTTTCACTTCCATAACCGATATCGGAAGAGTTATTCCAGAAAATGGAATTGATAACATTGGTTTCAATTCCACCTGCTCTGCTATGGACGGCTCCGCCCAAAGCGCTGTCACCGGCCGCGTTACCGTAAAAGGTGCAGTGAATAATATCCGCATCGGATAAAGCGCCCCAATTATAAATGGCGCCTCCCATATTACTAACGGAGTCAGCTACAAACATACAGCGTTCAATTGTTGTGGGACAATCCCAGTTCCCGATTCCGCCGCCGTTTTCCGATTTATTTTTATAAAAGAAACAATTTCTAATTTCAATATTGTCGGTAGTCATGCCAACACGGTAATTTGCTATACATCCTCCTTCTAAGGCATAGTTCCCAACAAAAACACAATTTGAAATTGTAATATTGTCCCCGGTGTTATAAATTGCTGCACCCATATTATCAGGACTGGTGGAAATAGCATTTCCTCCGGTAATGACAAATCCATCAATAAGGTTATAATTAGAGGTTTTCACTACATGGTAACAATTATCTTCCATGTTTCCAATTTCCTGAATATCGCCATTAAGAATGGTTGTACTGACGGTCTCTTCACCGTTATCTGCGCCACGTTCGTCCAGACTCTCTTCCGTGCCATTGAATCCGCCATAAAGGGAAACACTATCGGGAATCACAAAAGAATAAGCGCGTGGATCCTGACCCGTTGCGTTTTTCTTTCCGTCATCGTTATACCCTGGATGATAGGTTCCGCCAGCGACCCAAATTTGACTTCCTGCTTTAGCATTGGCAAGAGCGTCTTCTAAGTAGAAATAAGCATTTTCCCAGCTTGTGCCGTCATTATTTCCATGTGCATCATGGTTTACATAAATGATTGAATCAGCCGTTTCCTCGTTTTCAGGGAAAAAGTAGATTTGAAAACCATCATCGGCCTGCAGATCAAAATCGTAGCGCGCTCCGATAATATCGGTAACACCATTTCCGTCAATATCGCCGGCTTTTAAAGAGTGGAATTCTCCAACACCATGACCAAGCTGAACATATTCGGAGTCGAGATTCCCGCTGCCATCGTTTTTAAAAAGTATCACACCGTCAAAATTGCTATAGCCGCCGGCAATAATATCAAGATTTGAATCACTGCCCATATCAAGCAGGATAACTGAAGAGAAAGGGGAGGAGTAACTTTTTAAAAGCGTATCAGCCTTTTGCAAATAGTATCCCTGAGAATCCTGAGCGCCGTAAAAAACAATAATATCGTTGGTACTGGTAAATGCCACAAGATCGATAAGTCCATCGCCGTTAATATCACCGGCTGAATTATCGGATGATTGAACCTGGCCGGGAAGCATAGTCAATGAATCATCCTCTACATAAAATGAGCCCCATGAAGAATCCCGATTGGCAAAAACGTTTTTATAAGCTCGCATAAAATAGCGATTTGTTCCGGAATTCGTCCATTCCCCGGCGATACCGATGATATCCGGATCACCGTCATTATCCACATCAACCGCGTTCATTCCCTTACTATCACCATAGGTAAAAGCGCTTGCCGGAGCCGAACCGGCTTCGAATGAACCGCTGCCGTCCCCATAATAAATTTTTAAATAACTCCAATCGGTTGCTATAAGTATATCAGGATTCTCATCCATGTTAAAATCAGCGATAATAACCTGCCAGCCGTATGTTCCGTCAAGTTGTGAAACCGACCAGCTTCCGCTGCCGTTATTAATGCAAAGATAGGTTCCATTCCGTCTTAAAGTGACAACGGCGTCCATATCACCGTCCCCATCGAGGTCCGCAGCGGCGAGATCATGGATATAAGCATCAGGATCGGGTAAACCACTGATCTCATCAACCATAATCAAAGAATCTCTATTTGCCGAATAGGTCCATATTTCCACATGATTATTGGTGCTGTTAGCGCTCCATACATCAACAACACCGTCATCATTATAATCTGCCAGCGCAATGGCTTTATAATAGTTCCCGCTTGAATAAACCTGGGTAACAGGATTACCTTGTCCCATGATAAATAAAGGGAATAGCAGCAAGAATAAAAAATAATACGATTTCATGATAACTCCATAATTTTGGATTAATAATATTGTTAATTAACTAATATATTTATATTAATTTTTCTAAATATTTTTAAAGTTATATAGAAATTCCATCTTATAAAGTGATAATAGTCAAAAACACCTAAAAAAACAATAAATATTCCGATAAAATAATTGTCGGAATATTTTTCGATAAAATTAGGAGGGGTACGGCGATTGCGCCGGAAATGAAGGGTTCGCAACTTGAGAACGCCTGAGCTGTTATTTTCCCGTAAAGACAGTATCGAAATGAAAATCAATAGGGGCGCATTCCGTTATTTCAGTTGTCTGTTCCGCGCCTGAACAGTAGTATAAATAATCAATAATTTTATTATAAAAGACTTTTTAATTGTCCGATTATATGGAAAACAATGGATGCAAAACTTTTTATTAACCACTTTTCAAAGCTATACTCTTTGGAATAACCTGAATGTTTTATACCGGATTGGGTATATCGATATATTGCACAGCAATATTAAATTTATCCTTTAAAAGTTCGCCCAAAGCGATTACGCCGAATCTTTCCGTGGCATGATGCCCGCAAGAGGCAAAATGGATACCTTCTTCTTTTACATAATGCAGGATATGCTCGCTAACTTCGCCGGTTAAATAAAAATCCAAACCTTGCAAAACAGCTTGTTTAACGTCTTTTTGCGCGCCGCCGCTAATGATCCCTACACGACTGATTTTTTTTGGTCCAAAAGGGAAAAAAAGCGTATCAATATTTATCTTCTCTTTAATTCTCAAAAAAAATTCTTCGTCGTTTATGTTCGCCGTCTCCCCTTTGACGCCGATTAATTTACCGTTATATTCGCCAAAAGGCTCTATATTTTGAAGTTCCAAAATACGGGCAATTTGAGCGTTGTTCCCTATTTGCGGATGCGCATCCAACGGCAGGTGAAAAGCCAACAAATTGATATTATTTTCAAGCAGCAATTTAATCCGTTTTTTATAACCGCCTTTATAAACGGGCCGCTCGAAATTCCAAATAATACCGTGATGAACAATAATGGTATCGGCTCCCATTGCCAAGGCTTTTTCAAACAACTCCACACTGGCGCTTACCGCAGTTACGATTTTTTTGATCTCGTTATTTCCTTCCACCTGCAAACCATTGGGACACAAATCCTTAAATTCATCCACTTTTAACAATTCATTCAAATAATTGCTTAACCGCTCACGTCGCATAATCTTCCGACCTTTTTATTGTGATAACTGTTATTTTAATTTCTTGTGCACCGTTCTTTTTTACTATTTTTTTAAATACAAAACCGATCCGGGTATTATCTTTCTCGGAATACCAGGCCCTTTATAATAAAGTTGTAGCATTTTCCCCCCACCGCTCTGAAAATA
The DNA here is from genome assembly GCA_964424545.1 of uncultured Calditrichaceae bacterium. Lineage (GTDB taxonomy): Bacteria > Calditrichota > Calditrichia > Calditrichales > Calditrichaceae > JAUVIB01. The sequence goes on from CAYRJN010000048.1 coordinate 16,616, forward strand.
TTCAACACGTAAGGCATGCATCCCCTTTTCTAATCGTATCTCTCCGGCACGTTCTGTCGGTCCGTGTTCGCCGTCGTTATCAATAAGCAATCTTCTATCCAAATAGAGCCTGCTGCCGTCATTAGAAGCTAGATAAAACGTATAATCTCCTGTTTTTTCAATTTCAATGAAACCGTCGAAGGTTAAGGCAAAATTATTATCCGGTGTATTAAGTCCATCGAGATTAATTGCAAAGGCCGCGCCCTCATCCGTTGCTCGAAGTTTTTTCATATCCGGAAGTTTTTTAAACGAACCTTTGTACAGTTTATACGAAACGCCGTTAATACCGGATTTAACAAAATCATAGGAGACCTCTTTAACCACGCTTGGATTAAAACCCTGACGATAGACGCGGGCTTTCAATGTTGACGGTTTAAAAATCCATACGGGACGATCGTATAAAACAGCGCGTTTCGTCGGCTCGGCGCCGTTAAAAGTGTAATATATTTTTCCGCCATCCTCGCAGCTCATTTTAATCTGTAAACGATCATTTGCGACGGTTGTGTCGCCGGGAATAACCAGAGGCATCTCTGCATATTTCGGTGTTTCAGGGAGCGGGAAAGCTCCGGAAACAAAGGCGTAGCAGCCGGATTCGACTTTAAAAACAGCCCGCTTTCCTTCCATTTTCACAAAAGTTACCCCTGGCGACTTGGCGGCAATAGCGCCGCTTTCATAAACGACTTTTTGGTTATCGGCGGGGATATACAGTGTGGCCTTTGTATTGGCGGGAATCCTGATATTCCAGTAAAATTCATTATTCTTTATATGCCACTTGCTTTCTATACCGCCATGCATCGAACGATAGGCGGCATTGACGGATGTTAATCCTTTTACAGGCTTGGGTTTCATAATTATATGTTTAAACCCCGGATTTTCTCTGTCGGATTTTATGCCGGCCAGATCTTCATAGAACCAAATGATTAAATCGCCGAGCAGCATAACATGATTGCGGGAGTTCATCGCCGCATTTCCCGTATCGCCGTTCCATAACTCCCAAATAGTTGTTGCGCCGTGTTTGACCATATAACCCCAACCGGGATAAGTTGTTTGCGAGGCCAGTTTATAAGCGATATCTATTCTGCCGTTGTCGGTTAATACACGCATCAGCCATTGTGCGCCGATCAAGCCGGTTCCGATATGCCCCTTGCTTTTTCCCATGATATTGTCAATTAAATTATTAAGCACCTTTTTATGATATTTTTCGGGAACAAGTCCGAAAGCCAGCGGAAGAACATTAGCGGTTTGCGTATTGTTCCCGTAAAAAGCCTTACCCATATTGAAAAATTTACGATTGAAGGCCTTTTTAATCGCTTGCGCCTGCGTCCGATATTGTTGGGCGTCCTCTTTTTGTCCAAGGAGTTCCGCATAATGCCGCATCAGTTCCAACTCATGATAAAAATAAGCGCTTGCAATCAATTCGCCGTCGGTTACCCGCTCGGGGTCGCTGCTATGTATGGATTTACGATCCTGCGGAGGAACGCACCAATCGCCATAAGTATCGCGAGGCATAATATCGTCTACAAGATAGGCGCTCATGTGGGTTATCCACTTTCTCATACCGGGATAGAGATAACGAATCGTAGCCGTATCACCGTATTGCTCAAACAGCATTTCGGGTATAACAATAAACGAGCCCGGCCAGGTAACGTTATCCGAATAAAAAGGCCAATAACTCGGGGCTACATCGGGAATGGAACCGTTTTTACGTTGTGCGTCATAAATATCAATCAGCCACTTACGATAAAGATTAAAAATATTATGAATAAAACTTTCCCCGCGCGATTCTTCGGAACGGTCGCCTAACCAGCCCTGACGCTCATCGCGCTGCGGACAATCGGTGGGTATGCTGCGATAATTCCCTCGAATACCCCAAACGGCATTTTTGTATATTCGATTAATGAGATCATTCGATGTTGCAAACGTGCCGCTGCGTTCCAGAGCATCATGAACAACCTTTCCTTCTATTGCCGAAAGCTCCGGTTTACCCGGAAATCCCGTCACTTCTACATAACGGAATCCATGGTAGGTAAAACGCGGCTGCCATACTTCCGTACCTTTGCCTTTCATAATATAGATATCCGTTACTTTTGCGCCGCGAATATTATCAAGATAAAGCGTACCGTCTTCGTTTAGCGCTTCGGCAAAACGTAATCTTATTTTTGTTCCCTTTTCCCCTTGCGCTTTTAACTTTATCCAGCCAACCATATTTTGTCCCATATCGAAAATATACACTCCGGCTTTCGGCTCGCTGACTTTAATAGGTTTAACGGTTTGCATTATTTCAATAGGCTCGTTAGGTTGAGCACAAAGCAAAGCGCCCGGTTTTTCCACAAGTTGCACGGAATGCCAGTTTGAATCATCAAATCCGGGTTTATTCCAACCGTTTATCTCTTTACGAGCGTCGTATATTTCTCCGTCATATTCATTATTGGCAATGATCGGCCCGTCCGTAGTTAATTTCCAGCTTTCATTACTGTAAACGGTATCCCGACTGCCGTCTTCGTAGAGGATATTAATCTGTAATAACAACTTCGGGAAACCATACGTTTTGGTTCCTGTGGGAATCTTGGTACGAGGAGCAAAATATCGACCGTTGCCAAGTATCGCACCGACGACATTCTCCCCCCTTTTCAAATTATCGCTTACGTCAAAAGTCATATAATAAGTTCGTTTATCATACTCGCTCAAGGCGGGAGCCAGAACCTGATTGCCGATTTTTTGACCGTTGATATAAAGCTCGAACAGTCCCAACCCGCTAACAAAGGCCGTGGCCTTTTTAATCTTTTTCTTAACGGGAAACGCTTTTCGCAGCATTCTTGCCGGCAAGGGTCTGATAAGGGAATCGAGTCCCGGCGCAGAGTCATTTCTATCCCAACCGATCCATTCGGCTTTCCAATCCGAGTCCTTCAGCAGCGCCGTAGTCCAAAAAGCGGGTGCGCTCCAACGCATCGTCTTACCGTCTTTTCCCCAAACCGCCGTTTTCCAATAATAGGTTCGATCGCTTTTTAAAGGCAATCCTTTGTATTTAATTTGTGTGCTTTGGGCGGACATAATTTTTCCACTGTCCCAGATATCGCCATTGTTGATCTTCAAATTTTCTTCGCTGGAAGCGACAAGAATTCGATATGCCGTTTGCTTTTGCCCTCGTAAATCCGAAGAAATTTCCCAGCTTAACAGCGGTCTTTTTACATCAATTCCAATCGGATTTATTTTATACTCGCACCTCAAATTTTCAATATTAAGTTTCCGTTGTTCTTTTTTACCGCATGAAAGAAGCGTCAGCATAAACAAGATCGATAGAAAAATAGCGCTCTTTGTTTTCATCTTTTCCCTCTATTCTATTGTACCTGAATTTCAAAGTTATGTTATATTTTTTATAAACATCTCTTGTTTAAAATGTAATAATTGCAGCGTTCATCAAACGGTATCTATCGATTACCGGCAATTTTATGAACATTGCTTTAGGATTTATTCATAAACAAAACCGTCGCCGGAATTATTGTCTTTTCCATACTGCCGCTTTCATAAAACGTTTCTAAATTTTTTGAACCGCCGCTTTGGAAATATAGTAATTTTATGGGATAAAATCCTTTTTTTAATCTAATTTTACCGCTTCGCGTTTCAAGGCCGTGTTCTCCGTCGTTATCAACAACCAATTTATCAGCGATATAAAGGCGGCTGCCGTCATTGGAATTGGTATAAAATGTGTATTGTCCTGCATTTTCAATTTTGATATATCCGCTATAACGTAAAACAAAATCGTAGCCCGGCGTCTCCAATTCATCCAAACTCATCCGATAAACATGCTTTTTATCCGTGGGATTCCGCCAGTTAAATGACCGCAGAGAGGTAAGGGCTTTTTGGAACACCTCGCAATACAGGCCGTTTTTTTGCGGATCGACAAAGGAGAATTTAACCGTTTTTGTATAGCTTGGCAACAACCCTTTTGCAAAGGCCTTCACTTTTAAGGTGACCGATTTATCAAAAATCAGCGCATCGTCATACAAAGGCGAACTTATCTGCGGCTCGCTGCCGTCAAGCGTATAATGTAGATGCGCGGCGGGCGTAACGCAGCTCAAACGAACCGTAATTTTCCCCGGAATAAATACGGTCGTTTTTTCAGCCTGTACATCCGGCAGCGCGGTATAGACTTTATCGAGAACAGGAATCACATTTTTCACGGAGAAATCATATTTACCGGAACTCACCTTCAAAACAGCTTTATTATCCTTTATTTTTATAAACGTAACATAAGGATTGCTCTCTAATCGAGCTCCGTCTACGCGTACATCTTCTTTTTTTTGCGCAGGAAGATAGACAGTAGCGTCGCTGTTTACCGGGATAGTGATTGAAATACGATAAGTGCCGTTTTTCAGCGTCCAATGTGAAGAAACCGCTCCGTTAATCGTATTGATCGACGCTTTTACATAAGATAAATCCGGCGCGACAAAAGGTTTAATAATAATCTGGCGATAAGCCGGATTATGCTCGTTAATTTGTATGCCGGCAAGCGAGCGGTAAAACCAATCGTCTATACTACCGAACATAACGTGATTATTGGAACCGCCCTGATCCCAGCGTTCCGATAAAGTTGTACGATTGCGTATTAAATCGAGCCAGCTCGGGTAATCGCGTTGTGTGACCAGCAAATAGACAATATCATTGTGTTCTTCACGAGCAAACAGATCAACCATGTATTTGGTACCGAGAATCCCGGTAGTTAAATGTCCTTTTTGGATATTTAGAATATCATCAATTAAATTCTTCATAACCTCCAGACGGTATGCACGGGGAACAATACCCAAATAAAGAGGAAAGGCATTGGAGAATTGCGTACCTTTTTCATAAACAGCCTTTTTACTATCAAAATAACGCGCATTATAGGCTGCGGCAATATCATTTTTCAATTTTACTCAAGTTTCGCAGTTAATTTTTATAGCTATATCAAGGCATAATATTTT
>CAYRJN010000049.1:0-11355 GCA_964424545.1 uncultured Calditrichaceae bacterium
TATTTCATCATCCATAATTTTTCCTAATCAATTTCCTTTTTTTACGTAAAGGCTTATAAGTATGTTTCTATGATTTTTATAATAAACGCCATGACGATAATCGTTTTAAGTTTTTATCAGTAATGAATGTATTCGAGCGCAACCCGATATAGTAAAATCATTTTTAATAGATATCCTATTGTTCCAAAGTTGTTAAAAAGGATAGTCAATCGTTATTAAATCTCTTATGAGGCCGTCAAACTTATCTTGCCTAATAAGAATTTTATCCACGACCTCCCGAACCGCTCCATACCCCCCTTTCGCAACAGTTACATAATCACAAACGGCTTTAACTTCATCTCTGGCATTAGCGGGCGCAGCGCTGAAGCCAACTTCCCGTAAAATAGCAATATCCAACAAGTCGTCTCCGATATAACAGATTTCTTCACTATTCAAGTTATATTGCTTTTTAATTAGCAGATATTCCGGATATTTATTGAAACTTCCCTGAGAAAGGACATCAAATTTTAATTCCTTTGCTCTATGTTCAACCACATCCGATTTTCGTCCGGTAATTATTCCCGTTTTTAAACCGGCAAGCCTGGCAAGAGTGATTCCCAGTCCATCTTGGACATTAAAGGCTTTGATTTCAATATTATTTGAACCGAGAATAATGGAGCCGTCCGTTAAAACGCCGTCTACATCCATCAGAATCATTTTGATTTTACTCATCTTCGATTTCACGGTATATTTCTCCCGATAAGCATACTGTTTTTATTTGTTTATAAAGCTTCCTAATAAATCTTAGTTTAATTCTATACAAAAAAGATTCATGCCGCTTTTTTGGCGTCAATGCGATCGGTTATAAATTTAAAAATTAACAAAGCAACAAAAGCCGCCACGCCGATCCCCGAAAAATAATACCAAATATAGTGAGCATGATCATAAGCATGCGCCGTTTGATCGGGCGATAAGACAGCCGGATTGGGGCAGTATTCATCCAGTAAATATCCGCTGGCAATAAAACCGAAAAGCCATGCAAAAAACGTAGTCAGATGGGAATAACCCATATACAGTCCTTCTTCGCCTTTCGGAGCCTGCATAGATGCATACTCAAGAAAACGCGGCGATAAAAAACATTCCGCCACACCCTGCAAAGCAATACCGACAATCAAGGCCACTGTTATGGGATGTAATGAAAAAAGACCGAAAATGGAAACCGAATCTCCCGTCGCCGCCTGTAAAACAGGGCTCAAGGCGATTGCCAGCGCCGAAAAAGGGATAATCAGCAAGCCCAATCCTATGGAATTTACAGGACTTATTTTACGGACAAGATAGGTTATAGGTACGACCAAAACAACTACCGTAAAGGGATTTATATTGGCAATCCATTCCGGCGCCGCATTTTCGCCAACCATCCTTAAAGCATATTTTGGCATGGTGGCGTAAAGCTGTCCTTGAATTGCCCAAAAACCGGCTACAATTAAAATTAAAGCCATAAAACGGAAATTTTTAAGTACGGTCAATAGCCCATCAACAGTCTCTTTTAAACTTTTTCCCTTGCCACTATTGTCAACGTCTTTATAAAAAATCAATACAATTAATAAGGCTATAAATGCCATAAAAGCCGCATAATAATTGATATACTCTAAACCCAATTCGGTTCTTAAAGGTTTGGCAATGGATTTACCGAGAAAAGCGCCGATATTTACCATCATATAGAATATCGAAAAAGCGCGTGAACGGTGCGCTTCATCCGATGATTTGGCGACCGTTCCGGAAATGATCGGTTTAACAAAAGAACCGCCTATGAGAATTAACAGCAAAGAAACTATCGCTATAAATTTTGTAATAATAAATCCAAGCAAAAAATACCCGCCTGATAGCAATACAAAAGCCAACGCCAATGCGGTACGAAAACCCATTTTATCAGCCAGCGCTCCCGTAAACGTGGGGGCGAGATATAAAAATGAGGCAAAAAAAGCAACCAACCAGCCTGTTTCAATATCCGTAAAACCGACTATCCTGGTCAGGAACAAAGTTAAAACAATGAACATTCCGTAATAAGCGGCGCGTTCAAACAATTCAATTACATTTGCAGTCCAAAAAGTGGCGGGAAATTTCCAGCTCAATCGAGTTGTTGTCATAAATCCTCCGAAATAGAATTATATATCGGTCATTTGTAATCGTATATACCTATTTCATCATTTTTTAGATGAGGTTTTACCATTTCATCAATCGCTTTTGCCTGTATTAACAATTCTTCCAATTTTTGCAAGGGAAGCATACTTGCCGCATCGCATAAAGCGCTGTCACAATCGGGATGCGTTTCTATAAAAATCCCGTCAATACCTGCCGCTACCCCGGCACGGGTTAAGGGAAAAATAAATTCCTTTGCGCCGCCTCGACGATCGCTGCTGCTTACGCCGTATTTTCGGATAGCGTGAGTCGGATCAAGAATTACAGGATAGCCGAGATCGCGCATAACTTTTAAATTGCGCATATCCATAACCAAATTATGGTAGCCGAAAAAAGTCCCTCGATCCGTTAAAATAATGTTTTGATTACCCACACCGGTGATTTTATTAACGGCCGTTTGCATATCGCTTGCCGATAAAAACTGCCCTTTTTTTACATTAATCGTTTTCCCCGTTTTGGCCACGGCAAGCAACAACGAAGTTTGCATAGATAAAAAAGCGGGAATCTGAATAACGTCCAATATCTCGGCGCAGGCTTCGGCATCATGCTGATCATGGATATCCGAAAGAACGGGAACCCCTACATCATCCTTTACCTTTTGCAAAATCTTTAAGCCTTTTTCCAAACCGATCCCCTGATAGGAATCCGCAGAGGAGCGATTATCCTTTAAATAGGATGATTTGAATATAAAGGGCATTCCGATTTTATCGGTTATTTTTTTTATATTTTCAGCCGTTTTTAAAACAATAGTTTCATTCTCAATCACGCAGGGCCCGCCGACTAGTATCAAAGGCTGACCGTCGCCTATTTCCAATTCACCGATTTTTATATTATTCATTGCAATCACTTTCTTTAATTAAATTTAATTTTTATAATGTAAAAATTTAGTTGTGCCAAAATATTTCAGGCTGACCTTTTTAGAAACTCCTAATAAACTAATTGACAATACCAAGTCAATTACATGATTATTAATTTAGTCAAAATTATGAATATATGGTAGTTTATTTTATAATTACGTAAATTAAACTTTGCATTTTTGATTTAAATTTAAGATATTTCTTTAACAATGGAATTATTTTATGCACAGCCGCAAAATATAGAAGATGATGCAATATTTCTTGATCGTTTTGAAGAGAAACATCTTCTAAAAACTCTAAGAAAAAAGCGCAGCGACATAGTAGACATCACAGACGGAATAGGCAATTGGTATGTTGCCGAAATAAGAGACGTAAAACCGCAATTGAAACTTAAAATTATTAAAGTTCAAAATGTTCACTTAAAAAACAGACCGTTGACTCTCGCTGTCGGCTACATTCGGCAAAACCGAATGGAATTTATTATAGAAAAAGGTACCGAGCTCGGGATTAATGAGTTCATTTTATTTAGATCACAATATTGCAACCATTTTTCCAAAAACAAAGAGCGGTTCGATAAAATTCTAAGGCAAGCTATGAAACAATCTTTGCAATTTTATTTGCCGAAGATAACAATATTGAATAGCTTTAATGAATTCATCGCATACTCACAAAAATATAAACAGAAAATTGCAGGATTTACGGAAAAGGATCAACCAATTCATAAATATTTAGCTGAACATAAAAAAATTGAAGATACGACGTTGTTTGTTGTCGGACCGGAAGGCGGCTTTACAGAAGAAGAAGGCCTTACATTGGTGAAAAATGGGTTTGTTTTGGTTTCTCTTGGCAAAACAAGGCTCCGCACAGAAACCGCAGCCATAGTCGGAACCGCCGTAATTCAATTTTACAGCAACAATTAAGGAGGTTAAATTGGAAAGAGAAGATTGTGTATTTTGCCAGATTCTTTCAAAAAGGAAAGCAAGCAAAATTGAATATGAAGATGAAGAGCTTGCCGTTTTTTGGGATATCAATCCCCAAGCTCCGGTTCATTTGCTGATTGTGCCAAAAAAACATGTGGCCAAGCTTTCCGATTTTGACGAGTCTGACGATTATCTGATGTGTAAATTATTTAAAGTGGCAAGAGATGTGGCCAAAAAACTAAAGTTAGATGAAAAAGGATTTCGTCTTGTTTTAAATGAGGGCAGGGATGCCGGCCAAAGTATTTTCCACGTCCATTTGCATCTTTTAAGCGGCAGACGCTTGATGTGGCCTCCGGGTTAATATAAAAGAGATATCGAGTCAAAAATGATATCAATCGCTTTACCCATTTTTACAGATTTTATATAAAAGTTCTCACGTTCAACATGTAAAATAAATATTGGAGGGATATCTATCATGATCCGTGTATTGCATTTTATCGTTGCCGTACTGTTATTTTCCGTAATTTTTGCTTTTGCCGAAGAAAAGAAAGATAAGAAGCCGGTTTACGGATGGATTAAAGAATCTATCGTGACTTTAAATTATTCGCAAAGCAAATTTGACAATTGGTCAAAAGGAGGTGAAAATGCTTGGAATTGGCAGGCAGAATTTCGCGCAAAATTTGAAAAAAATGAATTAAATTACAATTGGCTGACCAAAGGCTATTTAATATACGGAAATACTCAAGTCGGTTCGGAAATAGCCAAAAAATCATCCGATGAAATACGTCTTGAATCGGTTTATTCCTATAAAATGGGTCTTCATGTAAACCCATATATTTCCTTAACAGGCTTAACGCAGCTAACATCCGGTTATGAGTATAGCGACACATCACAAGTGGAAGTCTCAAATTTTTGGGACCCGGCGTTTTTAACGGAAAGTATTGGTTTTGGATATAAACACAGCGAAACTTTCAGAACTCGGCTCGGTGTGGCGGTTAAACAAACGATCACACGTAATTTTAATAGCTATTCTGATGACCCAAACACATCAAATATAGAGAAAATCGATAATAGTCTCGGTGCGGAATCGGTTACCGATCTGCAAATTAAATTTAACGATGATATAATTTTTATATCAATGTTACAGCTATTTTCCGATTTTACAATGATTGATGAAGTGGACGTTCGCTGGAACAATCTTTTTGTTGCTAAGCTAATGAAATATGTTTCCGTTAGTTTTTCGTTTGATTTGATGTATGATAAAAATATATCGCCAAAAAGGCAGCTAAAGCAAGTATTAGCAGTAGGACTGACTTATTCTATTTTTTAATCTGCTTTTCTCTTTTAGGAGGATCTATGCCTTTTTTGAAATTAAAAAATATTTCATGGCTGCTGATTTTAACCAATATTTCGTTTTCGCAAAATATTACAAATTTTTTCTTCAACGGCAACGGTGCCCGAGCCGTGGGTATGGGTAACGCCTATACAGCAGTTGCAGAAGATGCTACGGCGATTTCTTGGAATTCTGCGGGCTTAACATCCAAAAGATATGCACAGGCTACGGTAGTCGGCCGGTTTGGAAACAGCTCCGTAAATATCAGCGGATTTCAGGATTTTGGAATTGATGCATGGGATGTAACAACCGATATATATTCCCAAATCAACTATGTCGGCTTCACCTATCCTTTGAATTTTCGTAAAATAAAAACAACCGTTGGCATCGCGTATCGCAGAATCCATGACTTTTCCCATAACGAGATAAATAAATTGAGCGGTCCTCTTTTTGGCGACCCCAGCGGTTCGCTGGAAACGAACAATAATAGTGGCGGAGGCTTGGGCGCCTTTGCGCTTGCCGGTGGTTTTCGACTCCATAAAATGTTTTCGGTCGGAGCAACGCTGAACTTTTATAGCGGCAAAAAAAATAGCTATACAACCTATACCCTCAACGGCGAAACGCAATATGATAAATCTATCGGGTACGAACAAAAATATACGGGATTTGGCGCCGATATAGGTCTAATGTTCAAACCCATTAAATCCTTATCCATCGGCGCAAATATTGTACTGCCACATTCGCTTGAAACGACGGGCGACAGTTTAAACAAATCGCTTGATATTCCAACATTTTATACAATCGGTATAGCCTACAGACCTACTAAAAAACTGCTTTTCGCCTTTGATTACCGTCCTCAGCCTCTCGGCGATATCACGATTAACGGAGAAAAATCGGATGCGGAAAATATCTATTCACTTCATTTCGGCTTGCTTTATAAGGTCGTATCAGGAAAAAAATTGTATCCATTAAGGTTTGGATACTATATGAACAGCGAATCAAATGACGCTCTAAACGCCGATAATGTTTACACAGGCGGGGTAACGTTCCCCTTTCAAAATTTTTCCGTTGATCTGGGATTTGAATTTGCCAGAACCAGTTTTACAAAAGAAGACGATATTAACGGTAATCCCTACACCGGTGATTATTCAAGTAAGGATTTCCGTATGACCATCGGCTTTAGTTTTGATCTTGTACGCCGCTGATTAAAAATGTTTAAATAATAATATTTTAGCGTGGATATAGATTTATGTTCGTCAATGCTTCACTCCTAATGAAATCCGTTGATTACAATATATAATGGATTTATCAAAGTCACGACTACCTTTTCAATAAAATTATAGCCGTTTTTTTGCATTTTTAGGGTGGCTTGGTGGGATAGTTCGCCGATAGCGGAGCCCGCAAGTGGGGTAACAAACAGATCCTGAATACTGGGCTGCTCGGCGGTTGCTTCTAAAACGTATTCCCATGTCGTTGAAATAAAAACGCTGAACAAAAGCGATTGAAAAGGCGTTCCTCCATGCGCTCGAATTGTATTATAATATAATCCGCCTGCGTAAGGGTGTCCCGCATAATTTAACTGCCAGATATCGTTATCCCAAACAGGGGGCGCGGTATATGCGCGTTCAAGATTTGAAAAGGCATCTTGAATATAATCTCCCTGCCATTTGGTAACGCTTCTCGGCGCGGCCATCAGCGTTAACATCATCCCCAAGCCGACACCTCCCCAAATTTTACATCCGACGGCAAAATGTTGTCCTAAATCATCATCGCGAAAAGAATCCCATAATTGCGAAATTTTTAAAGAATGATCAGGCATAGCAGCTTGTCGTTTCTCACTTAATAGGGATGAGTTTGCGGATGGAAATATGGAATTCCGTTTGGTTAAATCCTTTTTGGAAAAATTTTTAGCATTTTTATTAAGCAACATGTAGTCATGAATATATATTTCCGGTTCAATGAATATATTTTCACTTTTTGTAGACACTAAATATTTTTCTGTATTCTTTTGAAATTTATCAAGATTTTTAGGTGTAAAGCTTGGAAAAAATAAAAGCGGTTTATTGAAATTCAGGAATTGATTTTGCAAATTATTCAGCGTTAAATAATCGCTATTATTTATATTAACATAGCTATCGCTTGAATTCTTTGCATGTAATCTTAAGGAGACAGCGCACACTAAAAGAACTGTTATAATATATTTCATCATTAAAAAGATTACCCATAATCGCGTTATTTAATTGATTCAACTATTGAATTGGAATTTAATTTTTTGTTTCCCGACATATTGATAAATGTTTCCGAGCAGTCCAAAAACAATCGGGAATCGTTTAAATCGCCTTGTTAATTATTAGGTTGAAGCTAATTTTAAACTATTTTCTTCCCACCTGCTATTATTAATATATTAACGTTTTTCTTTGGAAGTGAATTGTAAAAATAGAGATCAATTACAAATATCTCCGTTAATAATTTAAACAATTCGCTACGGCCCCATAAATTGTCAATTTACGTCAAAGATTAATTTTAAAAATTTACACAAATATAACAATTAAACGCGTATTATTTCAAATTATTAAATTTTATTTTTCAGATCTCTTGTTTTTTTGAAGAGCGATATAAAAAGCGCCCTTATTAGTTTTTATGTTAATCATAAAAAAATATAATGAAAGCGTCAACTGGCGTAAAAAGCATTATTTCAAAACAATTTTTTCAGTTTATGAAAATTCTTTCTTCCTTTTAATTTAAAAATTTTTGTATATTTTATAACGCATTTAATATAAAATTACAATAAAATGAAACCGTTAAAAATCATAATAAAATTCGGCGCTCTTTTCTCTGCCTTAATACTGATATTATTCGTAGGGTTCATTCTCTATCTCAATACATCCGTCGGACAAAAGATGATTACATCTTATACTTCCGACATCTTAAACAAAACACTGTCGCTGGAAACACATATTGACGCCGTTTACACAAATATATTTTCATCCATTGACATCGAAAATCTAATCTTGAAAAGCGCCGAAGATACAATCCTCTATTTAAATAAAGGCCGCATAAATTATTCTTTGTTCTCTCTTGTAAAAGGTAAGATAAAACTAAACGATATCCGGGTAGACAGTCTAAAAGCCTGCGTTAAACGCGATTCCAACGGCTTGTTCCAGTTAGATGTCATTAATCCGGATAGAGATAAAAAAGACGATACCTCTTCTGCCCTGTCTATTGTAATCGATCATTTTACAATACAAAAATCGAAATTATGTTATGACGATAATTCGATTCCTTTGAATGTAACAGGAAAAAACGTTTCCGCAACGATGTCATTAAAAAACGGTATTTTTAAGGTAAATGCAAATCTTCATTCCGTTTATTTTGACTATTTTAAACAGCCGATATTTGCGGATCGCTTTATATTTTCGACATCAATCGCTTCTTCAGCTATACGCATTGACAGCTTAGAATTAATATTTCCCAAACTTGCCATAACGGGACGTCTCAACATCGGTCTGGACGCTCCCCTAAGTCTAAACGGTAAATTTGCCGGAAAAGGACGTTTAAGCGATCTTTTGCACGCTTTTATCAATAGGGATACGCTTAAACGTTATTATAAAAACGACAGTACAACGTTTAAATTAGGTGTTAACGGCAATGTTTCCGATCTTAATGTTTCATCAATATTTTCTAAAATAACGATTTTCGATATTCCTGTTTTAAAGAGTAACCTATCGTTTAATTTATCTAAAAATACACTCCGCCTAAAAAACTTAGACATGCTCCTGTTTGGCGGCAGACTTGCCGGACAAGGTATGATGAGAAATACTTCAATGAAAAATTTCTCTTTTGATTTGAAATTAATAAATATTGAAAGCAATAGGCTTATACCGTCCATTTTATTAAATAATTTTACGATTAACGGACGTCTTCAAGCGTCCGGAAGTATTGCAGAAGCAAAAAACATAGCGCTAACATCGAAACTAATCTTTAGACACAACAAAACGGATAAGAAGAATTTCATATCGGAAATCGGGATAAGTAATGGAAAAGGAAATGTATGCATTAGACGCGGTGAAAATAATAGCGCATCTCTAACCCTTAAGCTAAAAGAAAATATAACAAGCGGCGCCTTTTACGGAGTTGTTGATTCAATAGATTCTTTTACGAAACTGCTTAATCTGCCACGCGTTAAAGGCGCGCTCTTTTTCAAGGGTGATTTCGATTGGCCGATAGTTAATGCTAATATTACGGCAAAATCCTTGTATTATCGAAATCTATCCATCGATACCGTTAATGTCGATTTATCTCAAACCGATTCGACGACAATCATTACCCGATCATTTTTTGCTTCATACGACACCTTAGTTAATCCCTATGATATTAACAACCTCAGGGCAATTATTCGTTATCACGGAGAAATTCACGGCGATATCAACAACCTGAGCGGTCAATTTGACGCAAATCTAAATAATTTATTTATTAGTCAATACAAAATAGATTCCGTATATACACAAATAAAATATAATAACCACCTTCTCTTTATTGATCGTTTAATCCTCAATAAAAGCAACGGACAAATGACGCTTATCGGCGATATTAATATAAAATTAAACAATGCCAATTTTAATCTCTCTTTAAAAAACTCAATAAAATCAATAACGGGTACGCTTTTTTTAACAGACTCTTTATATCATTTAAATATTATAGGCGACAGCCTTAAAATTAAGGCTATTAAACCGTTTATCCCCGATATGCCGCTTCAAGAAGGGCTAATTAACGCTAAACTGTTAACAAGTTTCGATCATAACTTTAAAAAACGCAGGATAATCTTTGACTTTTTTGCAAAGAAACCCTCGTATCACGATTTGACCTATGCCGATTCAATCTATATGGCCGCACAATTTTACAAACAAAGGCTGCAGATAGATAGCTTGCAACTATACTTATCGGGTGAAAAATCTACGGGTAAGATGTCCTTCTCTTTTTCCGACTCCAGCGATAATCCGTTTAAGATTGCTCATAGCGAAGGCCGCCTTATAGCCAATAATATAGATTTACAAATCTTTAACCCCTTTTTAAAGAAAAAATATCATATCAGCGGACGCAGCACGCATAATTTTTCGTGGAACGGCAGTTATTCTCACCCTAATTTTGACGGGTTTTTAATCGTAAATAACGGCCGCATAATAAATAATGACGATGAAGCTTTATTGAAAGATATTAATTTAAGCGTAAGCGTTTCCGATACATTAATCAATATTGATTCCATTGCATTTAAAAACAATTCTACATCCATGCTTACAAAAGGAACGCTTAACATTAAGAAAAATAAAGTCGATATTCATCTTAATTCTTTTATTAAAGATAGAAAAACATTGGAAATTGCCGGTTATACTACGTTAGACAGCATATATATAAACTCTAAATTAACCGGTTTTGATCTATCTCTAATAAATCCGCTCATCTCCGTCGTAGAAGATGTAAAAGGTAAAGTAAATAGTCGGTTGTCAATATCGGGTGATATAAAGAATCCCGATTTTAGAGGAAATTTTGATATTGACAGACTTTCATTTAATCAAGAATATCTTGGCGAAACGGTTAAGAATGGGAATATTGCAATTAATTTCGACAATAAAACAGTAAAGATCGACACCTTCAATCTACCCCTAAGAAAAGGATTTTTCTCTCTATCAGGCGCCATCGGTCTGGATGCGCTTTCAATAAAATCTTTTGACCTTAAAGCTAAACTCGATAATATCGAACTTTTAGAACCGGATATGTTTCAATTGTTAATAAATACCGGCGACTTTACGCTCTTAACAAAAAAGAATATTCATATACTTAATGGAAATTTAATCTTTGGAGATTCAAAATTTTTCAGAGATTTAAAAATCGACGATTTATGGCAATTGCTTTTATCCAGATCCGAGAATATCTATATGGATAAAAAAAGTAGCGATATTGATCTCCTGTCGTTTTATGAGGAAGAGTTAAAAACAAGCGATATTGTCATACCTGATTTTTTAAAGAACATGAAACTCGATATAAATCTCGAAAACAAAGGCGATTTATG